>CAMWUJ010000008.1 GCA_947177405.1 uncultured Porphyromonadaceae bacterium | reverse complement strand
GTTTAGCATATTTTAATATGATTATTTAAATATAAGTTTTCCAAAAAAGGAATTATCTTATTATATATCAATTAATTTAAAATAATCAGATAACCAAAAGTTTTCCAAAATAGAAATATTTTAAAAAAATTTTATTTTAAAAAATTTGTAGAATCAAAGCTCTTGTTCTATCTTTGCAAAGTGAAAATGAGCTATGCAATATCGCAGATAGTGTAATTTTCATTACAATATATTAACCTTTAAGCAGAAACTATTAGTCACCTCCGCAATGATACAGACAGTTGAAAAACGAGACGGCCGCGTAGTAGGCTATAACGAAGAAAAAATCAAAGCCGCAATAAGGAAAGCCATGCTTCAAACTGAATCCGGTGAAGATGAATCACTTGTTCAGAGAATCACCGACCGTGTAGGAATGAGCGGGAAAAATTGTATGACCGTCGAGGAAATTCAAGATCGCGTGGAGATGGAACTGATGAAATCCAAACGCAAGGATGTAGCAAAAAGATATATAGCTTATCGCGACCAGCGCTCGATAGCTCGAAGAGCAAAGACAAGAGATATATTCCTCGAAATCATAGAGGCCAAAAGTAACGACATAACTCGTGAAAATGCCAATATGAATGCTGACTCGCCTGCAGGAATGATGATGAAATTCGCAAGCGAGACCACCAAGCCATTTGTTGATGATTATCTTCTCAGCCCGGAAGTAAAGAATGCTGTTAAAAACAACTATCTGCACATTCACGATAAAGATTATTATCCCACTAAGTCGCTGACCTGTGTGCAGCATCCTCTTGAAAAGATTCTGCGCAATGGTTTTGTGGCCGGTCACGGGGAATCACGTCCGGCCAAGAGAATCGAAACAGCGAGCGTAATTGCCTGCATATCGTTGGAAACTGCTCAGAATGAGATGCATGGGGGGCAGGCTATTCCGGCTTTTGATTTTTATCTTGCTCCCTTCGTGCGTTCCTCTTTTATAGAGGAAATAAAGAACATTGAGAAGTTTGTGGGAAAAGACCTTTCCCATCTATATAACACTCCCATAAAAGATTTCCTGCATAAAGACCTCTCAGGTCTTGAAGGGGAAGAAAAATATGTCCAGCACGCTGTGAACCGTACAGTGGGAAGAGTGCACCAGGCAATGGAAGCTTTTATCCACAATATGAACACAATCCATTCACGAGGAGGCAATCAGGTAGTGTTCTCCTCCATAAACTATGGCACGGATACTTCTGCCGAAGGTCGTTGCGTGATACGCGAACTCCTTAATTCAACATATGAAGGGGTTGGAAACGGCGCCACCGCTATTTTCCCGATTCAAATCTGGAAGAAAAAACGTGGGGTTTCCTATCTCCCGGAAGATCCCAATTATGATCTTTATAAACTGGCATGCAAAGTAACCGCCCGTCGTTTCTTCCCCAATTTCTTAAATCTGGACGCATCATTCAATCATCATGAAAAATGGCGTGCCGATGATCCGGAAAGGTATAAATATGAAGTTGCTACCATGGGCTGTCGAACACGTGTATTTGAGAATAGATATGGAGAAAAGACATCTATAGGAAGAGGTAACCTATCTTTTTCAACCGTAAATATAGTTCGACTTGCCATAGAATGTATGAATATCCAGAATAAAGAAGAACGCATTGCAAAATTCTTTGAAAAGTTGGATAATGTTCTTGATATAACAGCTTTACAGCTCAATGAGCGATTCGAATTCCAGAAGACAGCTTTAGCCAAGCAATTCCCGCTTGTTATGAGCGTGCTCTGGAATGGAGCATCTGAACTCGATAAAAATGATACAATCGAACCGGTAATTAATCAAGGCACCCTTGGAATCGGATTTATCGGTCTTGCAGAATGTCTTGTTGCCCTAACGGGCAAACATCATGGTGAAAGTCAGGAATCTCAGACATTGGGGCTTAAGATTGTCAAACATATGCGTAGCCGTGTTAATGAATATTGCGAGGAATACGGACATAATTATTCTGTACTTGCCACTCCTGCTGAAGGATTATCAGGGAAGTTTACGAAAAAAGATCGTAAAACATTCGGAGTAATTCCCGGGGTGACCGACAAAGACTACTATACCAATTCAAATCATGTTCCGGTCTATTACCATTGTTCTCCACGACACAAGGCGAAGGTAGAGGCTCCTTATCACGAACTTACAAGGGGAGGCCATATTTTTTATGTTGAGATTGATGGCGATGCCACTCACAATGAAGAATCCATCATGCAGATTGTCGATATGATGGATAAATATAATCTTGGTTATGGATCGGTGAATCATAATCGTAATCACTGCCCGAAGTGCGGATATGAGAACGCAGAAAAAAATGTTGATCACTGTCCCAAATGTGGCTCTCATTTTGAGACAATACAACGCATCACAGGTTATCTCGTTGGAACTACTGAACGTTGGAATTCAGGCAAGCTTGCCGAATTAAACGACCGCGTTGTGCACGAATAAATGAAATGAGCAAGACAACCAATATAATTAAGATAATCCGGGGCACGACTGTTGACGGCCCCGGATTTCGCACCTCCATATACTTCGCCGGTTGCCGACATGAATGTCCCGGATGCCACAACCCTTCTTCCTGGAATTTTAAAACGGGCACACCTTATACGGTTGATGATCTTATGCCCGTCATAGAAGAGGAAGATTTTGATGTAACCCTTTCGGGGGGTGATCCTCTATATCACCCCGGTTTTATCAAGAATCTGGTAGCAAAAATACATGAACTTGGCCATAATGTATGGCTATATACAGGATTCCGTTGGGAAGAAATCATAACATCCCCTCTTCTATCTGATGCAATCATCGATGTGGATGTGATTGTTGACTCACCCTTCATTCTCTCGCTCCGAGATACAGATCTTCTATTCCGTGGATCATCAAATCAAAGGATTATTGATGTAAAAAAATCCCTTGCACAATCAGATGGAAATATTGTCTTATGGGATAGGAATTCAAATGTTAACTTCTCTTAAATCGAACCATATCGAACTTTATCTGATTTAGATTTGGTTTCTTGAATTACTATTTTTGCCCCTGATATAAAACCAAAATAATCTATAGTAATTTATGGAAACTAACGAAAACAATGAAAAGAAATGGGATCTCGACATAGATTCCGAAACTCTATGGGGGTGGATTATGACAATCGTTGTCATTCTTGTTCTTTGGTGGCTCTGCCCGTCAAAACAAAAAATGGAGGCCGAGGTATCTCGCTCCATAATAGAAGAGCAACTATATAAATTTGCTCAAGTCACCCAATTGGATCAATATCTTGATGTTGATACCGACCATCTGAGCGATGAGGAAGTGATCAGGAAAGTTGAAAAAGAGGGGACGATAGAAGTAAAAAACTTATGGCTCGTCAAACTCGCCTATTTCAAAAAGAACGGTAAGAAGAAAGATCATTTTGTAGGGATAGGTTTATGCGGTTTTGTTCTTACCAAAGGATGGCTCATCCAGCTGATAAGGTAGATACTGATTATTTATAAATCCTGCTTGAAAAAGCAGGATTTTTTTTGAATAAAATTATTTTTACATACTACCTGTAAAAAATATAGTACTATGTATTGCAAGGTACTAAATTATTTTATAACTTTGCATCGAAAATGATAAATCTGAAGTTATAAATAATTATTATGAATACTTTTTTATTATTATCAGCCCTTATGGCAAGTCAAGGATCGCAATCGGCGGATTCTCTTGCAGATATGCATGGTGATCTCCAGGAATTGGTAGTAGTGGCCAAAAAGGAAGTTATTAAATCCGATGGAGCGTCCCTGACTTATGATCTCGCTGAGGATGACAGTGCGAAAGGTCTCACTCTTCTCGACGCATTAAAAAAAGTTCCTATGGTCACTGTGGATGGTCAGGATGTGGTATATATAAATGGAGATTCAAATTTCAAAATATGTGTAAACGGCAAAGAAGATCCAATGCTTCAGGCAAATTATTCCCGCATATTCAAATCCATGCCTGCCGATGCTGTGCTCAAGATAGAAGTTATTACCGAGCCGGGAGCAAAATATGATGCAGAAGGTTCAGGTGGTGTGCTGAATCTCATTACTGAGACTAAGCAGCGTAAAGACGGTTATTCAGGAACCCTCAGTGCAGCTCTATCCAACCGGGATTATAATTTATCCTTTTTCGGGAAAATGAAATATGACAGGTTCAGTCTTGATGCCAATGTCACTTATGGAGCCACAAGCTTCTTAGACCAAACCACCGATCAGACCTTTACCAATATCAATGATTCCGATGATACGAATCACAAACAGGTGATGAAATCGCTGCAGAAGGTTGGGTTTAATTTTGTCAATGCAGGATTAAATGCATCATGGGAACCTGATGAAAAGAATCTCTTTACTTTCGGAGGTAGCTTTATGAACCTTGACGGTAAGATAAAAGATTATCATTCCACCACAGGAATGTATAACCTTGTGAATCTCTTACAATGGCAATATTCTCAAGACATCAATGGAAGCCTGAAAATGCTTTCCGCGTCAGCTAATGCATCCTATCAACATTCATTTGATACACCGGGACACCGTTTCGTTCTTGCATATCTGTATAATTTCGGTCGCAATCCTCTGGATCTATATACCGAAACATCTAATCCGGTGAACTATGATATCCTTTATCCTCTATTAGTTAATAAGAACATAAACTATAACAGGGAACACACTTTTCAGCTTGATTATGCAAATCCTTTCGGAGGAGAAAAACATAAATTAGAGACAGGAGCCAAAATCATTCTACGCCATAATACGGCTACAGGAGAATCAGGCGTCGGGCAAACACTTTCTTCAATAACATATTTACCCGAAAAAGAAGTGGATATGATGCAACTTCAGGATATATATGCACTCTACGCCTCTTACACAGGGCATTTCGGGAACGTCTCCGCTAATGCCGGCTTGAGATATGAACATACACGCATGAGTATCCGAAATCGATTTGACAAGTCTGAAGACTTTACGCGTCATCTAAATGATTTGGTTCCAAACGCAGCAGTTACATACATATTCTCTCCCGTATCCAATCTCCGGCTTTCTTACCAGATGAGGATTTCGCGTCCAAATATCAGACAGATGAGTCCTTACCAGCAAACCGCTTTAGGGACCATGGTTCAGGAAGGAAATCCCAATCTTGAAAGCGAGCACAGCAACAGGATATCACTTACCTACACAAACTACGGACGCATTTTTGGAGGTAATGTATTTGCCGATTATAGATACACCAATAATGCGATTGCAGAATATATTTACTATACTCAGGGTGAAGAAGAAAGTATGATTCTTCATCAGACCACAGCAAATATAGGCCACAGTCAGGAATTTGGCATGGGAGGATTCCTTAATATGTATCTCACCAATAAAATGAATTTATCGGTTAATGGAAGATTAGCTTACGTGAAGATGCAATCATTCTCCCCTCTTTTCAAAAATCATGGATGGACTGGAAATTATGGAGCAAACTGGAATTATACAATGCCTGGTGAAATAAAGCTTTCTGCCTATGGCGGCCAGACATTCCATGTGATTCAACTTCAAGGCAGCTTTTCAGGATGGTATTATTATGGTATAGGTGTATCAAGAGGATTTCTCAATGATAAACTTACGGTTGCTCTCAACGCCTCAAGCTTCCTGCAAAGCAAGACACCTTTCCATGCCAATACACATTCGGGCGCACAACACACATATACAGATTCCTATAGCGGGAGTTGGAGAGTGGGCGTGAATCTGACATGGAACTTCGGTCATCTTAATTCATCTGCTAAGAAAACTGATTTGAATATTGATAACGATGATATTTCCAAATCTGATGGAAACAACAAAGGGGGAATATCATTTTAAGTAAAAATGATACTATGAACATAGAAGAGAAAATAGGGAATATAAAATCTCAGATGCGCAAGGGCATGCTGGAATATTGTATTCTCCTTGTGCTCAAGGATGAGCGAAAATACACCTCAGACATCATAGATATAATGAAACGTTCAGGGCTTGTGGTAGTGGAGGGCACTCTATATACTCTTCTCAACCGATTGAGGAAAGAAGGGAAGCTTACTTATGAGTGGGAGGAATCCCCTAAAGGTCCTCCGAGGAAATATTACAGGCTCACAGAAGAAGGAGAGGTGATCTTACAATATATGTCGGAAGCCTGGGATGAGATAGCAGGAACTATTGATTCGCTTAGAAATACCGACATAGTGTCAAATCGCTTTAATTTAGAAAAAGAAGATGAAAATAACATATAACATTAATCTTGACGGCCGGGTCTTTACAATTGACGAGGATGCGTACCGTCTTCTCAACGACTATATCGAGACCCTCAAACACGTTTTCAGCGATACTGAAAACAAAGAGGTAACCACTGACATAGAAGCACGCATCTCTGAAATTTTCTATATGGAGAAAGAGTCAGGGAAACAAGTTGTAACCCTCAGTGATGTAGAAAATGTAATCACGCGTATCGGACATCCCAATGAGCTGGCAAGTGAAATTGAAATCAAAACCGATTCCGAAAGTATTACTGTAGAGGAAATCTCTGAAAGTAATTCTGTTCCTCCTCCTTTTCCATTATCGGAGGATAAAAAGCCTGTAAAAAGGCTTTTTCGAGATTCAAAGAATGGTATGATGGGTGGAGTATGCGCGGGGATAGCTGAATATCTTAATATCGATGTGACATGGGTTAGATTATTCGTTGTCTTATTGTGCTTCTTCTCTTTCTCCACACTCGCCTTAGTTTATCTGATTCTATGGATTATTCTCCCTAATGCTGACACGCCACTCCAGAGAATGCAACTGACAGGAGAGTCGCCTACGCTACAGAATATTGGTCAAAGTGTGAAGCAGTACTTCAGAAATGACAATTCGTATAAAACTAACCCTTACGGCAATGAAGATACCATAAAAAATAAAAGTTGTGGAAAAAGATTTTTTGATGGATTAGCTAATTTTTTTGGAATAGTATTTAAAATCTTCCTTATCCTATCACTGATTGTCTGTATTCCGGTGATAATCGCACTGGCATTAGGCTTAATCGGATGCTTCATTGCTTTGATTGCTGTGATAGTGGCCGGAGTTTCATTTATCTCCATACCGGGTTTTGAGGGGATGGATACTCCTATGCTAATGGTATGTATACTTTGTGCGATTGGTCTGATCATCACCATCGGAATTCCCATCTACGCTTTGATTAGACTTATAATCAAGGGCGAAAGAAGTGAGGTAAAGCCTGCAAATAAGATTGCTTTTATTATTACCTGGGTAATGGCATTGGTTTTATTTATTGTAACTGCTGTAATCATTACAGTCAATATTGACAATTCATCTGCCTTAGTTTTGAATCAACCATGGTGGTAAGAGGATGAAATATTTTTTTGTTACAATACTTGTAAAAATGGAGTTGTAAATTCAACTTCATTTTTTTATTTTGCAATTTAGGAGGGGTAATTTAAGAAAAATAGTTAAATTTGCAAAGTACTTTCAGAAAATTTAAAAACATTCATATATGGCATTTTTTAACAAACTCTTTTCAAAAAAGAAGAAAGAAACTCTGGATCAAGGGCTCCAGAAAACCAAAGAAAGTGTATGGGGTAAAATCTCTCGTGCTATCAGCGGAAAGGATAAGGTTGATGATGATGTCCTTGACAGTCTTGAAGAAGCTTTCATCACTTCAGATGTTGGAGTTGACACTACACTTAAGATTATAGAACGCATAGAGGCAAGAGTGGCACGTGATAAATATGTCAATATGGAGGAGTTGAGAAATCTCCTTGCAGAGGAGATTTCCGATATGCTTGCCAAGCCTGAAGATGATTTGGAAGATTTCCATGTCAGGAAGAAAGATGGAAATCCCTATGTAATCATGGTGGTAGGAGTTAATGGTGTTGGCAAAACCACCACAATCGGTAAACTTGCCTATCAGTACTCCCAGGCAGGCAATAAAGTTGTGCTTGGAGCTGCAGATACTTTCAGAGCTGCAGCTATCGAACAACTCGTGGTTTGGAGCGAAAGAGCCGGTGTAGATATAGTGAAACAGAAAATGGGAAGCGATCCGGCTGCCGTGGCTCATGATACTCTCTCTTATGCAAAGGCACATGATGCGGATGTAGTGATAATTGATACTGCCGGACGTCTTCACAATAAGGTCGGACTCATGAATGAGCTGACAAAGGTGAAAAATGTGATGAAGCGTATCATTCCTGACGCTCCTCAGGAAGTGCTGCTGGTTCTTGACGGTTCCACGGGACAGAACGCTTTTGAGCAAGCCAAACAATTTGTGGCTGCCACCGAAGTTAATGCCCTTGCAGTGACAAAACTTGACGGCACTTCCAAGGGGGGGGTGGTGATTGGAATCAGCGACCAATTCCAAATTCCGGTAAAATATATAGGTCTTGGTGAAAAAATGGAAGATATTCAGATTTTCCATTCAAATGAATTTGTGAGATCTTTATTTGGAGATGCTATTTAATATTTGGAATGGAAGAAGGTAAAATTGATGTAATATCTATGGGGTGTTCCAAGAACCTCATAGATTCTGAAAGACTTCTCTATAGACTTAAGGAAAAGGGCTACACCGTATCTCACGATTCCGAAGTCCCTGACGGGGAATATGTGGTAGTAAATACATGTGGATTTATCGCAGATGCAAAAGAGGAATCCATTCAGCTTCTTCTCGAACTTGCCGAAAAAAAACATGAAGGAATGATTGGCAAGATTATAGTGATGGGGTGTCTTTCGGAACGCTATAAGAAAGAGCTGCCTGAAATGATGCCCGAGATCGACCAGTGGTATGGTAAATTCGACTGGAAAAATTTTGTAGAATCACTTCCGGAAAAGTCATTCCGGAAAACCGCAAAAGAATGGGAAAGGACTCTTACCACTCCACCACATTCGGCTTTCCTGAAAATTTCCGAAGGATGCAACCGTTTTTGTTCATTCTGCGCTATTCCACTTATCACCGGACGTCACACATCGCGTCCGATTGAAGAAATCCTTGAGGAAACGAGGTCGCTTGTCGATAAAGGAGTGAAAGAATTTAATATAATAGCTCAAGATCTCTCTTCCTATGGAACTGACCTATACGGGAAACATTCCCTCGCCATTCTAATTGATAAAATGGCAGATATTGAAGGTGTGGAATGGATTCGTCTTCATTATGCCTATCCATCTGATTTTCCTGAGGACATTCTCGAAGTAATGGCCCGTCGTGAGAATGTATGCAAATATCTTGATATTGCCTTACAACATATAGCCGATCCTGTGCTTTCAAATATGCGACGTCATATAGATGGTAAAGACACAATAAAGCTGCTCGATAAAATTAGAGAGAAAGTGCCCGGAATTAAAATTAGAACCACATTGATGGTAGGCTTTCCGGGCGAGACAGAGGAAGCCTTCCAAGAACTTCTTGCTTTTGTAAAATCACAGAAATTCGACAGAATGGGTGCATTTTCCTATAGTGAGGAGGAGGATACCTTTGCAGCAAAAAATCTCGAAGATAGTATCGAAGATGATATTAAGCAGCAACGTCTGGATCAACTCATGACCCTTCAGGAAGAAATTGCTTTGGAGAAAGCCGAAGGGATGGTAGGGATGGAAATTAAACTGATTGTGGATGAATTGGATGGAGACGTGCGAGTGTGCCGGTCGCAATGGGACAGTCCGGAAGTGGATTGCGTATATTATGTAAATAATACGGACGCTGTTCCGGGCGATTTTATCATTGCAGTCATTACCTCAGCCAAATCCCCGTTTGATTTTGAAGCCAAGGAGATTCATAAGGCGTAAAAAATAATTTTAATGTTTTAACAATGGATTCGTTCTTCCTATATAGTCTTCCTTTTTCTGAAAACATAGAGGGAGGTGAAGGGAATGTTATAGAAGGATTACATAATGGTTTCTATTTATCTTCATTCTCCGGCATCACTCCGGCTTCCGTCACGATTGTTCCGGAAACAAGAATTACTCCTGATGATTTACATAGATTAGAAGAAAAATACTGCAATTCATCACAAGGAAAAGAGATATTTCCTTTCCCTACGCATACCGTGAGTAAATACGAGCACATTGAAAGAGTGAAAAGAATACAAAGTCAGATTCTCAAAAAAGAGAAGGTTGTTTGTTGCAAGACAGTTTGTGGAGAGGGGAAGATAAATCTTAAAGAAACTTTTCTCAATCTGAAAAAATCTTTTCCTGAGGCAATGAAATTCTGCTTTCATACTCCTCAAAGCGGGACATGGATCGGTGCTACTCCCGAAACATTACTAAAGAAAGAGAACAGGGTTCTTCATACAATGGCTCTTGCCGGAACAAGGAGCGCAGAAGAATCCGGAGATTGGGATAATAAGAATATTGAAGAACAAAGAATGGTAGCTGATTATATCTATGATATCATAAGTTCGAAGCACTATTCCTTTTCATGGAATAAAAATCCCATTTCCAGAAAGACAGGACTTCTACAACATCTATGCACTGAGTTCGAAATCAGTCTTAAAGAAAATTTCTCTAAGGATAATCTTCTTTCACTACTATCCGACCTCTCTCCTACTCCGGCTCTTTGCGGCTATCCTAAAAAGAAAGCCATGGAAATTATCAAAGCGACAGAGAATTTCAAAAGAGGATACTACGGTGGTTTTTTCGGACCATATAATGCTGATAAAGACTTTGCCTTCTTTGTTTTACTCCGTGCCTTAAAGATTAAGGGGAATAAATGGTGTATGTTTGCCGCAGGAGGAATAGTGGAAGATTCACGTCCGGAAGAAGAATGGGATGAAACCGAAAAAAAAGCACGATCTATTCTAACTAAATTACACTACAAAAAGGAATAAAGTGTATAATTTTTAAATTTATTTTGTAGAATAAAAAAAAATTTGTAACTTTCCTTTAAAATAGGCAACTATTTAAATTATATTGTCGATTTAATATAGAATTTCAAACAGTAACAATATCAGATAATGGACGTAAGAACTAAACTATTATGTCTTGCTTTGGGTTTCACATCCGTTGCGTTTGCCCAGACAGAATGTGCAGAAGCATCCGATTGTTGTAAAAACCCCAAGACAACAGAACATCTTAAGAGTCTTGACAAGAATGGAATCGACGCTTCGATCTCCCCTAAAGAAGACTTCTATCACCATGTAAACAAAGCCTGGATGGATTCCCATCCCCTCACAGGAGAATATTCTCGTTACGGACAGTTTAATATTCTTAACGATTCCAGCAATAATCGTGTGAGAAGAATAGTGACAGGACTGGCAGCCAAGAATCCTGAAAAAGGCACACTTGCATATAAGATTGCCAATCTTTATGAAATGGGTCTTGATTCCATAACCAGAAATAAACTTGGAGCCACTCCTATAAAGCCCCTTCTCGACAAGATCAATAACACTCCTAAGGAAGGAATGGAAGATTTGTTCCTGTTCATGCATAAAAACTACAGCTCTCCTTTGGTTGGTGTTGGCTTCCAGGAAGACCTTGGAAACAGCAAGCAATACGCAATGTATATTTCCGGTCCGAATCTTGGATTGGGTGATAGAGATTATTATCTCCTAAATGACAAGAGAAATAAAAGTGTAAGAGAGGCTTATCAGAAACTCATCACAGACCAGATGATGCTTGCAGGACTTTCCAAGAAAGATGCTACAAGAGTGATGAAAAGCGTGATGAAGGCTGAAAAACTCATTGCCGATTCCACATGGACCAGAGAAGAAAGCAGAAATCTGCCGGCAATGTATAACATCCGCTCGTTGGAACAGGTAAAGGAGATTGCTCCTTCATTCCCTTGGGATCGCTTCTTCTCAGAGACAATGGGCATAAATACTCCTGAGCAGTTCATCGTTACTAATATCAATACGGTCAAACAAGGAGATTTCCTTAACCGCACACTCTCCGACAGAGAGAAAAAAGACCTTTATCTCTGGGATATTGTATCAGGAGCTTCTCCCTATCTTAGCGACGATTTCTCTAATGCTTCTTTTGAATTCAACAAGGTATTCAGTGGTGTGGAGCAACAGAGACCTCGCTGGAAAAAATCACTCGGTACTGTAGAAGGTATAATGGGTGAAGGAATTGGCGAACTTTATGTGGCTGAATACTTCCCTGAAAGCTCAAAAGTATATATGGAGGGACTTGTTGAGAATTTAAGGAATGCTCTTGGCAAACATATCATACACCTTCCTTGGATGAGTGATGATACCAAAGTTCAAGCGCTCAAGAAACTCAATAAAATAACTGTAAAGATTGGCTATCCCGACAAATGGAAAGACTATTCCAAACTCACTATCGATCCTGAGTTGTCATATTATGACAACATTCATAATGCTCGCTTATGGGCGCAGGACCGCTATCTTGAGAAGTGGGGAAAACCTGTTGACAGAGAAGAATGGGGTATGACACCTCAAACCATCAACGCTTACTATAATCCTCTTAACAATGAGATTGTCTTCCCGGCAGGTATTCTTCAGGCACCATTCTATGATCCCAACTCCTCTGATGCGGAAAACTACGGAGGAATTGGAGTGGTCATCGGACACGAGCTTACACACGGTTTCGATGATCAGGGCTGTAACTTCGATGCTGATGGAAACATGGTGAATTGGTGGACACCGGAAGATGCGGCTGCGTTCCAGTCGCTTACCCAAGGCCTCGTGGATCAATACAGCGAAGTGGAGGTTCTTCCCGGACTTCATGCCAACGGAGCTTATACACTTGGAGAAAACATTGCCGACCAAGGCGGTCTTCGTGTAGCAATGACTGCTTTCCTTGATTCTCAAAAAAAGAAGGGTGTGGACATTACGGATGAATCCGCTAAAATTGACGGACTTGATCCCATTCAGGTGTTCTATATGAACTTTGCCAATCTATGGGCCGGGAACGTGAGAGATGAAGAAATTCGCTCTCTTACCACCGGAGATGTTCATTCTTTAGGAATAAACCGTGTGAATGTGTCCTTAAAGAACATCAAACCTTTCCTCGACAGCTTCAGTATTACTGAAGGAGATAAGATGTACCGACCTGAATCTGAGCGTGTAATCATCTGGTAATAGAGTTTGAAATATACCGAAATAAAAACGGCTGGTCATGATTTCTCAAGATCAGCCGTTTTTATATTCACTTTAATTCACTTTTCATATCGTATGAAATTTCCCTGCTTGTCGAATCTCATTTCCACTCCATTGTTGAGTTCTACCTCGTAGCCATCTTTTTTCTTTTCAATCCCTACTACTTTCTTTCCTTTCTGGTTTGCCTTAACATAATTGGAGACACCTGTCGGTATGAAGCCTGTAGGAACTGATTTGGAAATATTAACCTCAACTTCCTTCCAATTTCCATCTTTATCAAATGTGATTTCCGAACCATCAGTCATGATAACCTCATATTCAGAAATTCGTCCGAAATCCTTATCAACCTTCACTAAGCTGACCTTGGATTTAAAATTCTTCTGAAGGGTGGTTTTCGCCGCTACCGGAAGCGCGGAAGCATCGTGAGCATAATTATCACCTGCATTTGCAGCTAAAGAAACTGTAAGCATCGCCACAAACGTACATAAAATTCTCTTCAATCTTTTCATGGTCTGTATTTTAATTTGTTTCAAAATTCATCCTAATTTTCAGCCATATAAACCATACTGTACAAGAAAATTAGAGGAGTATTATAAATAATAAACAAACGCTGAAATCCCAAAGTTCATATAATCTCCACTAAATAAAAAGAGGCACGTCATGAAAACGTACCTCAATACTTAGATAAGTTTTGATTTTTATTATCCTTATTTAAAAAGATATTGAGAAGAAATCGACTGGTTATTGTGGATTCTTCGTATAGTATCTGCAAAAAGCTTAGCCACGGGAAGGACAGTAGCCTTCTGATTCTCTTTCACATAAGGAATTGAATCAGTGAAAATAATCTCAGTGAGTCCACAGTTCTTCACATTTTCGGTAGCCGGGTCACTCATAACAGGATGACTGCATAGAGCTCTGACTGATTTTGCTCCATATTCAAGAATGAGGTCACTGGCCTTGGTGATTGTACCGGCTGTATCGACAATATCATCTACCAATACCACATTTTTATCCTTAACATCACCAATCACAGTCATCTTGCTCACCACGTTAGCTTTGGCTCTGACTTTGTGACAAAGCACAAGAGGCACATCGAAATATTTGGCATAAGAGTTTGCTCTCTTGGCACCACCCACATCAGGAGAAGCAATCACCATATCTTTAAGGTGGAGACTCTCAAGATAAGGAATAAAAATCGACGAAGCGTAAAGATGATCTACCGGCACATCGAAGAAACCCTGAATCTGGTCTGCATGGAGATCCATAGTGATCAGACGGTCGATTCCGGCTGTACTCAAAAGATCGGCCACAAGTTTTGCAGCAATTGATACACGTGGTTTATCCTTACGATCCTGACGAGCCCATCCGAAATATGGGATAACTGCGATAATTGAGTCTGCCGAAGCTCTTTTTGCAGCATCAATCATCAAAAGAAGCTCCATCAGATTGTCACTTGTCGGGAAAGTGGACTGCACAAGATATACCTGCGCTCCGCGAATTGACTCTTCAAAACCAACTTCAAACTCACCATCGGCAAAACGCTCTTTATTCATTTTGCCTAATTCTATGCCGAGTTCCTTGCATATCGACTCTCCAAGATATTTTGAAGCAGTGCCTGCAAAAACCTTTATCGGCGGACGAAAATCATTCATTATTTGATAGGATTGATTTGTGATTACAAAATTAAAAACAAATTTTTAATTTTCCATCTTTTATTCCTCACTTTTTTATACTATTCATTATTTTTAGCAGGCGATTTCTTTTCAGCGTCCTCCACATGAACTTTTAAAGGGAGAACAAGGGCATCATATCCCCCAATCTTGAATTTGCTCGGTTTATCTTCAGAAATAGAGAAAACATGACGCTTACCCCATAAAAGATCATTTACCTTTTGTTCACCACGCTCAAGACATGCCATTCCTATAGCAAGCTCGGGAAAATTAAACTCAATATCAATTGGCTTAGCGTCAAAATTGGCTATTATAAGCACCGCCTCCTCCTCCGTATAACGAAGGAAAGCATATTGCTTGTGGGGATTGAAAGCGGGATTCTTATGATTCACATACATGAGATCAAAGAATTTCCCTTCTGAGAAAACCTTGTTCTCTCCAGCAAGATGCAGGACTTTCTTATATAAATTCCTAAGCCACTTCTCGTGTGAGGTGAGAAGCGTTAGATTGCATTTTCCATCATTATACCATCGACGCAAGGTGTCGTAGCTCCAATAGTCGAAAATGGTGGTACGGTTGTTGTTACCGGCAAAACCCTCATTATCTCGTGCCATCTCTCCAAGTTCCTGACCATAATAGATCATATAAGGTCCGTTTGAATAAAATGCTGATACTACAAGATAGGGAGTTACCTTCATAGGGTCGCCTGCAAATTCCTCAGAAGCGAATCTCACTTCATCATGGTTCTCAAGAAAATTCAGCATACTGTCGCCCAGTCCTTCCACCCTCTGCCAGCAAGTAGTGAGCTGAGCTGCTGAATAATTATAACGATCTATTCCAACCAAAGTATCATAGAGATTCACTTTGTCATATAGGTAATCAAAATGACAATACTCTATAAATGGCCGATAAAGGTTAATATCGTATATCTCCCCAATAAAAATAATTTCGGGATAATCTTTTTTAACCTGTGGAATAGCCCAATGCCAAAACTCCTGAGGCACCATGAAAACCATATCGCACCTGAAGCCGTCAACACCTTTTGAAGCCCAGTAACGCAATATATGAAGCATCTTTAGCCAAGTATCAGGAATAGGATCATAGGAACCTTTCCCATTCCAGGGATCGAGCCCATAATTCAGCTTTACGGTCTCATACCAGTCGTTGATTCCACAAAAAGCAGTGAAACAGTCATTGCCAGTAGCCTTGGCCGGGAATTCCACATAAGGAGAGTCTCCCTGCGAGGAGATATCAAAACCAGGTGAAAACTGCTGGTTCACTATATAATAATAGTTATTTGAAGGTTTGAAAAACATGTTGTGGTCATCCTGATTTCCAAAATCCTCAATTCCAATAGGAGCTGAGTCGGAATGATAGACCCTTGCAGTATGATTGGGAACAAAATCTATTAAAAGCTTCAGTCCCTGTGCGTGTATTCTTTTCACACATTTCTCAAATTCTTCCATCCTGGCTGCGGGATCTTCTGCCAGGCATGGAGCAACGTCATAATAATCCTTTATTGCATAGGGTGATCCTGCCTCTCCTTTCACTACATTAGGATTATCAGCCGGAATTCCGGCTTCAGGAAAAGCCGTTTTAGTAGCATTCTCTATTATTCCGGTCAACCAGATTGTATTTATTCCAAGATCGGATAGTGATTTTAAAAGACGAGGAGTGATCTGATTCAATTTCCCACTTCCATTTTCTTCAAGTGTTCCATTCGGCGTATTTGTCGAATTGGTATTGGTCATAATCCGGGGAAAAGCCTGATATATGATCAGTTTTTCTTTTTTATTCATATTTACTGATAATTGTATTTGCAGCTTTTGATAACTAATATTTCTTAAAATGTTACTTTCCGGTACAGTAACAAGTATATGATAGTAACAAGCGTTATTTTCTATTTGTTCTTTCTTAATATTACCTCTATAACTTTACATGCTACATCATAACCATACTGCACATTCTTACGCAACGCGGAAAGATCAAAAGTCTTTGTATTCACTACCTTTAAAGGGCTTACCACGTAATCACACATCTTAATATCCTGAAGAGCGTTGGCCTTGCTCATCAATGTGTATGTGCGCATCGCGACGTTCAATATATTCTGCTTATAGGAATAAGAACGGTCGAGCGGACTGCAATTACTACCTACAAGCACCTTACAATAGTCTCTGATAGCCCATGCCGGAAGATTGCGGAGCACTCCCCCGTCAACATAATGATAACCATTTATCTTTACCGGCTTAAAGATAATCGGTATCGAACATGAGGCTATGACACGTGGCACTATCTCACCCTTACACCAACCGACGGATGTTCCTTTTTCCAGATTAGTGGCACATATCACAACAGGAATCTTTGTTTCTTCCAGATTTTTAACAGGCAGCCAGGATTCAAGGAGCTTTCCAAATCTGTTTAGTCTGAAAAAACTTTCCTTCGGCACAGATAACTGCGAAAAATCATTGAAGCTGTTGGCTTCTGCAAAACAATCAATCATATCATACGGAGTCAAACCGGCGGCATATAACACAGCGGCAATAGACCCGGCTGAAACTCCCGATACGATCTGAGGACTCAAATCAAACCGTTCAAAAGCTTGCAACACTCCAATATGGGAGAAACCCTTGGCACCCCCTCCCGCAAATGCCATTCCAAGTTTTGCTTTTGTCCGCAAACCGAATTTTTCCAATAAATCTTCTATGTAACTGTTCATAATCCTCAGTTATATTTAATCTCCCTCAATACTTTCCTCACTCTTTCCCGAAGAAATCGTAATTGGTTTTAGGGAATCAGGAATTTCTTGCTTTCTCTTCTCCTCCCCCTTATCTTCTTTCCTCTTTTTCTTTCTTAACCAACTCAATGGATTATCAAATTCTTTTTGATATACTATTCCTATTCCTTGAGTAGTCAGTGAGGACTTCAGATAATAATTCTGATCGTTGAAATGATTATAAGCTTTCAGTCTAAGATTTCCATTGCGCGATAAGAGATACTCCAGATCAAAATCACCTACAAACGTTGTCTGCGAAGTGCTCTTATCCCTATATCCGAAGTTACCATTCAATAATAACCTGTTATTTAATAATCTGGAAGATAAGGATACATCAACCTCCATATCCGAGAAGTCTCCTTTATCAGATCGGAAAGAAGGTGCGACAGTGAATTTGTCGGTCAACTGACCCATAATGTTGGAAAGTTGGGATGATATGGTGGAGGAAGCCACGGATGCCAGTTCTCCTCCGCCATTACTGGTAGATCCCATATACTCCGGAGTATAGAACCTATTAAGAGCCAGCAGATATATAATCTGCCTGTTCATCTGGTCTTCAGTAGAAATAATACTTCTCACTTTTCTTTCCACATCCCCTGTCAACGTGGGCAACGACAGATCAAATGATATATCAGGGGCCTGCAAGTCTCCCCTCACATTAAGCAATGCATCCACAGGAACATTAGTCCGGTTCAGATCCCTATCCGTGGAAAAGCTTTTATCAAGATCTGATAGATTGGTGTTGACCCTATATGCTGCCACAATGTCAAGAGTGGCGGATAAAGGGTCACCGTTGAACGCAATATTACTACCCTCCTTTATTCTGAATTCGCGAAGAATCAACTCCTGGAGAGAAAAATTATAAGAGCCTTCCTTTAGAGTATATTTCCCATACATTGTCATTTCATCTGACTCCGTGTCGTAATGGATAAGGAGAGGTCCTCCTCCTCTCGCCACAATTTTATCTCCGGCATTGGGATCCATTATGAGATTAAGCTTGGCACCCGGGGTAACGGTAGCCCTCAGATCCATAGAGAAAATTGTGGGAGGATTAATAATCTCTTCCTGTCTTTTCATGAATTTATCTTCAAAAGTCTCTTCCACAATCTCCACCTCCTCTGCTTCAGCTTTCTTCTTGTCAGAGAATGTGAGGAAAGCATAATCCAAAGCTGTCTGGGTGTCGCTTAACACGAATGTGAAATCAGATTTATCAGAAGTAGTCATATCCATTTCCATAGTTACCACTCCCGGACTCCCCTTTAATGCGCCACGTCCGGACGCAAAAATCGTGCCATACCAATCAGGATTTATTTTCGAATTTGTTTCATAACAAAGAAGATTTTTTGCATCGCTCAGCTTAAATTCAAATACAGGATCATGGAAATATGAGTGTTTCACATATCCTGAAAACAACGCAGAATTACCAAAACGATCGTAAAGACGGAAAGAGGGAATCTCTATCATACCAGGATTTAGCGTCACTGAATCACTCCCATGATAATAGACATTAGTATAATCCACCTTCATATATATGCTGTCCGCATAGGCTTGACCAATAAGATCGATATCCTTAAATGTCCCGAATAATTTTACTTTACCGGATGCCCGGCCGCCCACATCTGAAGTAAAAGCAGACATAAATGGCTTCAGAAATGACACATTGATTTTATCCGCTTTCATATCGAACGACAATGAATCTCGGGTCACAAAGATTCCTCCATCCACACGGGCGCCTCCATAACCCGCCTCCTTTATATCAGCATGAATCTCAATTTCCTTTTTCTCCTGATTCCAACAGCTGAAGATATCAGCATCTCCCAAAACCGCATCATTATATGACAGATCATCAACTGTCAGCCTCTTTGTACGCGCCACGGGATTTTTGGTAAAAACTGAAGATGCTGTGAGTTCTCCGGTGGCTATACCTCCGAACGATACATAGTTTATGTTAAGTATTCCAAATATATAGCTAAGATCTATGTCAGCAAGACTCACCCTTATCTCATCCAATGGGTCTGAGGATGCTTTACCATTTATCTCCACAAATTGATCATCATGAAAGATCTTAAGATTATCAATCGACAGACTTTTATCTAAGTATCTTATTTCAGACTTTTCTATATTCCATTCAGAAGGCCCAAGACGGAATGTAGATGGCACAATCTCCACAGTGACATCAGGCTTTCCAGTCTCTTTATTACGCATAAGGGCTGCCTGAAAACCTACGTTACCTGATGCCGAAGAATTTTTCTTCATCCGCCACCCTATGTCAGCATATCCCTGATTTCTGAAAATATTCAGATTCAGCTCGAGTTCTGCCCTATCATTTTTTATAGGGAAGACCGTATTTGCTGTAATGTTACTCCCTTTACCTCTTTCCACCACTGCATGAACCATACTTTCACTTATAAGCTTGTTGGTTCCCTGTAAAAGATAAGGAGCGTCAACCAAAAGCTCAAGCTTACCTTCCTTCATATCGATTCCACCATGTAACGTGATATCCGTTAGAGGTTTAACAGGAAGTTTAATAAAGGGAGGCAACTCCCGGTCTGCTTTCAGAACAACCTCAAGTTCCGCATAACCATCATTTTCAACCTGACTGCCACCGGATTTTACATAGTCTGTTACATCCTCTGAAATAAGGCTCTTAATTCCATTCACTAATGGATTAAATTTAAAATCTCCTTCCAATCTCGCAGTTAAAAAGTCTGTTGAAAGCGTTATAAGGCGATTTTGAGTCGGCGAAGACTGTGATGTTTGTTCTTCTTCAACTGATTCACCATAATATTTTTGCTTAGAAGAATTAAGATTAAGACTGGCTAAATAAAACTCTTTCCCGGCTTCATTTGAGAACGACAAATCTTTAACATTTAGCTCACCCAGAATATTATCCAAGCTGTTTCCATATATATCCGCGTCAATAATACCTTGAATACGATAACTCTCATATTTCCGTACTAATCCCAAAGCACCGGGATAAAAATTCTTAATTTCTCCATGCAGACTATATCTCGAATTCTCTCCTAAAAGATCGACATTCCCTTCCAGATACAGATCGGCCAGACGGTCTCCCATATCCAAGACACCTTGCACATGTTTTCCCGACTTTTCAGCCTGTGCCAAGATATTGGTAAGACGATTTCCCTTATAATCAATATGTCCGATCTTAAGATTTAAATTTCCATTAATGTCGTCAGGAGACAAATCTATTTCCCCTAAAGCAACAAGAGAAACCTCCCGGAAATCATCATTATCCGATATCGTGCCGATATTAAAATTATCTGTTTTTATTTCAAAACGACCATTAGCAGATGATTTTCCTCTGATAAACCCGTTAGCAGATACTAACAAAGAACCCGGAGCAGCATCTATAGCACTCTCAATTTCCAATTTGCCGTTTATCGCGGAGTAAATTCCATTTGCGCTCAGACGTAATTCTCCAACTTTCTGAATAACGCCTTCTATAGTGGATTTATCCTTGTCGTTCAAGGGGATTACAGACAACACGGATTTAGATAATCCAACAGGCACATCAAGTGTAAGGCCATGGACATCAGTAAAAATTTTTTGTGGATCAGTCAAATTTCTAACAATTCCACTTAATGAAATTATCTCACTATGACTGTCTTCAATAAGTCTTAAATCTTCCAGGGTTAGATTATCCACACTACCATGGGCAGATAAATTCAATTCATATCTGTTTTTTAAATATGAAAGAGGCGAGTAGAAATACCTGAAATCTTCCGGATAAAAATCTTTGATACGCAGATGTAGATCATACTCTTTTCTCTTAAGGACTTCAGGGATATTGTCAAAGGAATCAAAACCCAAAACCTGATCATTTAATCTGATCTCAGTCCTCCCTGCAAGCAACCTGAAATCATTAAGGACAATTTCATCAGAAGTTATTTTTGTCTTGAAAGAAAGTTTCTTTACCTCAAACCCCATCCCCGCCTTGAAAGACAGACGACGCATATCTATCTCAAAATTATTATTTTTCACCACAGGCATCGTGACATCAGCCATTAAATCGGTGATTTTCAAATGATAGATATCAAAACCATCAAACCCTTCCTTTTTTTTATGCCAATCCCTATCAAAGCTTAAGGTCGATTTTCTGATCACGATATTATGGATCATCATATCGAATTTTGTAGGTGGCTTAGTCTTGTCTTTGGGCGCAAAAGCCTCCAGAATATAGTTGATATTCAGAGGACCATCTTTCTCTTTCTGAACCACTGCCCCATTAAGACCTATAATTTCTGCATAAGTGATTTCGATTCTTCTCTCAGAAACAAGTCTCCACAAGCGTATTCCGGCTCCTATTCTTTCAACCGTAATACATTTCTCTCCCTCCGGACTGATAAAGTCAACATTTTTTATTCTTACTTCATTAAAAGGAAAGATATCCAGTTTTCCAATAATGACTTTTCCACCCAAGAATGCCGACAGCTCTTTTTCTGCTATGTTTCTTATATAATTCTGTACAGGCGGAATACTAAGAAGCACGTATAACGATATATATAGCGCTACTACTGCTACCAAGGCAGTAAATAAAACGCTTCGTAACACTTTATATATTCTCTTGACAATACTGATTGTCATGTATAACTATCCTATTAGAAAACTTTTATTTCACCTGTAAGAAAATCTCATCTTAAAAACGCGTTTCACGAGTACGTCTCCCAAAAAGCCGGAAAAATGAGTTTCGTCTAACAAACTACAAAATTAATAAAATAAGTCGAATTTGACTATCCCTTAAATTATAATTTTGAAGATCGCCATATATTTACTAAATTTGTATTGAAGAATCTCTGGATACAAAGAGAAGCAGATAATCTTAGAAAAAATGAGTGTGATAATCTTAGCTATCGAATCCTCCTGTGATGATACATCCTGCGCGGTGATTAGCGACGGGCTTCTTAAAAGCAATGTTATAGCAAGTCAGAAAGTGCATGAACTTTACGGCGGAGTTGTTCCCGAACTTGCTTCTCGAGCCCATCAGCAGAATATTGTTCCTGTTGTTTCTGAAGCCTTGCGACAAGCGGGAATAACCACTTCCCGGCTTTCAGCCATAGCCTATACCCGAGGGCCGGGACTTCTGGGGTCTTTGCTTGTGGGAACATCATTTGCAAAAGGGCTTGCTATCGGACTTGATATCCCTATTATAGATGTTAACCACCTTCACGCCCATGTACTTTCTCAATTTATCAGGGAGAAACCGGATGATGCTGTGCCATCATTTCCTTTTCTATGCCTGCTGATATCGGGAGGTAATTCTCAGATTATTCTTGTTAAGAGCCCAAGCGATATGGAAATCATGGGCCAAACCATAGATGATGCGGCTGGTGAAGCATTTGACAAGTGTGCAAAAGTGATGGGACTCCCCTATCCCGGAGGTCCCCATATCGACAGGCTCGCTGCTCTTGGTGATCCTGACCGATTCAAGTTCAGCAAACCATCCATTCCCGGATTGGATTATTCATTCAGCGGTTTAAAAACAAGCTTTCTTTATACTGTTAGAGATCACGTAGCCACTGATCCTGATTTCATAGAGAATAATCTGAATGATCTTTGTGCGTCCCTCCAGAAAACAATCATTGATATCCTTCTAAAACAACTTAAAAAGGCAATAAAACAAACCGGAGTAAAAGAAGTGGCTATCGGAGGAGGAGTATCTGCCAATTCGGGAGTGAGAGAGGCAGTGGTGCAGCTATGCAACCAGATGCATATCAAGGCCTGGATTCCTGAAAGAAAATTCACCACCGACAATGCTGCCATGGTGGCTACAGCCGCATATTTTAAATATCTCGAAAAGGATTTCAGCAGTCTGGATCTTCCTCCTTATGCACGCGTGAAGTTATAATATGAATTAATAACCTGTTTCTTACCCATAAATATTATATATGAAAGAAAACGAAAATATCCATATCCACAAAGAGACCCGACATATAGTAATTTATGGCTATACCAAAGCCGAATTGACCAATATCCTCAATCACTTTGAATCGCAGTTGCCGGAATTTGTAAAAATAACAGTTGACACTTCGAATCTCGTTACTAAAGTGGTTTTGACAGGGATAAATTCAGGTCTTGAACTCCTCCGGTTCAACATGAACCGTTACCATGCCTCACTGAATGAATTATTTAATCGTGAAGTGGTCAGCACAGAAGATAAGAGTTTATCGCAAGTGTTGGGTGAGCTTTTAAAAGAAAGGGAACTTACTGTCTCGTCTGCAGAAAGCTGCACGGGAGGCAATATAGCACATAAGATAGTTCAAGTTCCCGGAAGTTCCGCGTATTTTTTAGGAAGTGTGGTGAGTTATAGCAACGAAGTAAAGGCAGAGGTCCTGAATGTAAGCAGAACTAATATCGACCGTTACGGGGCTGTCTCCAAAGAGGTGGTTGAACAAATGGTACATGGTGTTACCCGACTGATGCACACCGACTGCGGGATTGCTACCAGTGGAATAGCAGGTCCGGAAGGAGGTTCAAAATTCAAACCGGTAGGCACAGTATGGATTGCGGTAAAATATGGAGAAAGAACCGTAAGCGAATGTGTACATTTTAAAGGTAACCGGGATGAGGTTATCGAGTCGGCGACAAACCACGGAATAGTGATGCTAATCAATCTCCTTAAAAACTCATATATCGCACAGGAAGAAATCAATGATGATTGAGAAGGCACGATTAGGTATAGATGAAACATTGAAAATGAGGAATTAACAAACTTTATCAACAAAAAACTTGCGAGAATAAAATAAAAGTTGTAAATTTGCACTCGTTTTGTGGCACATCCTTAAAAGTTGCCGGAATGATGCAGCCGGCGATGATATGAGAACTGAGATGGCGGCCTAAACAATAATAAGTATAATTTTAAAGAATTAGAACAACAGCCATGTCAAAAGTTTGTCAAATTACGGGCAAAAAAGCGCAGGTGGGAAATAACGTTTCTCACTCAAAGCGTCGCACCAAACGCAAGTTCGAGGTAAACTTGCATACAAAGAAATTCTATTGGGTTGAGCAGGACATGTGGATTGTATTGCGTCTTTCTGCAAGAGCACTCCGTACCATCAACAAGATTGGTCTAAACGCAGCACTCAAGAAAGCAGAGGCTGAAGGAAATCTCGATTACAAAGATATCAAAATCCTTTCTCTTTAATCATCTCACAGAACAATTATGGCAAAGAAAGCTAAAGGCAACAGAGTCCAGGTGATTCTGGAATGCACCGAACATAAGGCAAGCGGTATGCCCGGTATGTCTCGTTACATCACCACTAAAAACCGCAAGAATACTACCGGTCGTCTGGAGTTGAAAAAATACAACCCCATCCTCAAAAAAGTAACCGTTCATAAAGAAATTAAATAAGCACTGATCCATGGCAAAGAAAACCGTCGCGTCGCTTCAGAAAGGTGAAGGACGTACCTACAGCAAAGTCATCATAATGGAGAAATCTCCTAAAACAGGCGCTTATGTCTTCAAAGAGGAAATGGTGCCCAACGATGCAGTTAAGGATGCTCTTAAATAATAGAGCCCCGGAATATATATTGTAAAAAAGGATTCTCGATTGAGAATCCTTTTTTATTTATTAATCATGATTTTTCTCTTTTGTCCTTTGAAATACAATGGGGCAAAAATATTCTATTTAGAAGATATAACCTATGCCCATTCCGATGAATCCACCGCTGGTGTCGTTCATCACAGAATATTTACCCTGAAGAGACAGCTTGAGATTGGAGGTCAGATACACATCGAAACCTCCACCGAAATTCGCTCCGGCTCGACTTGCATTGCCTCCCCCTGAATAACTCCAATTGTTAAATGCAAAACCAACAAGAGGATAAATGTCAAATCCCTTTGCAAGACGGAAAGGGAAATGAACGTCCACATCAAGGAGGAACGCAGATTTTCCATCATTTCGGAAACTATACGCGATATCAGGTGCAAGTCGAACGTGGTCAATAAACGTATATTGGAAATCCACCCCGAAATATCCTCCATTATTATATGTCGAGAATCCTCCAATTAGTCCTAATGATTTCTCTCCCTTTTGTGCAACAGCTTGAGTGGGCACAAATAAACCCATCAAAACGATGATAGCACCCGCGATTGTAAGTCTTTTTTTCATAATTACTACATTTTATTTCTGATTATTTAACAATTTAAGTTGCTTTTTGAGGGAGATTATAAGCATTTAACATTTCAATTTCTGAAAATGTTTGTTATCTTTGCATATAAAAATAATTAGAGATGAAAAATCTTGGCTTCATAAGAGTAGCGGCCGCTAAACCTATAGTAAAAGCAGGAGATGTTGATGCCAACCTCTCCAATATTGTCTCCATGATAGAGGAGGCCGAACTTAAAAAAGTATCCCTTTTAGTTTTCCCTGAACTTTCACTTACCGGATACACATGTGCTGATTTATTCCATCAATCAGCTCTTCTGGATTATGCGAAGGAAGCTCTTTTAATTCTGGCCGAAGAAACCAAGTCTCTTCATATCACCACAGTGATCGGACTTCCACTTGTATTAAACAACAGGATATATAACTGTGCAGCCGTGCTGTCAAAGGGAGAAATATATGGAATCGTTCCCAAAAGTCATATTCCTAATTATAATGAATTTTACGAGCTCAGGTGGTTTACGCCCGGAAGAAAATCAGACAGTACAATTGAAATCTCCGGACGTGAAATCCCATTCTCATCCCGGTTGCTTTTCAAATTGGACGAGGCCATATTCGGAATAGAAATATGTGAGGATTTATGGGTTCCTATTCCTCCAAGCTGCAAAATGGCCCGGGATGGTGCAGATATTATCTTAAACCTTTCTGCCACTAATGAGCTTGCCGGGAAACATTCATATCTTGTGGACCTTATCACTCAGCAATCAGCAAGATGTCGCTGCGCATACGTCTATTCTTCCGCAGGATCTAACGAATCGTCAACCGACCTCGCTTTTTCCGGGAATTGCATAATTGCAGAAAATGGAATGCTCTTGCGTGAATCACCGCGCTTTTCCATGGAGCCTCAGATGCAGATTGCAGATATTGATATAGAACTGTTGCGCAATGACAGAAGACATCACAACTCATTTAATGACTCACCGGATTCAGAGAATATCAAGCCTATTCAATTGCCGGCATCCACATATAATATGGGTATAGAAGAGATGTCGGATGAAATGCTTGAATACCGTGATGTAAATCCTTATCCTTTCGTAGAAAAAGATGAATCTCGTCTTAAAGAGAGGTGTGAAGAAATATCATCTATCCAGGCTTGGGGTCTCGCCACGCGTCTCAAGGCTATTCATTGCGACAAAGCCGTGATAGGCATATCCGGTGGTCTCGATTCCACTCTTGCCCTTCTTGTAACGGTAAAAGCATTCGATATACTCGGAATTGACCGGAAAAATATATTGGGCATAACAATGCCGGGGTTCGGCACCACTGACAGGACTCATAATAATGCATGGAACCTTATGGTAGAGCTGGGAGTGACACCAATGGAGATTCCAATTGCAGAAGCGGTGAAAGTACATTTCAAGGATATTGGACACGATCCTGAAACTCTTGATGCCACTTACGAGAATTCACAAGCAAGGGAACGTACACAGATTCTCATGGATATGGCCAATAAGACCGGCGGAATAGTGATTGGTACCGGTGACTTATCCGAACTTGCCCTGGGTTGGTGCACTTACAATGGCGACCAAATGTCAATGTATGGTGTAAATGCCTCAATTCCCAAGACTTTGGTTAGAGACTTGGTAAAAGGGTATATGCTTGATTCCCAAAATCCGGAAGTGAGAAGAACTCTACAGGATATTATAGATACTCCGATAAGTCCTGAGCTTCTTCCGGCAGCTTCTGATGGTTCAATATCGCAGGTGACAGAAGATTTTGTGGGCCCATATCCTCTCCATGATTTCTTCCTGCATCTGATGCTTCGTCATTCCTTCTCTCCTATCAAGATATATCGCCTGGCATGCAAGGCATTTAAGGATATATATGATAAAAAGACGATAAAGAAATGGCTGATTACCTTCTATAAAAGATTCTTCAGCCAGCAATTCAAGCGTTCATGTATGCCTGATGGGATTAAAGTGGGAAGTGTATGTCTTTCACCTCGAGGAGATTGGAGGATGCCTTCGGACGCATCTGTGAATTTATGGATTAAAGAAGCTCAGGCTTTATAAATATATGAAGGAAACCTTAGAGAGAGCACTTAAAACACTTAAGGAGGGTGGAATAATCCTCTACCCTACCGACACTGTATGGGGAATAGGGTGTGATGCAACCAACACCAAAGCGGTGCAACGCATTTTTGATCTGAAAAAGAGAGCTGATGCAAAATCGATGTTAATGCTGGTGGGGTCGGATGGTCAGTTGCAACAATATGTCAAGAATATTCCTGAGATTGCTTGGGAATTAATTGATGCGGCAGTCCATCCCTTAACTATAATTTATGATAATCCTGTCGGGATAAGTCCACTTCTGAAAGCAGATGACGGCTCCGCCGGATTCAGAATAACTTCAGAAACATTCTCAAAGATGCTTTGTCAACGCCTCCGTTGTCCGGTTGTCTCAACCTCCGCCAATATCAGCGGAGAGAAAACACCGCAAGTCTTTTCAGAGATTTCTGAGGAAATCCTTAATGGTGTTGACTATATTGTTGAAACAGGTCGCGAGTCGGAGAAAAAAAACTCCCCAAGCAATATTATTAAGGTAAGCAACGACAGTGTTATAAAAATCATACGGTAAGAAATCAGACGATGTTCAAAAAGAGGAACAAAACTCTTAGAATAGCTTATGTGTGCAGTGATGTCATAATGACTTCACTTGCTTTCTTCGTATTCAATATTTTACGCTTTGTTATTCTCTATGGCTATAACACTCACGGATTGGAGGAATATCTCTTCTCTACAAAGATTGTATTAGAACAATTTCTTGTGCCCATAGGGTTATTATTCATATACTTATTATCCGGATATTATAATAATCCCTTTCCAAGATCAAGGATCAGCGAATTTTTAGTTACAGCCGGAAGTGCCGCTGTAAATGCTCTGATAATATTCATGACATTATTGATCAATGATCCTACCCCAAGGAGAAGAACAGAATATTTAATCGTAGTATTACTTTTTCTTCTGTTTCTCTTGTTTACATACTCCGGAAGATTGGTTATCACCAATTTTGCTGTTAAAAGAGCGAAAAAGAGTAATCTTACAAATAAGACTATAATAATCACCAACAGAGAAATTAATCGGCATACAATCGATATGGTTCTTTCTGCCAAATCATTATATAGAAATGAGATAGCAGGAATTGTGATGTTAGATGGCAATCAAAAGGGAAATGAGAGTATTAGTGAATTCCCTTTGATATCTTCTGAAACGCTTAAACCATTCTGTCGTCAAGAGAAGGTGAGTCAGATTGTTCTTGCGCCGGGCGAAGCAGGAGACAAAAGCCTTCTACGGATGGTAAATGAATATATTGACCTTGGTATTCCCATTAAAATCGCCCCACACGAAATTGATTATGCCATGGCAGGAATTCGCACCAATGATATTCTTGGGCATACCTTTATTGATCTGACAGCTCCAAGAATTAGTGATTTCAGTAAGAATATAAAACGTCTGTGTGATGTCATGCTTTCCATATTGGTTCTAATAATTCTGTCTCCTTTTTTTATCATAATCGCACTAATGATAAAGATTGACAGCAATGGTCCGGTATTTTATACCCAAGAGAGAATCGGACGACACCGACTTCCCTTCAGGATTATAAAATTCAGGACAATGATAACAGATGCTGAGGCGAACGGACCAAAACTCTCTTCGGATACAGATACAAGAGTCACAAAAGTGGGGAGATGGCTTAGGAAGTTCCGTATCGATGAAATTCCACAGATGATTAATGTAATAAAGGGTGATATGTCGATTGTCGGGCCTCGTCCGGAAAGAGAGTTTTATATACGTCAGATTGTGAAAAGAGTGCCTTATTTCGGATTAATATATCAGGTAAGACCGGGAATAACTTCTTGGGCTATGGTAAAGTTTGGCTACGCCTCCAACCTGGATCAAATGGTGGAACGCACAAAATTTGATATGATTTACATCAATAATATGTCGTTACTGCTTGATTTGAAGATTCTACTCTATACCATCAAGACTGTGATAAGTGGAGAAGGTAAATAATATTCTTAGGCTTTATTTTTATTAAAACATAAAATGGCATATAAGGAAACACATAACCGTTTCACAGAATTCTGGATGAAAATAGTGATCTGGAGAGAACATCACATCAAGGAGAGCACTTTCTTAGTAATGCTTGCTTTGGTGGTAGGAATTATATGTGGCTTTGCCGCCCAGCTTCTGAAATATCTGATTCATCTTATAGCTAATGCCCTTACTTCAGGATTGAGCACGACCTCGGCCAACTGGCTTTATCTGGTGTATCCCATGATAGGGATTCTCATAGTGACCTTATTTCTAAGATATATCGTGAAAGATAATATATCTCATGGAGTGACCAAGGTATTATATGCAATCTCCCGAAGGAAGTCGCGTCTGAAGAAAAAGAATATGTATGCATCCCTGATCTCATCCTCCATAACAATAGGCTTCGGAGGATCTGTTGGAGCAGAGGGACCGATTGTATTCACCGGAGCGGCCATCGGATCCAATGTAGGACAAGCTTTTCGACTGTCTCCAAAAGTGTTGATGATTCTTGTGGGCTGTGGAGCCGCGGCCGGTATTGCCGGAATTTTCCGTGCACCTATTGCCGGGATGCTTTTCACTTTGGAGGTACTGATGATTGACCTCACAGGACTTACTGTTATGCCCTTGCTGATATCTTCAATCGCAGGTGCGACAGTGGCTTATGTGCTTGAAGGATACAATTCAGAATTCTTTTTCTCTCAAAGCGAGCCATTTGTCACTGCCAGAATACCGTTCACTATTTTATTGGGGATCGTTTGTGGACTGGTATCTCTCTATTTCACCAAAGTGATGTTCTGGATGGAAACCATTTTTTCCAGACTACCCAACAAATTTATAAAAATCCTGACCGGAGGAAGTATTTTGGCTCTACTACTTTTCATTTTCCCGCCTCTATATGGAGAAGGGTATGGAGCCATTGAAAATCTACTTGAAGGAGATATATCCAAGGTTGTTAACGGTACCTTTTTCTATGTGGACAGGGATAATGTTTGGTTTCTTGTTCTTTTTATCGGTGCCGTGATGATGTTCAAGGCTTTCGCCACCTCCGCCACCAATGGGGCCGGAGGTGTGGGCGGAACATTTGCGCCTTCTCTTTTTGTTGGTGCATTATGCGGATTTTTATTTGCTTATATACTCAACAATCTTGACATAGGAATTCATCTTTCCCAGAAAAATTTCGCATTGATGGGAATGGCCGGAGTTATGAGTGGAGTCATGCACGCGCCATTGATGGCTATCTTCCTCACTGCCGAAATGACCGGAGGTTATGATCTGTTCCTCCCTCTTCTGATAGTATCGCTCCTTGCATATATGACCATCAAGATTTTTCTTCCTTACAGCATCTACACCATGCGTCTTGCGCGTGCAGGCGACTTGCTTACACATGAAAAGGATAAAGCTGTCCTTACACTTTTAAAACTTGATAACGTGATCGAAACTGATTTCAAGAAGGTGCGTCCGGAGATGAATCTAAAGGAGATGGTGGATACTATCTCGGTATGCAACCGTAATCTCTTTCCGGTTGTTGATGAAGACGACAAGTTGAAAGGTGTAGTGATTCTCGATGAAATAAGGAATATTATGTTTCGTCCGGATCTTTATAAAAAAATGCATGTTTCACGTTTTATGTCTGCAGTACCGGCAACCATCGAACTTTCTGATACGATGGATAAGGTGATGGAAATATTCGACAAAACAAACGCATGGAATCTTCCGGTGGTGGACAACGGAAGATATGTGGGATTCGTGTCAAAATCAAAGATTTTCAACTCATATCGACGTGTTCTCAAGCATTTTACTGAAGATTAAATCTACGAATTGTTTTTACCAAGATGAAAAAGAAAGATCTTAAAATAGTATTCTTCGGCACTCCTGAATTTGCAGTGGAGAGTCTTGACGCATTAGTCAAAAATGGCTTTAATGTCGCGGCTGTGGTGACGATGCCCGACAAGATTGCAGGTCGTGGACATCATATAATACAGAGTGATGTAAAAAAATATGCTTTGGAGAAGGATTTGAATATACTGCAACCTGAGAAACTCAAGAATCCCGAATTCGTAGAGGCCCTTCGTAAGATAGACGCTGATCTTTTTATTGTAATTGCTTTCAGGATGTTGCCTGAAGTGGTATGGGCAATGCCAAGATTAGGGACCTTTAATCTTCATGGCTCACTTCTACCCAAATATCGTGGCGCAGCTCCAATCAATCGTGCTATAATGAATGGCGAGACCGAAACCGGAATCACCACATTTTTCCTTAAGCATGAAATTGATACGGGCGATATAATCGAGCAGCGCAAGATTGAAATCCTTCAATCTGATAATGTAGGCACTGTATATGACCGATTGATGAAGATAGGTGCAGAATGTGTGATTCATACAGTTGAGTCAATCATTGATGGCACTCTTACCACCAAGCCTCAGCCTGAAGGAGAATTTATTCCTGCCCCCAAGATATTCAAGGAAGATTGCAGAATTGACTGGGGAAAGACCCCAAAAGAGATATTCAATCACATCAGAGGTCTTTCTCCCTATCCTGCGGCCTGGTCGGTGATGGAAGACTTTTCTGGAAAAACCATGGATGTGAAAATATTTGATTCAAGGCCATCGGATACTTTTGTATCCGAAATCCCGGGAGAAGTGAAGCTTATCGATAAAAAATTGTTTGTAGCTGCCAATCACGGATCGGTAATTATCGAGTCATTACAGCCGGCTGGGAAAAAGAGAATGGAAGCCTCTGCTTTTCTTCTCGGTTATAAGCCAAAAAGATTTATATGATGAAAGATACAGATAAGATATATTGTCGTATTCTTCTGGATGTATTTGAAGCCCATGGCATACAGGATGTCGTAGCAAGTCCGGGGTCACGCAACGCACCTATCCTTATTTCCATCTCATACCGGGAGAACCTAAGATGCCATGTTATCACAGACGAGCGAAACGCTGCTTTTACAGCGCTTGGAATAGCAATGGTCTCGCGGAATCCTGTAGTATTGATATGCACGTCCGGTACGGCTCTATATAATTATGCTCCTGCAATTGCAGAAGCATATTATCAACGTATCCCTCTGATTGTTATTTCTGCCGATCGTCCTGCTCAATGGATTGGTCAGAATGATTCCCAGACGCTTCTCCAAGTCAATGCCCTTCAAGGAATAGTAAAGAAGGAGTTTGATATTCCGGTAGAAAACATAGACGAGGAGATGAATTGGTATGTCAACAGGATAGCAAATGAAGCGGTCAATGTTTCCGGAGCTGGATATCCGGGCCCGGTTCATATCAATATTCAATTCGGCAATCCTCTCAGCAACACAATTGATAGAAAAGTTTTTCCTACAAGAGTGGTTTCGGTAATGGATTCATCCCCTATTTTGTCTTTTAGGATGATTCAGGAATTGAAAAAAAGACTGGAAGGAAAACGTATTTTAATTGTGGCAGGATTTATGCCTCCCGATAATTCACTTAATAAGTATCTCTCCCTGTTTGCCTCTCTTCCCAACGTGAAGCTTCTTTGCGAGACCATCTCTAATCTTCACATATCTGGGAATCCGTATGCCATTGATTCGGTGATAGCAGGTCTTCAGGATTCAGAAAAAGAAAAATTGCGTCCTGACATAGTAATTTCAATTGGAGGGGCTCTTATTTCAGGAATGTTAAAGGATTTTATCAGGAAAGCCTCACCTGAAATATGGACTTTAGGAGATACTTCTTTCGAGGTTGACTGTTTCAAGAATTTGACTCTAAATATACGCATTTCCCCTGCAATTTTCTTTAAGACGATGTATCATCCTCTTAAAAAATGCGATACATCCACAGCGCCCGGGTATAGAGTTCTATGGGATGAGGTTTGCGGAAAGCAAATCGCTATCAGAAAAAAATTTGTGGAAGATATTAATTGGTCAGAACTAAAGGCATTCCGATTTATACTTGATAATCTGCCAATCCAATATAATCTTTTTCTTTCCAATGGTACAAGTATCAGGTATGCTCAGTTATTCACCAACTGTATTCCTCATGCAAGTTATGCCAACCGTGGCGTCTCAGGTATAGAAGGCACAAATGCTACAGCTGCAGGATGTGCGCTTGCTTACAAGGGCCCAACACTGCTGATCACAGGAGATATGTCGTTTGCATATTCTCCGGGGATAATGGGATATGCGCTTCCTCCCTCCTTCAAAATAATAGTGATCAATAACAAGGGAGGAGGCATCTTTCGCTTTATATCACCCACCCGTTATATCGAACATAGAGACCGCTTCTTTTGCGCCGATCCGGCTCTTCCTATTGAAGGACTCACTCAGGCATACGGCTGGAAATATTATTCAGTTGACTCAGAAGAGAGTATGAAGAGGCAGTTTAAAGATTTTCTCGACTATCCCTCCAATACCATAATGGAAATCAAGATAGATGAGGAATATAGCGCATCAATCTTACGGAAATATATGCGGCTCAACGGATTGGCAGGAAACAAAACAGACTCTAATATTTAAAATAATATAAAATGTATAATTGGGAAACAATTAAAGAATACACCGATATTAAATTCGAATTTTTCGAGGGGATTGCCAAAATCACAATCAATCGACCAAAGGTATATAATGCCTTTAGGCCTCTCACCAATCAGGAGATGCTTGATGCATTCGCAATATGCCGGGAACGTCAAGACATAGGTGTTATCATTCTTACCGGTGCAGGAGACAAGGCTTTCTGTAGCGGAGGAGACCAGAATGTAAAAGGCATCGGTGGATATGTGGGAGAAGATGGCGTGCCACGACTAAACGTGCTTGAGCTTCATCATGCAATCCGTTCGATACCTAAACCGGTCATCGCTATGGTGAATGGATATTCTATTGGAGGAGGGAATGTGCTTCAAGTTGTGTGCGACCTTTCAATAGCCTCTGAAAACGCACGTTTCGGACAAACCGGTCCTAAAGTGGGAAGTTTCGATGCAGGATTCGGTTCTTCTTATCTTGCTCGCTGCGTGGGACAAAAAAAGGCACGCGAAATATGGTTCCTATGTAAACAATATACTGCCCAAGAAGCTCTACAAATGGGAATGGTAAATGAAGTGGTGCCATTTGATCGTCTTGAAGAAACCACCGTGGAATGGTGTCGCACTATTCTAAAACGATCTCCTTTCGCAATCAGAATGATCAAACGCGCTCTTAATGCCGAGCTTGATGGTCAGCATGGAATTATGGAATTTGCCGGTGACGCAACTCTGATGTATTATCTTATGGAGGAAGCTCAGGAAGGTAAGAACGCTTTTCTTGAAAAACGTGACCCGGATTTCTCTCAATTTCCCAAATTCCCCTAAATATGAGACTTCAATTCGCACCTTATACTCTGAAGTTCAAGACTCCCGCAGGAACATCAAGAGGAGTACTGACCGAAAAAATAACTGCGTATCTGAGGATATTTGATGAAAATGATCCCTCCATTTATGGAATAGGAGAGGCCGCGATTTTTCCCGGACTTTCTCCTGAAGCCGATGATAGATATTTCTATAAGATGGTGGAGTTGGTTACCAATGTTAAATTAGGAATACCAACTGATCTTTCTCGGTTTCCATCCATTCAGGTCGGTTTCGAACAAGCATTGCTTGATTTTTCCAATGGAGGGAAAGGTATTTATTTCCCTTCCTCGTTTACATCCGGAGAAAATTCTATAGAAATAAACGGCCTTATCTGGATGTCGGATTTCGACAGGATGATGCTACAGGTGGAGGATAAGCTGAAACAAGGATTCCGTTGTATAAAAATCAAAATCGGTGCAATCGAGTGGAATAAAGAGATAAAGCTTATTCAGTTTATCCGGAGCCATTTCAGCAGGAAAGAAATCGAGATAAGAGTTGATGCCAACGGAGCCTTCTCAATGGATGATGTGATTCCCAAATTAAAAGCTTTGGCAGATCTTGATGTTCATTCTATCGAACAACCCATCAGACAAGGTTCTCCCGAATTGATGAAATTCCTTTGTGAAATCACTCCACTCCCGATAGCTCTTGATGAAGAGCTCATCGGTAAATTCACAATGGAAGAGAAAGAGAGACTTCTTTCTGAGGTACACCCTCAATATATTGTATTGAAACCTTCACTTGCGGGAGGTTTTTCCGGGTGTACCGAATGGATCGGACTTGCTGAAAAATATGGAATCGGTTGGTGGGTCACATCTGCTTTAGAATCCAATATAGGATTAAATGCCATTGCCCAATGGGTCGCAACTCTCCCAACATCGTTACCACAAGGACTTGGCACCGGTGGTCTGTTTACTAATAATTTCCAATCCCCTATTTCATTACAGGGAGACAGGCTTTATTATAAACCGGCTCTTGGATTTGACAAATCTCAAATTGATGGGCTTGATTGGAGAGATTGACATGACATTTGAAGAATTTAAGAAAGAATGGCACGATAATTCCAGCTTTATCGAGTGTCACACCTCCGGCTCCACAGGAAAACCCTCCCTCATATCTCTTTCAAAAAAAATTATGAGGGAGAGCGCAATCCGCACCAATACCTTTTTTGATATTCGACCCGACTCGCTGCTTTATTCCTGTATTGCGCCTGATTATATCGGTGGGAAAATGATGTTGGTAAGAAGCATTATGGCTGATTGTGCATTTCAATACGAAACGCCGTCGAACAGGCCTCTTATCAATTTCCATGGAAATAACATCACCCTTCTATCTGTGGTGCCTTCTCAAATGGCCTTTATTCTTGACCATCCGGAAATATACTCAAAAGTCAAATATTTCTTGATTGGAGGAGCGTCTATTCCTGGTACGATCCGGAATAGAATCATAGAACACGGACTAAACGCTTTCGAGTCATACGGAATGACAGAAACTACATCTCACATAGCATTGAGAAAGATTGAGAAAGATGCGAAATGGTTTCATACCTTGAATGACATAACCGTATTCCTCCATTCTGATCGTCAACTCGGTATTTCAATTAAAGACAAAAGCGTGCTGACAAATGATATCGCAGAATTGAAATCAGAATATGAATTCAAGATTTTAGGAAGAGTTGATAATGTGATTAACTCAGGAGGAAAGAAAATTTCTCCTGAAGATGTGGAAACAAGATTATCGAAGATACTGGATTTCCCTTTTTGCATTTCATCCCGACCTGATTCAAAATGGGGTGAGCGAGTAGTACTGGTCACTCCGGAAAATAAAATGAACCCGACAATAATAATTGAAAGGTGCAGAGAAGTGCTACAAGGATATGAAATGCCCAAAGAAGTTATCTTTGTCGATTCATTACCCCTCACTCCGAATGGTAAAATTAGAAGAAATTGCATTTTTGAAAAGAAGGAAAAGGAATAAAACGCACATTTGTAAATATATTTAAAAAAAATTTTTGTGTTTAAAAAAATTGTTATACATTTGTGTTATAAAACACAAAATCAACTTTATCGGTCAAGTTTCCGGTTTCGAATACGCTTTGATATAACGACATGTTAAAGAAAAGTACATTAGAACGCATAATAAGTGAAGATTTATCGGATCTCTGGAATGCACTACGTCCGGAGGAAAAACGAATCATTACTGATAATTTCAAGTATGAGCATTATAAAAAGAACCAGATTATATATGCTGAAAACGAGACTCCGGAAAATCTTTTCTGTCTCATAGAAGGGAAAGTAAAAATGTATAAAAGCGGAATCGGCGACCGGGTGCAGATTCTAAGACTTTATCGACCAGTTCAATATTTCGGTTACCGTGCCTACTTTGCACGCGAACCATACGTTTCATCGGTAGCTGCATTTGAACCCTCAGTGTTAGGTGTTATTCCTATGAAACTTGTGGAAGAAATCATTAGAAATAATAATGATCTCGCAATGTTCTTCATCCATGAATTATCAAGAAACTTAGGTGGCTCCGACACAAAAATTATCAATCTCACTCAAAAGCATATCCGTGGACGACTGGCAGAATCCCTTCTCCTATTAGCCGACAACTATGGATATGAGGATGATGAAACCACTCTGAAAATATATCTTAGCAGGGAAGATCTGGCCAATTTATCAAATATGACCACATCTAATGCCATTCGCACATTGATGTCCTTTGTCACTGACAAGCTTATTCTTGTAGATGGTAGAAAGATCAAGATTATTGATGAGCAGGGATTAAGAAAAATCTCTAAATTCGGGTAAATATCCATTATTTATGAAAAGGATCATAAAATAAATATCCTGCCTTTAAAGGCAGGATATTTATTTATCTTATAGTGATCAGATTGCCGATCGTATTATTCCTCGGTTGGATTTTGTGACAAAATCCACAATCTCCCTCCGGTATTTGGTATCGGGTAATGTCTCCTCCACCAGCTTTACTGCATTAGTCACATTCAAGTCGCTGAGATAAATGATCTTATATACATCAGCAATCTCTCGTATTTCTTCATCTGAGAATCCATTACGATGCAGACCAATCGAGTTCAGACCGACATAGGAAATCGGCTCTCTGGCTGCCTTTACAAATGGAGGAATATCCTTATTAACAAGTGCTCCACCCTGAAGCATAATATTTCTTCCCAAGTGACAGAACTGATGCACAAGAGATCCTCCTCCTATCACAGCGCAGTCATCCACAACTACCTCTCCGGCAAACTGAGCGGCATTTGATACTATTACCCTGTCACCAATCCTGCAATCATGAGCCACATGAACATAAGCCATAAGCAATGTATTCTTACCAACACGGGTCTCCCCTTTGGAAGCTGTACCTCGGTTGATTGTAACACACTCACGTATTGTGGTTCCATCGCCAACGTATGCGAAAGTTTTTTCTCCTCTGAACTTCAGATCCTGAGGAATAGCAGAAATCACTGCACCCGGGAATATAGTCACTCCCGACCCGATTCTTGCACCTGGAAATATAGTGACATTTCCATGAATTACGCAATTGTCTCCAATCTCTACATCATCATGTATTGTGGTGAAATCACCAATCTTCACATTGTTGCCGACCCTGGCATCCGGATTTACATTATATAGATTTGCCATTGGTACGAGTAGGGTTTATTTGTTATTGATTATCTGTGCCATGAATTCAGCCTCACATACCACTTTCTCTCCCACGAAAGCATAACCCTTCACTACAGCACATCCACGACGAATCTCAGTAGTCAGAGCCACGCTCAATAGCAATGTATTTCCGGGAACCACTTTCTGACGGAATTTAACATTATCGATTTTCAAGAAGTAGGTTGAATACTTCTCCGGATCTTCAAGATAATTGAGCACAAGCACTCCGGCAGCCTGTGCCATAGCCTCTACCTGAAGCACTCCCGGCATAACAGGTTCCTGAGGGAAATGGCCCTGGAAGAAAGGCTCATTAACAGTGACATTCTTAACTGCCACACAATGCTTCTTATCGATTTCTATAATCTTGTCGATAAGCAGGAAAGGATAGCGATGGGGAAGCAGACGCTTGATGCCATTGATATCAATCAACGGAGCGATATTAGGATTATATACCGGGGATTGGACTTCATTATGTTTCACCTCTTTACGCAACATGCGGGTGAACTTATTATTGATTGTATGTCCCGGACGGATTGCAACAACCCTTCCTTTGATGGGACGTCCTATCAGCGCGAAATCCCCGATTATATCCATCAGCTTATGACGGGCAGGCTCATTATCCCACGCAAGAGGTTTGGGATTGATATATCCTAATTTTTCAAGATTAAGATGAGGCACCTTAACGATATCGCATATCTCATTAATCTTATCCTGTGGAATCTTCTCATCGTAAATCACGATCGCGTTCTCGAGGTCACCTCCCTTTATAAGATTATTCTCCAACAAAGGCTGAATCTCTCTTACAAATACAAAAGTGCGGGCTTTTGCGACTTCAGCCTTGAATTCAGCAAGGTCATCAAGCAAAGCAAACTGATTGGGGAGCACTTGAGAATTATATTCTACCATACACTCCACACTGAATCCATCATCAGGATATACTGTCAGCATTGACCCTGTCTCCTCATCCTTGAGAGTGATTTTCTCCTTTACAATATAGAAATCCTTGTCGGCGTTCTGCTCTTTAACACCTACCTCCTCGATTTTATCCATATAGATTATTGCGCTTCCATCGAGAATGGGAAGCTCCGGACCATCCACTTCTATAAGACAATTATCAATTCCGGATGCGTACAGGGCGGCTAAGGCATGCTCAACTGTGCTCACCACAACGCCATTCTTTCCTAACACAGTACCACGGGTAGTATCAACCACTTTCTCGGCTAATGCCTCGATCACTGGTTCATCTTCCAAATCCACTCTCTTGAATTTATATCCGAAATTTTCAGCTGCGGGCTTGAAAGTCGCAGTAATGTCAAGACCTGAATGTAGTCCCTTTCCGGAAACTGTAAATTCAGAATTAAGAGTCAACTGATTCATATATGAAATTTTTATAATTTTCTGAATAATTCTTCCAATCTCTTTATATAAACAAGATTTTTTGCAAACTGGCGTGCATCCACGGCCGGATAGCCGATGATTCTTTTCTTGGAACCCACACTGTTGGGGATTCCAGACTGAGCACCAATCTCATTAAAATCACCGATCTTGATATGACCCGACACCCCGACCTGTCCACCGATCTGATTATAGTTGCCAATCTTGGATGATCCGGCGAATCCCGCCTGAGCCGCAACGACATTTGCCTGCCCCATCTCGACGTTATGAGCCACCTGGATAAGATTGTCAAGTTTGGTACCTCTTCCTATACGAGTTGAGCCGAACGTGGCACGATCCACAGTAGTATTGGCTCCTATTTCAACGTCATCTTCCAACACCACGTTTCCTATCTGAGGAATTTTTTCATAGGTGCCATCAGGTTTTGGAGCAAATCCGAATCCATCAGCTCCTATCACGCATCCGGAATGAATCTGACATCCTTTCCCTATCACACAATCCTCATATATCTTTACACCGGCACGTATCACACTATTATCGCCTATCACGACATTTTCGCCGATATAGACCTGCGGATAAATCCTAACATTTTTGCCAATTCTGACCCCTTTCCCCAAATAAGAGAAAGCTCCTACATAACAATCTTCAGGCACATCGACACCTTCAGAAATATAAACAGGAGTTTCTATACCTCTGGGGGTCTCCTTTGCCTGTTGCATGGCGGTGAGCAAATCTGCCAAAGACACATAAGGATCCTCCACACGGATAAGCGTGGCGGTCAGGGGATGTTCGGCCACAAAATCATTCCGCACCAATACTGCGGACGCATTCGTACTATATATAAAATGAGTATATTTAGGATTTGCCAAAAAAGTTATGTCTCCCTTTTTGGCCTCTTGAATCTTTGCAAATCCTGTAATCTTTACCTCACCGTCTCCTTCCACCGTGCCTTTAACGATGGAAGCGATGAGTGATGGAGATACTTCCATTGAACAATGTGATTTTAAATAATTTGTTTGCAAATTTAGCTTTTTTTATTGAAATCCCCAATTTAATTCCGATTTTTAGACCTTATTCCTTAGAATAATTCATTCTTTTTAAAATTTCATCACATAATGACAGGTTGGTTTGATTTTATCAATAAATTTTTGCGATTGTTAAATTAAAATTTGCTATATTTGCACAAAATATTAACCTATAAATTTTAGTGCGATGGAAATTTCACATATCGAACACATCGGCATAGCCGTGCCCAATCTGGAAGAAGCAATCAAGTATTATGAGAACGTTCTGGGTCTCAAATGCTACAAAAAAGAAGTAGTGGAAGACCAGAAAGTGACTACCGCGTTCTTCAAAGTTGGCGACACAAAGATCGAGCTTCTTGAAGCTACATCTCCCGACAGCACAATCGCAAAATTCATCGAAAAGAATGGTGGCCGCGGGGGTATGCACCACATGGCTTTCGCAGTGGAAGACGGCGTAGCAGAGGCATTGGCCGAGGCCGAGGAGAAGGGTATCAAGCTGATCGACAAAGCACCGCGAAAAGGAGCCGACGGACTTCAGATTGCGTTCCTGCATCCCAAGTCCACAGAAGCGGTACTTACCGAACTTTGTGAAGACCCCTCTAAAAAATAATCTTGTGAAATTAAATATAAATTCAATTCGACAATAACAACACAATGAGTAAACAAGAGGAAAAAATCAGTGAGCTTATTGCAAAAAGAGCAGAAGCTCGATTAGGTGGTGGCGAGAAGGCTATCATCAAGCAGCACGAGCGTGGCAAATACACTGCGCGCGAGCGTATCGCAATGCTCCTTGACGAAGGAAGCTTTGAAGAGCTCGATATGTTTGTCACTCACCGTTGCACCAACTTCGGTATGGAAAAGAAGCATCCCCTTGGTGACGGTGTAGTTACCGGATTCGGAACAATCGACGGACGTCTGGTGTATGTATTTGCTCAGGACTTTACAGTGCTTGGTGGATCTCTTTCAGAAACCATGGCTCAGAAAATCTGCAAGGTCATGGATCTTGCCATGAAGATGGGTGCTCCCTGTATCGGTCTTAACGATTCAGGCGGTGCACGTATTCAGGAAGGTATCAATGCCCTGGGTGGATATGCGGAGATTTTCCAGCGTAATATTCTTGCATCCGGTGTAATTCCTCAGATTTCAGCTATTCTCGGGCCTTGTGCAGGTGGTGCCGTTTACAGTCCGGCCCTTACCGACTTCACCATCATGACCAAAGGTCTTTCCTATATGTTCCTCACCGGACCTACTGTTGTGAAGACCGTTACCGGTGAAGATGTTACTCAGGAACAACTCGGTGGTGCTTCCGTACATTCCACCAAGAGCGGCGTGACACACTTCGCTACCGAGACTGAAGAAGAAGCTCTCGCCCTTATACGCAAGCTTATCAGTTATATACCTCAAAATAATCTTGAGGAAACTCCTCTTGTGGATTGCAAAGATCCCATCGATCGTCTTGAGGATAAACTCAACGATATTATTCCTGATAGTGCAAAACGCTCTTACGACATGTATGAAGTTATAGGTGCGATCGTGGATAATAGTGAATTCCTTGAAGTGCAGAGAGATTATGCTAAAAACATCATCATCGGTTTTGCCCGCATGAACGGACAATCCGTCGGTATTGTGGCAAATCAGCCTAAGGTTCTTGCTGGTGTGCTTGATTCCAATGCATCCCGTAAGGCTGCCCGCTTCGTGCGTTTCTGCGACTGTTTCAATATCCCTCTCGTGACACTCGTGGATGTTCCGGGCTTCCTTCCCGGTACAGGTCAGGAATACAACGGTGTGATTCTTCATGGTGCGAAACTCCTTTACGCGTATGGAGAGGCCACAGTGCCTAAGGTGACCGTAACCTTGCGTAAGAGCTATGGAGGTTCTCATATTGTGATGAGCTGTAAGCAGCTTCGTGGTGATGTTAACTATGCATGGCCCTCTTCTGAGATAGCTGTGATGGGGGCTGAAGGCGCTGTAGGAGTGCTTTATGCCAAGGAAGCAAAGACTCATGAGAATCCTGCACAGTTCAAAGCCGAAAAAGAGGAAGAATACCGTGAACTCTTTGCCAATCCTTATCAGGCAGCCAAATTCGGCTATATTGATGACGTGATTGAGCCCCGTAACACTCGTTTCCGTGTCATAAAAGCCCTTAACATGCTCGCGACCAAGAAGCAGACCAATCCGGCCAAGAAACATGGAAATATCCCCCTCTAATCTATAAAGTAATCAGAATGTTTAAGAAACATATTCTGGCTGCTGCATTCTGCACGACATTGTTCGCAACGGCTCCGGCCGTTGCGACAACTGTTGTTGCGACGCAACAGTCTTATACAGAAACTTCCCGTAATGGAAACCAGGAGGAAGTGACAGGCGATTGGGTCAATAGCGAGGAGGTCAATACTATTCAGGAAAGCAAGCTGGCTGAAGATATGATTCAAGAGGAGAAGAACGCCTCCTCTACCAAGATGACTCGAGAAGAAAAAGCCCGTAATGCAAAAGAAAACGACAGCACGGGAGGAGCTATCACCATAATTGCTATGTCTATAGTGATTGGTGCATTAGTAGTGCTTTCTTTACTGTTCATGATATTTGGCAAAATATCCTCACGCATAATGACCCGCAAGAAAAAGGAAGCTCATGGAGTGGACGAACATACTGCGGAAGATCATCATGACGAAGCAGATTCCGGTGAAGTCATAGCTGCAATAGGTCTGGCGCTTGCAGAGCATTTCGGTCAAGGTCATGACATGGAAGACACTATTCTCACTATCAAGAGAATGAGAAAAGCTTATTCTCCCTGGAATTCCAAAATATATAATCTACGCAACCTACCCGACAGAGGAGCCGGAATGGCTTCGGTGAGAAGACCGCTTAATACCACCGGTCGCTGATTTCTGTCTGTAATATAAATAAAAACAATGAAAGAATACAAGTATAAAATCAATGGTATGAAATTCACCGTGGCTGTCGGAGATATTTCCGATAATGAAGTCAAGGTGGAGGTCAATGGAGTGCCTTATAAAGTTGAACTTGACAAGGCTGCTCCTCAGAAACCCGCACTTTCTCAAAGTGGCAAAACTGCCGGAATTTCCGGTGCTGTCACTACAAGCACACCCGCCCCCAAACCGGTCACTCCAAGCTCCGCATCAGCAGTGAAGAGTCCTCTGCCGGGCACAATAATGAGTTTCGCTGTCAAGGTTGGTGATACCGTGAAATCCGGAGATACGGTCTGCGTGCTGGAGGCTATGAAAATGGAAAATGATGTGAAGACCATCAACGGAGGAACAGTGAAACAAATTCTGGTCAATGTTGGTGATGCCATTCTTGAGGGAACTGATATTATGATTATCGAATAAACGTCGTTCCTTATTTTTAACCATAATTCCCTTAGAATTAACTTACCATGTTATTAAATCTTTTGTGCAATTATACCTTCGGTGAATTCCTTAGCCAGACAATTGAGACATTCTGGCATTTCACCGGATTTTATAATTGCGAGTGGACCAACATCGTGATGCTTGTCGTCGGATGTTTCTTTGTCTGGCTCGCCATTAAGAAAAACTTCGAACCTCTCCTGCTTGTCCCGATCGGTTTCGGTATGCTTATAGGCAACATTCCCTTTCAGGAAGGAATGGAAATCGGAATCTATGAACCGGGATCAGTCCTGAATATTTTATACAACGGTGTGGAAAAAGGATGGTATCCTCCTCTAATATTCCTCGGCATCGGAGCAATGACCGACTTCTCCGCACTCCTTGCTAATCCCAAACTGATGATTATCGGTGCATGCGCTCAGTTTGGTATCTTCGGAGCATATATGCTTGCCCTTCTGTGTGGTTTCGACCCCTTGTCGGCAGGATGTGTGGCTATCATCGGTGGTGCCGATGGTCCAACCGCTATCTTCACCACTTCGAAACTTAACCCCAATCTACTTGGAGCAGTAGCGGTATCAGCATATTCCTATATGGCTTTAATTCCGCTTATCCAGCCTCCGATCATGAGGCTCCTTACCAATAAGGAAGAACGCACTATCAAGATGAAACCCGCCCGTATTGTGAGTCAGAATGAAAAGATCATCTTCCCTATTGTTGGTCTTATCCTCACTTGTTTCGTTGTTCCTTCCGGTATTCCCCTGTTGGGAATGTTATTCTTTGGAAATCTCCTCCGGGAAAGCGGTGTGACCACTCGTCTTGCAAAAACTGCAAGCAACGCCATGACGGATATAGTGACCATCCTTTTAGGACTTACAGTAGGAGCATCTACGCAAGCAGACAAATTCCTCACTCTTGACACTCTCAAGATTTTTGGTCTTGGCTTCCTTGCCTTCATCATTGCATCTTGCGCCGGTGTGCTTTCGGTTAAGATTTTCAATCTCTTCCTTAAGAAGAATAAGAAGATTAATCCTCTTATTGGAAATGCAGGAGTGTCTGCCGTGCCAATGGCAGCCCGAATATCCAATAATCTCGGTCTTGAATATGATCCCACCAACTATCTGCTCATGCACGCGATGGGTCCCAACGTGGCAGGTGTGATTGGTTCGGCTGTTGCCGCCGGTGTTCTTCTAAGCTTCCTTGGATAAAGACCAAGTCTTTTTTAAAACTATTTATAACTGCAGTGGAGTTTATAGACTCCACTGCTTTTTTATAAAAAAGAAAAATCATTACTTACAAAATAAAAATCCTTTAAACCTTTTGGAAACTTGAGATGTTATATAATTGGAAGTGTATGCCTATTTCACACTTATATTGTTTTAATAGACATTAAATCCAATGAAAAGCACTCTCTTCTCCAGTTTCCTCTGAGAAATAACGAACTGATTTTCACACATCATCTTATCTCATCAAGCTCTACAAGAGCTATAAATCCTTTTGGAGAATGATTACCGACGAAGTAATTAAAGAAATATATAAGATCTACGGTAAGCCTCACAAAAATCGTGAGGAGCTCCAGCTTGATTATTTCATTGACATGTTAAGTCCATTCCATGATCTAAAGATTGTTGATGATGATGAAATAGTCGTAGAAAATCTGGAAGAATTCAATCCCTTTCGACGTTTCCTTATCCGGGGTTTGCATGCAGTGATCGAATTCGACAGATATGTGGCATTTGTGTTTCAAGGCCATATCCTTTTCTTTGGCAAGGAAGACAATTCATTGCAAGTCCACATGCGACCGGAGAAAAAGCGTTCCATCTGGGATTCCATTTTCGGAAGTGATGATGATTTCTGATAAAAAATAATTCGAAAAAACAAAAAATAAACTCCGCCTCACTTTCATGAGACGGAGTTATTTTATACCCTGATAATCAGTATTTAATTTAAAACGATATTATCATTTACGATAATAAAACACTTATAGAAACATCTTAGCAAATGGAGATCAACCTTAATTGAGATCCATTATATCAAATCCTTCCGATAATTCCTCGTCATTGAAATCTTGTGCAGAATAGATATCAAGATCTTCAAAGTCTTCCACCTTTTTCTGAGCACTCTGATCCACCTTTTTCTCAAAAGAATCGAGATCTACAAACTGTTTAGGACCTTTCCCTCTCTTCATTGTACACATAGGGTCGGTTAAGTGCCGGTTCGGAATTATCTCCTTCAGTTCCATAAAGAAACTACGCTGTGTCAGATAGTCAAATTCGAATATCAGCCTCTGACCTTCCTCTTCAATCAGCTCATTAAGCTCTGTATCCTCCATAAGCCATAAATCAGTATCGCTCGAAGAATCGCCCATGTCTTCCAGTGTAATTTCCTCCTGCTTATTCCATTCGTCATCACATAAAAAGAAAGAATCGAGCTCATCCTTGGTGAAATCAACACTATCAAGAATGGCATTTCTAAATTGCAGGAATGTGTTCTCCGAATCAATTTCAATTTCTCGCGAGAAGTTATTTACTTCATCGCTTACCATTTTGAATCTGTAAACCATATAAAAATTTATATTCTTCGTTTTCCTTTTTTACGTTGCGAAATTAATGTATTTATCCCTATTTTTCAAATAATATTTATATAATTTTTTAAATGATAATGCACATTAATAATAAACTTTTAATTATCACAATATTTCATAGAAAAAAAAGACGAAATCAGAATTTCTCCGATTTCGTCTTTCTATCTTTTTGTGTCTTGACAAGTACCCGAAGTCACATTTCAAGAGAGGAATTCATATTATTTCTTGAGGAGATCATATTTTTTGAACACCTTCTCTATTGCCTCAAGAGATCGGGTCACTTGGTCCTTGGTATGAGTAGCCATTAGAGAATAGCGGATAAGAGTATCCTGAGGAGCTACTGCAGGAGTAACCACCGGATTGACAAAGACTCCTTCATCCAGAAGGTCTCTTGTCACATGGAATGTCTTATAGTCATCGCGAATAAACAGAGGGATAATCGGAGTGGAAGTATGCCCGATTTCACAACCCATCGCACGGAACGACTCCAGAGCATAATTTGTGATTGCCCAAAGATGCTCCTGACGCTCGGGCTCGGCAAGCATGATATCAAGAGCTGCATTGGCAGCAGCAGTTGAGGCCGGAGTGATTGATGCAGTGAAGATATATGAACGAGAATGATGACGTAGATAATTGGTAATCACCTTATCGGTTGCAATAAAACCACCTAAAGAAGCAAACGATTTGGAGAAGGTACCCATGATAAGATCCACATCATCGGTTACACCAAAATGATTGCAGGTTCCTCTACCACCCTCGCCGAATACGCCGATACCATGAGCTTCATCTACCATGATCTGCGCATTGTATTGCTTGGCCAGACGTACAATCTCAGGCAGATTTGCCACATCTCCTTCCATTGAGAATACACCATCTGTAACGATTAGCTTCACCTTATCCGGATCACACTTCTTAAGCTGAGTCTCAAGAGAAGCCATGTCATTATGCTTATATTTGAGATAATTCGAGAATGAAAGACGACGTCCCTCAATAATGGAGGCATGGTCCTGCTCATCAAGAATAACATAATCCTCTCTGCCGGTCAAAGTGGAGACTACACCGAGGTTGACACCAAAACCGGTGGAATAAAGCATTGCATCCTCTTTTCCTACATAATCGGCTATACGTGCCTCAAATTCCTTATGAATGTCAAGAGTTCCATTAAGGAAAGGGGATCCGGCCATTCCCGTACCATATTTCCTGGTTGCTTCTATAGCCGCCTCTACCACCTTAGGATGGTTGGTCAGTCCCATATAGCTGTTTGAGCCAAACATCAGCACTTTCTTGCCATTCATCATCACTTCCGTGTTCTGCTCACTGGATATCTGTCGGAAATACGGATAAATGCCGGCTGCCTTTGCACGCTGAGGAGCATCATACTCCGAGAGTTTCGTCTGTAAGGGCTTCATATCTTTTTCTTATATTTGATATGCGTTTATTTATATATTAGAATGCAAAATTAACAAAATATTATTTAAAACCACTATTTATCAAAGCTTTTTTGTCGTTTTTAATGTAATTTTGCCATTCTTGGCAAAAAATGGCACTTCTCTTCCAAATATATTTATTAATTAATTACAACTTTATTATATCTGATAATAAAAGAGTTATGTGATTTAGGAAAAGTTTTTCATATCGGATGCGACCCATTTAGCATGTCATTTGTTTATATTAATGAAAACAAGATTAACGAATTCACACTATTGATTGAATTCATATCCTTGAAAAACACAAACAATTTTTAATATCATTAAAACATTATAAAAGTCATGGGAAAAATAATTGGTATTGACTTAGGTACAACTAACTCTTGTGTTGCGGTCCTTGAAGGTAAGGATCCCGTTGTTATTCCAAACAATGAAGGACGTAACACCACTCCATCGGTCGTTGCATTCGTTGACGGCGGTGAGAGAAAAGTGGGTGATCCCGCAAAACGTCAGGCGGTGACCAACCCTACCCGTACAATCTATTCTATCAAAAGATTCATGGGTGAAAAATGCGATCAGGTGCAAGATGAAATCAAGCGCGTACCTTATAAAGTAGTTTGTCAGAACGACATTCCAAAGGTTGATATTGACGGTCGTGACTATACACCCCAGGAAATTTCCGCTATGATTCTTCAGAAAATGAAGAAAACAGCTGAAGACTATCTCGGGCAGCAAGTCACAGAAGCTATTATCACTGTTCCTGCCTATTTTGACGACTCTCAGCGTCAGGCGACTAAGGATGCCGGTGAGATTGCTGGTCTTAAGGTGATGCGTATTATTAATGAGCCTACTGCTGCAGCTCTTGCATATGGTCTTGATAAATCTGATAAGGAACAGAAGATCGCAGTGTTCGACCTTGGTGGTGGTACATTCGATATCTCTATCCTTGAACTTGGTGACGGTGTATTTGAAGTGAAATCCACAAATGGTGACACTCACCTCGGTGGTGATGACTTCGATAACGTGATCATCGACTGGTTGGCTGATGAGTTCCAAAAAGAGGAAGGTGTTGATCTCCGTCAGGATCCGATGGCGATGCAACGTCTCAAGGAGGCTGCCGAGAAAGCCAAGATTGAGCTTTCAAGTTCCACATCCACAGAAATCAATCTCCCCTATATCACTGCTACAGCCACAGGTCCTAAGCACCTTGTAAAGACTCTTACTCGCGCTAAGTTTGAGCAGCTTGCTTCTAAACTTATTGATGCTGTAAAAACTCCTTGTGTTAATGCACTTAAGGATGCAGGTCTTACAGCTGCTGAAATAGATGAGGTTATCCTCGTGGGTGGTTCCACACGTATCCCCGCCATTCAGGATAAAGTAAAAGAGATTTTCGGCAAAGAGCCCAGCAAAGGTGTTAATCCTGATGAAGTGGTTGCAATCGGTGCAGCTATTCAGGGTGGTGTGCTCAGCGGAGATGTAAAGGATGTTCTTCTTCTTGACGTCGTGCCTCTTTCCATCGGTATCGAGACAATGGGTGGCGTCATGACCAAGCTTATCGATGCTAACACTACTATCCCTACACGTAAGAGTGAGACATTCTCGACTGCAGCTGACAATCAGCCGGAAGTAACAATTCGTGTTCTTCAGGGTGAACGTCCAATGGCAGCCGACGACAAACTACTTGGTGAGTTCAATCTTGGTGGTATCGCACCCGCACCCCGTGGTGTGCCTCAGATTGAAGTGACTTTCGAAGTTGATGCCAACGGTATTCTTAACGTAACTGCCAAGGATAAGGCTACAGGAAAAGAACAGTCTATCCGCATCGAGGCTTCCAGTGGTCTTAGTGACTCTGAAATCCAGAGAATGAAGGATGAGGCAAAGGCTAATGAAGAAGCCGATAAGAAAGCTAAGGAACGTGCAGATAAGCTTAATCATGCTGACAGCGTGATTTTCCAGACTGAGAAACAGCTCAACGAACTTGGTGACAAGATTCCTGCAGATAAGAAAGCTGCCGTTGAGAGTGCTCTTGAAAAGCTGAAAGAAGTTCACAAACAGCAGCTCGTCGAAGATGTTGATTCTGCAGTCAAGGCTGTTACCGATGCTCTTCAGAATGCAGCTCAGGATATCTACAACGCACAGAATGCAGCCGGCGCAGCCGGTGCTCAGGCTCCTCACGAAGAGCCCAAGCATAATGAAGAGAAAGATATCACTGATGTCGATTTCGAAGAAGTGAAGTAATAATACTTACATATAATGATTAAGGAGTGTAGTCTTTCCGATTACACTCCTTTTTTAATACTCCCGATCCAATTCTCTTTATAAGTTACCATAAATATCCTTAAATTTGCTTTATTCTTCATATAATGTTAACTTTGCATTCTAATTCGTTTTAGCATAATATGGATTTTAAAGTAGAGGCTACATCCCCATATAGCTCGGCACGCGCCGGAGAAATAACCACTGACCATGGCAAAATACCTACTCCTATCTTTATGCCTGTAGGCACAGTGGGAAGTGTAAAGGCAGTTCAGATGAACGACCTCAGGAATGATATAGATGCAAAGATAATCTTAGGTAATACCTATCATCTTTATCTCCGACCCGGTCTTGATGTGATAAGAAAAGCCGGAGGACTTCACAAATTCAATAGCTGGAATCGTCCTATTCTTACAGATTCCGGTGGTTTTCAGGTATTTTCTTTATCATCCAATAGAAAGCTCAAAGAGGAAGGCGCTTGGTTCCGGTCGCATATCGACGGGAGCAAACATCTCTTCACACCTGAGAATGTGGTTGATATCCAGAGAGTGATTGGTTCCGACATAATGATGGCGCTTGATGAATGTCCTCCCGGAGATTCTGATTACGATTACGCAAAGAAATCATTGGGTCTCACCCACCGATGGCTGGAAAGAGGATGGAAGCACTATAACCAGACTGAAGGGCTTTACGGGTTCTCACAAGCTTATTTCCCGATTATTCAAGGATGTGTATATCCTGACTTGAGAAGGGAATCGGCAAAATTCGTTTCAGATTTAGGAGCTCAGGGAAATGCTATTGGGGGTCTGGCTGTGGGAGAACCTACTGAAAAGATGTATGAGATGATCGAAGTAGTCAACGACATTCTGCCACAAGACAAACCACGATATCTAATGGGGGTTGGTACTCCGGCCAATATTCTTGAAGCTATCGACAGAGGGGTGGATATGATGGATTGCGTAATGCCTACCCGAAACGGACGGAACGGCATGCTCTTCACTCGTAACGGTATCATGAATATGCGTAATAAGAAGTGGGCCGACGATTTTTCGCCCCTTGATCCCGGCGGACCATCATTCGTGGATGAGATGTATTCAAAAGCCTATGTGCGCCATCTCTTCGTGAGCCAGGAAATACTGGCCATGCAGATTGCATCATTACATAATCTGGCTTTCTATCTATGGCTCGTCAAAGAAGCCCGAGAACATATCTTGAAGGGAGACTTCAAATCTTGGAAAGAAGAGATGGTAATTAGTGTTACCCGACGTTTATGACCGAAATGGATAATTTAGAACAACATACCAATACATCGGAGGAAGTGGAGGAAAGAATCGAAAATATCGAATTGATCTCCCCTCCTCTCGTAAATCCGGAAAGCAAACTTCCTCCCATGCGTAAAAAGCATAAATGGTGGATCACAAGATTTTTTGCCTGGCTTTGGAGAAAGATAGTGAATATATTTGCCATTCGAAGAATTGACTGGTTTATTCTTAAGAAATTTCTCGGCACCTATCTGATGGCCACAATTCTTATGTTGGCTGTCATCTCCATGTTTGATGTCACGGAAAAACTCGATGCATTCCTGACAGCGCCATTCAAGGAAACGATGTTTGACTATTTCATGTCTTTCCTTCCATATTTTGCACTGATGCTCTCCCCTCTTTTTGTATTCATATCAGTGATCTTCTTTACCACCAAGTTGGCTGCCAATTCCGAGATTATCGCTATTCTCTCAAGTGGAATCAGCTTCCGTCGTTTGCTGCGGCCTTATATGATTGGGGCAGCCATTATTGCGGCACTCACATTTGTTATGAGCAATTATCTGATTCCGCCCACCAATCAGCGACGAATAGATTATACCAACAAGTATGTAAAAAACAAGAGTGTTACAACCGGACTTGACATTCAGTTGATGGCGAGTCCCGGAGTGGTATGCTATATAGGAAGATTCGAAAACGACACAAAGACAGGATATAGATTCTCACTCGATAAGTTTAAAGGGAAAGAACTTGTTTCAAGAATGACCGCCCATACTGCAGTATATGACACAACACGTATGTATCATTGGAATGTACGCGATTATATGATACGCGACTTTCAAGGCACCAAGGAGAAAATTCGATCCGGAAGCAGTCTCGATACCGTAATACCTATTGAACCCCGAGATTTTCTGATATCTGTAAACGATCAGGAGACATTGACCACTCCCCAGATTTCGGAATATGTGGAGAAACAGAAAATGAGAGGAGTAGCCAATATAAAAGGATTTGAAATAGAAAAGGAGAAACGCTATGCCTCCACTGCAGCAGCCTTTATACTAACGCTTATCGGAATGTCGCTTTCCTCAAAGAAGTCGAAGGGAGGAATGGGATTAAATATCGGCATAGGATTGGCTCTCAGTTTCAGCTACATACTTTTTTCAACCGTGACAAGTTCATTTGCCATCAATGGTCTCACTTCTCCATTTGTAGCTATGGAGATTCCCAACGTGGTATATCTTATTATCGGTCTTTTCCTTTACAGAAGAGCATCTAAGTTCTAATCTTTAATGGATAAACCCTAAAAACTGCCGGGAGGAAATTTAATTTCCTCCCGGCAGTTTCTATTTCATCAAATGCACATTTACCTTGCATAGCGCATATTATCCTTGAATCTGATCATATCCTATTTTAAAGAATTCTCGTGAAAAATCCACAGGACGTAACACTTCACCATCAAATATAACCACATCGATATCTATAACCACTTCTCCCCTGAGACGTGCCTCAGCATCACGACCACATGACACTTCATATTCCTTACAAAGGGAATTAATCTCATCAGAAGACAACGAAGTTTCCCCTATTGCAACACAATTAAAATAAGGAGTTCCTCGTCCATACACCTCGGGAGTTTCATATATATCGGATTCCTTCAAGCATCTAAGTTGAGTAGCGAGCCAGGCGATTGCTTTCTCCACATTCCCTGCTCGATCGCCACAATTACTTCCGATAGAAATACAAATTTCCGACATTCTCCTATTTATGCTTCAAGATGAATTCTGTAATTTCTGGATAAGCACTTCCCATTCGGGTAGGAAGACCCACCTCCCCCGTTCCTATATTTACATATAACATCATTGGATAGCCTGAAGGATTCTTCTCTTCATACATTCCTCCCCAACGAGAATACTTGAACTTCGACGGACTCCACTTCCACTTTCCGAGTGAGACCATCATTTGCATAGCATGCGTATGCCCGGAAAGGGATAGATCTATATTGGATATTTTCAATACCTCTCTCGACCAATGCTCAGGATTATGTGTCAACAACACCTTGAATCTTTCATCATTAAGATTATTAATAGAATCACGGCTTGCGGGATACGCCTCTCTTAATTTTCCATACTCCGGGAACGGAGCCTCACCCCAATTCTCCACTCCGATAAGGACAATTGAATCGTTATCCCTACGGAGGAACACATGCTCGTTATTGAGTAAATGCCATCCCATTTTCTTTTCCCACTGTGCCAAGAGACGGTTATTGATCTCCCTATCCTCCGGTTTTTTCCAGTCGATATAATCACCATAATCGTGATTCCCTAAAACTGAATAGACCCCGTCCCGTGCTTTTAGGCGTGACAGGACTCTTAAGAATGGACGCAGCTCATCTGTGCGACGGTTCACAATATCTCCAGTGAAAACAATCAAGTCAGGATTTAGACCATTCACTTTCTCCACAAGAGCGGACACAAACGTCGTATCCTCTCCCCATGTTCCTACATGAGCATCACTGAATTGCACAATCTTATAATTGTTGAAAGAAGCCGGTATTCTTGAAGAAACCACTTCTTCAGTATTGACTTCTATACTGCGTCTGGTGAAGAATACTCCGAACCAAAACATGAAGAACGTTGCCACTGCCAACACTAATCCGGTTAATGTCAATGCCTTTTGGGGAATATCCTTTCGACCGCTGAAATCTGTCTTTTTTCTTAGTTTAGCTATCAACTCTCCAACTCCCCAGAATAAAAGATATATAATTTTGGGGATATATATCGACAGGAAACTGAACAGTAACCACATGACAGGAAGGATATTAGCAGATTCATTCCTGACCGGTATAAAAAATATTGCGACAATCAATCCATAACCTAATGCCATCAATATCCACGAAAAGATCTTCCAGCCTCTACGTTTAGATCGGCTCATGCAGCAATCAATGGATTTCAATATAAGAAAATCCACCACTATTGCCACAATCAACAAAATGATTATAAAAACAAGTGGTAATCGCATCTTACGGCTTTTTTAATCAAACAAATCCACCCAATAGAGTCTTAAGCTTGTTTTTCAATGGATTGGAATACATCACCAACATCATCTCAAGCATAAATTTACGCTCCTCTTCAGTAACATTCTTCTCCTCCACCTTATTTAACTGGCGGTTAAAATACTCAATTGTCTCTTCCTTCTGTTCGGGAGTATATTTTGAAGCAAAGCGCTTGCTCTCGTGAAGAATATCGTAAGCTACATAGTTAATGGGGAAAATCTCATAACTTCTATGGATTGCATTATCAATTAAGGCTCCAACATATTTAGCAGCCGTATTTGTATCGCGGAAGTCACCAATCTGTTCCAGTCTGGTATTTATTCTCGGTGTCATCTGGAAATGCACTTTCCCCTTAAACTGAAGCAAACCGGTTTCCATACTGAAAAGATCATCACGCTGCGATTTCTTGAAGTGAGGGTCGCGACGACGCATAAGGAACTCTCTTGCTTTCAGATAATCATTTGGATCATACTCGTATGAAATAGATACCGGCATGATATTTAATCCTTCAAGTTTTTCATTAAAGCTTCCCTCTCCACTCAAGGAAAGCATCTTGAGAAGAGATTCCTGAGTATGGTCGGAGCTGTCTTTTGCACGCCCCTCACGTTGAGCAATCCATATCGATTCATGTTTCTCCAAAATGGAGTAACGGATATAGGCTGATAGTTTTTTTGCAGCTTCAAGTCCTTCACGCAAACCGGTATTACGCTTCACAATAAAGCTCTTGTTTAGACGCACCAAATCATTGATCCAGTCAAATACAAGAAGATTATTTCCTATCGCAACCTCCGATGTGGGCATCCCCCGTCGGATGAATGCAAGATTCAGGAAAGAAGCATCAAGCACAATGTCGCGATGATTGGTGAGAAATACATAATTCATTGAAGGATTATAATATTTCACTCCACCTAACGATATACCTGAAGTTGTAGTATTAGCGAGCATCTCCAGAAACGGATACATAATCTTATGCTGGAAATCATATTTATTATCAATCTTCTCAAGTTCTTCAAGAAGTTTTGGAACATCTTCCTCCGGCATGGTATAGCGTATGGCATGAAGAAAACCGGGTTCCTTGATAAGATTCTCCATTTTTTCATGAAATTGAGAATCATCGTATGGAGATATGTCTGAGAAATTATAATCTTGGGAGTTCATAAGTAATTTGATATCTTTTTTTCAATCCATATCGTGGATTGACCGGAGGGAGAGACTCCTATTGCAAAATTAAGAAAAAATACAATATATGCAAAATTCACTCTTCACTTTGTTTTGACTCTCCTTCATTATTTTAACAATTGGGAAAGCAAAATGTATCTTGATTTGTTAGAGACTTAGAACCCATTTGATTTTTATTAAGTGAATATTTTAATTTTTAGAAAATGAAACTAAAGGGATTTTTACTCGGAATATTTGCAGCGGCGGCATATGGCTCGATACCTCTCTTCACTATCCCCCTCTATAATGAAGGGATGACTGTCAACTCTGCTCTCTTCTGGCGATACCTGCTTGCCATCCCGGTCATGGCTATTTTCATGATTGCCCGAAAAGAAAGTTTTAAAATCAACAGTTTGAAGGAAGGTCTGCTTCTTGCAGGGGCAGGAATAATAGTAGGCCTTTCGTCTGTATGTCTCTTTCAATCCTATAAATATATGGATGTAGGAATAGCGAGCACTTTACTCTTCGTATATCCTGTACTTGTTGCTCTTATAATGGCTTCATTCTTTAAAGAAAGGATGAAGCTATATTCATGGCTGTTTCTGGCTGGAACAATTGTAGGAATAGGGATGCTTTGTAAAACCTCGGGAGGTCGGACAATCAGCACCATAGGCTTGATAATGATTTCATTATCATCGCTCTTCTATGCCATCTATATAGTAGGTGTAAACCGAACGTCTCTTGCTCGCTTATCCTCATTAAAGGTGATATTCTACCTGCTCACATTCGGGTTGCTTGTCTTTATCATTGCAATAGCATGTCAGGGATCATTCCAAATCCCCTCCTCCTTTCAATCATGGGGAAATGCCATTGGCCTGGCTATTATACCTACTGCGCTCTCATTCTGGCTAACCACCTTAGCTATTCAACACATCGGAGCTACAAATACAGCAATTTTAGGAGCTTTTGAGCCAGTTACAGGAGTTCTTGTCTCATTGTTTGCTTTTCATGGTGTGTTGTCGCCAAGGGAGACAGTCGGAATAATTCTTATTTTAGTTTGCGTCACCATGATCACGGCAGGACCTGCTCTTCCTCATATATTTAATAGAAAGCATCATCTACCCCCAAAGCGTTAATTTGCACTCCTGTATTCACGCCACCGATTTATCAAGGATGTCATATCTTCCGGCACCGGGGCTTCAAAATCCATCTCCTTACCCGTCCGTGGATGCCTGAAGCCAAGCGTACGGGCATGCAGAGCCTGGCGAGGACACGTTTCAAAACAATTATTCACAAACTGTTTATATTTTGCGAAAGTGGTGCCCCGAAGAATCTTGTCACCTCCGTATCGTTCATCATTGAATAAGGGATGTCCTTTGCTAAGCATGTGCACACGGATCTGGTGAGTGCGTCCCGTTTCGAGCACACACTTCACCAATGTGACATACCCGAATCTTTCCAACACTTCATAATGTGTAACGGCAGGCTTCCCTTGCTCGGGATCTTGTAATACTGCCATCTGAAGCTTATTCCTTGGATTGCGTCCGATATTTCCTGTAATCGTGCCTTTATCCTCATCGAAGTCTCCCCATACCAAAGCGTTATATTCTCGTCGAGTGGTCTTATGAAAAAATTGATTACCCAGATCTGTCTTTGCCTCAGGAGTTTTAGCAACAACCAATAGCCCTGATGTATCTTTGTCAATGCGATGCACCAATCCCAGACGTGGATCACTCACATCATAATCAGGATTATCCTTAAAATGATATGCCAATGCATTTACAAGGGTTCCACTGTAGTTTCCATGTCCGGGGTGCACCACAAGCCCCGCCGGCTTATTCACCACAAGAAGGTCTTCATCCTCATAAACTATATCAAGTGGTATATCTTCCGCTATAATCTCGAAATCATAACGTGGACGATCCATCACCACACTGACCACATCGCCGGGCTTCACTTTATAACTGCTTTTTACCGGACGGCCGTTCACCACAACACAATCAGCATCTGCAGCCTGCTGAATACGATTCCGGGATGTCTTCTCCATCCTGTCGGCAAGAAATTTATCCACTCTCAGAAGTTGTTGTCCCTTATCTGCCACAAAACGGAAATGTTCGTACATCTCCCTGCCATCGGCAGAGACAAACATCGACTCATATTCTTTCTCGACTATGGAGTCTTCATTCTCTATTTCTTGTGCCATGTTAATTTCTTTTTTAAATTACCGAAGAGATTAAAGAGAGAGGCTGTGTCGGGATGAACTGACACAGCCTCTTAAAAGCTTATTCAAGATACTGGGAAGGTTCCTCCTCCGGTTCAGGCTCTGCTGGAGACTCCGGAGAGGCCGGTGTTTCAGTAGAAGGCGATGATGAATATGAGGGAGTAGAACTATAAGAACCTCCCGGGTATGATTCCTCGTCCTCCTGTTCCACGTAGTGAGGATATGGAAGTTCATAATCGGTCTCGCCTGCATTGTATGCATTCTTGAACTCCTCATTTTGCAATGAATCCCTGAGATCTGCCAATCGGCCATCGGCTACCTCAAGCACAATACGCGCGTTTACAGGAATCTTCTGCATTTTTCTCACCGGACGTCCGTTAGCTAATACTTTCACCACTCGGTCGGTTGCTCCCAATACTTTCACCACTCTTACATTCTTGAAGCCAAGTTCTTCAAGTTTAGCCAATGCCGTGCGATATGATATTCCCTTCATGGCAAACTCATTGGGATGATTCACATCATCCAATATCACTTCCTTGGGATGCACGGCATTGATATATAAGAATATTTTTCTACCAGGCTTAACAATGGAATTAGCCTTGGGGAATTGTTCTATCACCAGTCCGGGCTTAACATCGTCACGATATAGAGAATCGCGAATATCCACTCGGAAACCATAGGCATATAGCTTTTCAAGTGCTTTGGTATATGTCATGTTTTCCACATTCGGCACAGTATCATTCTCGCCATGCTTCGTGAATATGGCAAGCGCAAGATATACCATATACAAGCCTGTCACAGCAATTATGAATATTATGACGATATTGAAAATCACAGGATGTCGACTCACAAGCGATTTCCCTTTTTCCGGCGTACTGTTCTCTATATTTTCCAATTCCTTATATTTAGCGGTGGAAACTCAGGCTCTTTTTCTCTTCTGTTTATCTTCCTTCAAGATAATTCCTCACATTATCAGCGATACGCTCTTTGAGATTATTCTCGTCTGCCTTGATGAATTTCTTGCCTGTGATATGCTCATAAAGTTCTATATATCTTTTTGAGACACTTTCACAAAACTCAGGAGTCATTTCAGGAACAGTCTGGCCTTCTTTACCCATGAATCCGTTTTCAATAAGCCACTGACGCACAAACTCCTTTGAAAGCTGGCGCTGGGGCTCCCCTTTTTCGAAACGTTCCTCATATCCATCGGAATAGAAATAGCGTGAGGAATCGGGAGTGTGAATCTCATCTATGAGTATCACTTCGCCATTATATTTGCCGAATTCATATTTTGTATCCACAAGAATCAGACCTTTCTCGGCAGCCATTTCTGTGCCTCTTGCAAAAAGAGCGAGCGCATATTCCTCCATCTTCTCGTAGTCCTCTTTGGATACGATTCCCTGAGCAATTATCTCATCACGGGAAATATTCATATCATGACCCTCATCGGCTTTAGTGGTAGGAGTTAGAATGGGGTGTGGGAATTTCTGGTTTTCTTTCATTCCCTCAGGAAGTTTAACTCCACAGATCTCACGACATCCGTTGGCATAATCGCGCCATGCGCTTCCGGCCAGGTATCCACGTACAATCATCTCCACCTTGAAGCCCTCTGCCTTCTTGCCTGCGGTTACCATCGGATCAGGAACTGCCTCTTTCCAGTTAGGCACTATATCGGAAGTGGAATCAAGAAAATACTCCGCAATCTGATTCAAGACCTGACCCTTGAATGGAATACCTTTAGGAAGGATCACGTCAAATGCAGATATTCTGTCTGTGGCGATCATCACAAGCAGATCATCACCTATGCTATACACATCACGAACCTTACCGTGATACACTGCCGTCTGGCCGGGAAAACTGTAATCGGTTTTTACCAACGTGGTTGCCATAATTATTAAGATTTTTCTGTAATACCATTTGTTTATAGAGCGAACCTAAACGTTCTGTAAATCTTTTTCACTAATTTAAATTCTCTCCGTTGATATCATTCGCAAAGTTAATATTTTTTAAGATAGCAAACAAATATAGAATGGTTATGAAGAGCATCATAAAGACTCCATCCAACAAAAAATGTTAATGCAGGGTCGCATATCAGGGAGCAGATATCGCCATGCAGATGAAGGAATATAGCGAGCTATATGACTGAGTCAAAAGTCGATAGATGCCCCTGAGATGCGAGTGAAAGAGTAATTTAAAAACTTTAATTTTATTCAATTTAAATATAATTACAATTTCGATTGGGAAAAAGTTACCCGGGTCCGGCCTCTTTTTGGCTAAAATCTCGAATCTCTTCAGTC
>CAMWUJ010000007.1 GCA_947177405.1 uncultured Porphyromonadaceae bacterium | reverse complement strand
ACGAATACTTCCACTTCCATTCGGTTAGTAGTTGGATTAACTGTAAAAGGTACTATATCCCGACCCCAACAAGTCAGTGCGGTTAGGATACATATAAATGTGAGTAAAAGTTTATTCATATATAAAGGGATTAGTATTTCATGCAAAGTTACTAATAATCTTTTACATATCAAAGCAGCGGCTCCTGATGTGGGAGCCGCTGCCGTGAGCGAGAGGGTCGGTCAATCTCCGTGAAGATTGATGCCGGCGATGTATTCGCCACAGTCGGCGAATTTGAGAAGCACTTGTGAGAGTGCTGCGGAGCGGGTCTTGGCGAAGATGTTAGACCATAAACAGTACGAGTAATCGAGGAAGTGGACGTAGGCGTAGAACCTTTTTAACCCTTTGGGGCATTTGAGCGAGTAGTCAGTGAGGTTGACGAAGTCGCTGTCTTGGGGTCGTTTGTCTGATTTAGTTTGCAATCCTAAAATTACAAGCGCCTTTTTATATCCAGGCATGAGTGAACCGGTGATTGAATTTTACCATTTCCTGGTTTTTCAATTTTACCATTTTTTGTGGATGCAAAATTACCGATTACATGAGGCTGCCGATAAGCACGTTTACCTCCGTGCCCTCATTCTTGGCGAGGGTTTTGTCAACGGTCGAGCGGTCGAAGTCATAGCCTCCGACGAAGCCTTTGAGCGAGATGTGATATATGGTTTTAGACATGGCGTATTGTGAATTACACCACGAAGTTACCGCGCGTTAAGAGCGGTGGAAAAGACAGGAAAATTCAGGAAAAATTCGTAATTTTGCAGTTGATTATGAATAAGACCTACAACATATATTGCGACGAAAGTTGCCACATAGAACACGACCACAAAGATTATATGTTTTTGGGGTCGATAAGTTGTGCCTATCCGCAAGTGCGACGACACACCAAGCGCATTGATGAATTAAAAAAGCTCCACAATTTCTATGCAGAAATTAAGTGGAGCAATGTATCTATGTCAAAGATAAGATTTTATCTTGATTTGGTGGATTATTTTTTTGATACTGACTTACGTTTTAGAGCTATCGGCATAAAAAAATCTCAAATAAAATGCGATGATGAAACATCTTCGTATGATGATTTTTATTACAAAATGTATTCCCAGCTACTTAACTACAAGATAGATACATTAGACCACTACAATGTGTATCTTGATATTAAGGATACGTTAAGTGCTGTCAAGGTACGGAGATTGAAAGATATTTTGAACGTGAAATATGGAGTATTCCGCAATGTTCAAAATATCTGCTCCAATGAAAGCCTACTCATGCAGCTTACTGACTTTTTAATGGGTGCCATTGCCTATTATAATAACGATAAGGAACATAAAAATAAGGCAAAGGTGGCGATTATGGAGCGTATTCAAAAATACCTGCAAGGTAATACTTTGGATGCGACAAATTATTCTTCCAAGCTGAACTTGTTCTTTATAAATTTACGTTGAGATATGCCATTTAATCTGACAAAGAAATACAATGAGCTGTTGGATATAATCGGTATACCTGAGGCTCAAAGAACAATGTCGTTGCGTAGAATATTCGATAGGGATATACAAAATAACGATAAGTTTTACTTTAATGGGAAACCTATTTATCCGACACCTGAAGAGAACGGACAAATAGCTATGGAGAACCTGTTTAATCATCTTACCCGTAAGGTTGTAGATAAAGAAACAAACCATCGAGAATTTGATATGAGCAGGTCTCAGCGATTGCATTGGATACGCCATCATGTAGAGCAATTACTTCCGGATAATAGATTGTGTTTTTCGGTAGCAGAACCTCGAAGTATAAGAACTTACATTTACGATGTGGACGAAAAGTATGTTATTGTATTAGAGCCGTTAAGGAATGGAACCGCGTATTATTTATTGACCGCATACTCATTGGAGGGCAAGGATGCCGCGAGAAACAAAATAATGAACAAGTATAGGCGCAGACGATTGCCGAACCTGCTATAAAAAGCAAAAAACGCAGAGCATCAAGGCTTGCGTTTTTCGATTTCCTTTCCTCAAATGAGGAATGAACTCTGGCGCAAAGTTAGTAATAATTTCGCTACCTACAAAATAATAACGAAGAAAAGTATGTTAAAGTTTATCACGAGCATTTGTAGGAGCATCTAAATCAGCACCAACAACAAGCATACCAACGGGAATACTAAAAAGAGCCGCTCCGAAGGGCGACCCTGAAAGCGGAGAGAGGAATGAGGTCAGATGCGGCGGAACACATGATCGTTTCAATGATGTGTCGGACGAAGTCTTCCTCGCTATTTCATTCGCCGCGGTAGGCAATTCTTTCCTGCTGTTTCTTTCGGTCAGTAATACCCTCGGTACGGAATATTGATTCCCAATATTTCGTTCCGACCTCGATGTGATATTTGATTGGATCGGAGTTTTTCAACTTCGCTTCCTTAGCAATACCGCTAAGCTGCTTGATGTTGTACCACTTGCCCCGGAACAATACGCCGTAGTTAGGAATGGGATAATAGGTGCTATCGACAGTCGGGATACACAAGGGGCTATCGTCCACGACGGTAGGCACAATATCCATATCTTCGCGGAACACTGACGCGGAATTGACGGTAAACGCTGCACGAGCCTCAAAGCAGGGCAGGTGTTCAATTGAGTTGAAATTAAGGTCGGAAAAAGAGAAGTCCATAACTTGCTGATTTATGTAGCGATGTTATGGACCTTATGACGGTTGTGAAAAGACGCAAATTAAGGCAATGGATTGTTATAGTTTGCTAATCTAATGATGTTGATACCTGTAGTAACCTTGTTTTTCTTCCCGACTGCTGAAACTTCAATATATCCACTCAGAATACTTGTTTCTTGATCATTGTCTTTTTCAATTTCATTGAATGAAACAACAATAGTATTAGAATCAATTAACTTGGCTGTCCAATCAGATCCTTCTTCACAATCGCATTTATCTATCGCTATCTGATTGAAATTGCAGCATTTGATTGATATCTCACTTTGGTTGCTGTTGGCGGTTATATAGTACATACGCGGAACACAAGAGGGATCCGGAGAGTAATATTCAATCTTTACATTAAGGGGATTTGAGATGTTCTCCGTTGAGAATAATATCGGCGAATCATCTTCTTCGCAACCTGTGAAGAGGTTCGCAATAATAGTCATTAGTAAAATATAGAAGATTTTGTTCATAATAATAGTATGTCTCCTTCCTTAAAGGCCGATAATTAAGAAATGTAATTTTCAGAACTCAAAGCTGATTTTGAGACGCCCTCCTAATCCGCGCTCTACTATGTCAAAAAGAGTGCGGAGGGTAATATTCTCACCATCATTTTCAATTTTGGAGATGAAAGGTCGTTTTTTATCCACACGCTCGGCTAACTGCTCTTGCGTGAGATTAAGTCTTTCACGGGCAGTTCTGATTTTGTAGCCGATACGGAGTGCTTCAAGTTCGTTTTCCAGACGGTCGCGTTCGGGAGTACCGATTTCTCCGTAATATTTGTTTTTCAGTTGGTCGAGTGTCTGTATATTATCCATTGTTTTTGTCTTTATCGTTATAGTATTCAGCCATAATTCTTTCCGCGCGTGCAATTTCATCCGGTGGAGTTTTCTGTATTTTCTTTTGAAATCCACTAAAAAGAACAACCATTTTGTTGCCATCGAAGCAACAGAATATCCGGAAAATGTTGCTGCCCATTTGAACCCGAACCTCAAACAGACCGTTGGTACCTTCAATATATTTCAAATAAGTTGTCGGCACACGCTCAACTTGTTCAAGAATATCAAGTATTTTGATAATCTTGTCTTGAACCTTTCGGGTTTGCTCCTTGAAGAAATCTTCGAAATAATTTTTATAGGTTATGACCTCTCTGACTTTCATGTTGCAAATGTAATTAATAAATTACATTTACGCAAATATAACGCATAGACTCCAACAAAAGTTTTCAGAAGAGAATGGAGCTATAACATAGGTAAAAAGCATTCACATAAGTGGTAATGCTATTACACAAAATATCATTATAACAAAGCTTTTCATATCTTACCTTTGATGTAAAGTTACGAATAATTCGCGAAATATCAAAGGATTACATCAAGGTCATTGACTTTGAAGATGCAGCAGTCGCGGATTTTGTGACATTCGCAGGAGGAGAGAAACTTAGTGGAGCATAAGCTTCAGAAAAATTATGTTGCAAGTAGATACAATTCCCGTATTAAAGGTTAGATTGATTAAGCGAAAGGAAGAACTAACAGCATAGATAAGTTTTTTTCATACACTTGGTGTATGGAGCTATAATGATGTGCTTACGACAAATTTCCGCAACGGATGAAGAGGGTGTTGAAATAGTAAATAGTAAAGACTTTTAATGCGATCTAAGATAGGGCACGTGCCGAAGGTTGGCACCCCTCCGGCACACTCTCCTATCCTACAAAACAAATCAATTTTTAACCGGTAACTGAATTTTACCAAAAACCGGTGGTTTAAGGTTTGTTTGTTACACTTATTTTTGCAACAGACTCTTCTGAAGATTTATGGTGAGTTTTTCTCCATTGACAGTAAGTGTTACTTTACAGTCTTTGAAAAGGGTGAGTCGCTTGAATTTTAGCTTGTAGGTAGCAACCCCATTTACTATGTCGCACCTTATTTGTTTTGCGGAATAGTCACTACCGTTATTCGATAAAACGGCATCTGTGATGTGGATAGTCTGCGGTGCATCTTCATCTACAAGCACTACGTTAGTTCCTTTGAGATTGTCGAGACTTTGAAACTTAATCTCAGCAGCTGCCCCAAGAACAACGAGGCTAAACACTGCAATTAGAAATAATTTTTTCATGTGATGTATTTTTTGGATTTGACACCGCAAAATTAGCATCAGCATATTACCTACCCAAGAACTATTACAAAATAAGATTCCTCATTAGAGTATCTAATTAATTGATAATCAATATGTGGAATATTTGAAATTTCCTCATTATGATAATCAGATCATTAAGGCTACATTTTAGACGCAAAAATTTCTTTATCCGGTGCATTTGATTCGAGAATTCGATTCTTAAGTCGGCTTCTACGATTGTAATAATTCTTAATCTTTATATCGGTGAAAATACAAACTGCACGGGGGGAAAAACCTGCATAAAGATAAGTAAGGAATATTAAATCCTTTTTATTCAGTTCCGGCATTTGTTCACGCACCTTGACAAGTATATTATCCATATACATATTGACAATACTTTCAAGTTGCGTTATGCTTTTGGTATCACGCAAAGCTAATATGTGTTTTTCAACCTCATTATAGAGCGAAAGCTTCACCTTCTCGGAGTCGCTTTTTTCAAAATATTCATTACACAACATATTCAGGGTATCAAGCCGATTACTATAAAGTGTATTGACCTGTTCTTCTAATTCACAGTTGCGGTTTGTTCTCTCTGAAATAAGCATTGAAAGTTCTTCAATCTCTTTTCTCTTTCGAGACAACCTTCGCTTTACAATTATGAAAATAGTAGATCCTATAATAATAGCAGATACCAATATGACATATAAAAATATCCATGCTTTCCTGGTACTTTCATTTGATAAATCAAGTTTATTTTCATAGTCAGTGCGTAGAAGATCTATCTCTTCCTTTAGTTTTCCAGACGTTGATGTAGGACATTTTACAATACCTTTATCAGTTTTGAGAATTAACACATCATTGTCTTCAAATGTATCAGAAAAGGGAAAATCAAGCGATATGTGCCATTCAGTGTTCCGACCGGACACCTCATTAGTCTGTGCTATTAGTGAAAACGATTCTGATGGGAGATATGTATTATCACAATTCACCCACTTAGCTTCATAAATTGTAAAAGGCACATTAGCACTTTTCAATTTAACCGAAATTCTAACCTTATCATCTTCATTTGAAAGGCTTTCAAGTTCTATTTTAAGTTTCTCGGAGGGTGTATCTATACTGTCTGAAACCACATAGGTTACAATGTTGGTTGCATTAATCGAAGGAGCATGAAGCAGTATGATTATAATACCGATCAACCAAATTTTAAGAAAGTCTTTCATGGAATATTGGTTTAAATATTCTGTATCAGCCAACTGTAATAATAGGCTGACCAAAACATCATTGAGAGATTTTGCAGTACGTTTCAGAACTCAAAAATATTAACGGTTTCGATTATCGATTCGGTAATAGTTGCTATTGGGGTTATTCGTGAGATATTTAGCGACTATTTTCTATTCCCTCGGCCTGATTTTATCTAACGGAACGGGATATAGGACAGGTAGAGTCAATGTTACTTTTATCGGCGTACCATTCATTTTTCCAGGGTAAAATTTGCCCAGATTTTTGATCGCTTCAATGGCGGCATTCATATAATCTTCAGGCACACTTTTGTTTCTCACGATTATTATACTGTTAGGGTCAATAATCCCATCCTCTGAAATACTGAATTTTACAATCGCACGAGCTTTTATACAATCTTGTGTTACAGGAGCGGTATGTAGCAATATAGTGTAAAAATCACTTACTAATCCAAAAATCCCCCCATTTATATATTCGGGTTGTTGTTCGGGATTATAGAATATTTTCTGATCCTCAACTCTTTCACATATAGTCGAAGTCAGCTCATGGGTACAACCTGAGATGTGTATAAATCCCACACAGGTCAGTATGATTAGATAAAACATTTTTCTCATATCACAAAGTTAGTAAAATTTCTGATATTCAAGGAGTGTGTTGTGAATAATATCTCATTGGCAATATTCATGATTAAAAACTGCACGCGGAATTGGATTTCCCACTCTTATAAAACTCCTAAAAGAACAATTCATAGTAACGCTTGGAGCTAACGAGGGAGGAAAGCCCAAAGCAATAAATACTTATTAGAAACGTTATCTATACAATAGATTATTCTACTAACTATTTGTATATGAAGCGCAAATTTATTCTATCCATCCTTGTTTTGTTGTTTTTCACAGTCTCCGGGTATGCACAAGATGATAAAGTGATCTGGGGTCTAAAAGCATCGTTAGATGCTGAACTTCCGAGTAAATGGCACGGGGATGGAGGTGGAGTAACAATGTTTCGTCCCGGCTATGGATTTACCATCGGTGGAGTCAGCAACATTTATTTAGGGAAGAACTTCTATTTTGAGCCCGGTCTTTCTCTTGCATATTCTCAATATAAATATAAGAATCTCCTGTTTCCTGATTCGGATGGCACAATTTTGGAAACTGATCCTAAGATATATAAATGGTGCTTTCAGATTCCACTTGTATTTGGATACACTATTGACATCCCCGACAGGTATGCATTCAATGTATTTACCGGTCCGCAAGTAAGATATGCTTTTGCCGGGAAAACGGCATTAAAAAATAATCAACTGGAGGAGGATACGGCTGAATATGTTAATCTATGGGACATGCAGAGGAGATTCGACCTATCCTGGAAAGTTGGTGTCGGAATACCTGTAAACAATTTTCAGATCTCTTTGGAAGCAGATTTCGGAATAACCGATTTGCTTAAGGGCGAATTAAGTTTTAGAGAAAACAGAGTCGGCGTCGGTGTTACGTATTATTTCTAACAATATGAAGTTGTTTAAACTTTATTTATAACTTTTTATATTTGCAAATATACTCCCTATTTATAATATGATTATTCCAGTTCTCCCAGTCTTTATATTCTTTTACCGTTATTATAAGTTCATCTCCTTGAATCCTTAAGATCTTTTCTCGGTAAAAGCCATGTTGTATCTGACTTGAATCGGAATAGCTCCTCGGTGTAGAACTTATTACGTCATTGATCCATATTCCATCATACTCTGTGTCCCATCGACATGCCCCCACCCACCAATAGGGAGTTGAGAAAACAGCAAGACGGTGAGGCGAATTAGTAGCCGCACTACAATAAATCAAATCATCTTCTTCCCAGAAGTTTATGATTGACTCATCTCCATCCTCTTTGCCAATCCAAGTCCCTAAATACCTTGACATATCAGCATCCGGATAAAAAGACATTATTCCATTTTCAGGTGGTTCAGGCCATGAAGATAATTTCGCAGTAGATGAATAATCGATATTATCGGTTATAGTCGGTTGAGGTTTAGCATTGGTATAATGCTTTTTTATGGTCTGTTCTATATAGTGTTTAAGCTCGTCATAACCCATCAACCCTCTTTCCACAGTATGTTTTACTGATGCATCGCCTTGCGGATCCCATAGAAAAACAGTGAGCGGCACACTACCCACCTCGTAGCGGTAAACAAATTCTTCGGCATCAGGACGATCAATGTTGACTTTGTAGAAATCCACCATTCCATCGTATTCACGAGACAGGCGTTCCACAATCGGGCTATAAACTTTACATGGAGGACACCAGGGGGCATAAGCCTCTATCACCATTGGGCGGTTATTATACCGGATATCCCATATATCGTCAATTTCGGTCACTTTGGCGAAACTGCCTAATGTAGCGGAAAACATGAATATCAAGGCGATTATACTTTTAATATTCATGTGATTAAAAATATATTTGCTTGTTGAAAACATAATATACCTAACCCTATCTTCTCCGCTCTCTTGAAAAGATTTTTATGGTTAAAAAAATGCGTGAGAGCCATACCTGCCGTCCGTTCTCCAATCAGAGGCCTTCGCATTGCCCATCTCAGTGAGAACGGACAGACAGGCAGAAGTCCCACGCAGAATATGCCGCCACACCGATGGCCCCTACCCCGTTGTCGGGATACGAACCATCGGCCGATGTTGCATATCTACATCGACATCTACCGTCTGCCATCCCTGACTGAGATTTAGAAAGTTGCGAAGTTTCCTATTGTCAAGGGAAGCGTCGAGTAAACGCATTCATTCAATATGTCAGCCGGCCCGCCCGCTCCTCCTTGAATTATACTGCGTGGTGGTCGGCTGTTGCAAAGTTAATGATTTTTTCTTTATCTACAAATTCATATTATACAGCCTCAGAAAAAAATCGAAGTTTCGTTATTTTATCTCCTTAGCTTTTAGCAGAATGAGATACGGTTCGGAATCTGAATTGATACGCATCACTGAATCATTCTCAATTTCGACACTACGGAGCAGGGGAAGGATTCTACGGATTGCTTCCTCAGTAGCCATGTTATCGCACGCCAATTCTGTCCACGCCGCATCCCGGAATGATATCTCGGTATTCGACAAAGTATATTTCCCTGCTCCATGATTGCAGTTGGTCATCACCGAATAATCTCCATCCGATTCAAAAAGGATATACTGACGGATCCCGGGGCATTGCTCTGAAGGGCGGGTATATGTCGAGTCATTGAAAAAAATATTTTCAATATACCATTGACCCAAAATGTCAGGATGCGCCACACTGTCTGCACCCGAAATATCACCTTGCGTCAGCGATTCCTTGGTCTGTTTATTGCCCGAACAGGCCATCACCATTAACGCGATAAGAGGAAAAATCAATCTTTTTGTTTTCATTTCAAATCATTTCAGTCTTTCACTTCATGAATGTAATCCTCGACTGGGCATTATAACTTTAATAGTGATGACCCATTATCGGCATTATTCAGATTTCTACGCGCCGTGCGGAATATAGACCCGAAATCGGCCGCATAGCTCACAGAGAGGACAAACATGTTTCCGTTATTCTTAATATATCGTTCGCGATAAGAAGGATTTATAGAAGAGTAGCTCCATGCCGGATAGCGTGTACCTTTCTTGTCAAACATATACATCCAGCTTGCCCCTACAGTCCAATGTTTATTCGGCTGCCACTCAAACTGCAAAGCATCCCCATTTTCATCCTTCCCTACATTATATCCATTGAGGTATTTACCAGGGATTTTCCGCCAATAGGAAATGGTATAGGGTCCTTTGTTCCACCATATCGTTACGCTTCCATCGAAAGATGTGAGTTTATGACTCCAATCCGCCCCTGCTGTCTGATAGTGGGTAAGACTCAAATATAGGTTTACTCCGAACCCATAAATACCGCTGAGTCGCATTGACAAGTCATTCTGAAAGATGCGGCGATATCTGGCATTGACCGACTGAGTCAGGAACATCCCCTCTCCTATATATCTGATATCATCAATCACGCTATTCTTAACATCGGAATAGAATGACTGGAAAGAGGCCTGGAATTTCTTGATACTATAATTCGCACTAAGACCATATAAAAAATTATCTGACACCTTAAGATCCGGATTACCGTTGGAAATCAGATAAGGGGTGGTTTGTTGAGGATAGTCCGTAAGAGCGGAAAGTGAAGGGATTGCCGGTGTATATCGGAATGTTCCCTGCAAACTCCAGTTATTACTGATATACCAAGACACTTGCGCGCTCGAAAGATTTCTTATAAAGTCACGTTTGTTCAAGTCATTTTTTATCCAGAACAATTTCATACCGGTTGCCAAAGCTATATAAAACTTCCCTACGCTTTGTCCCAGACGGATATAGGCATAATTATTATTTTCGGTAAGTATCGGTTTATAATCGGATGTCAGATATCTGTTGGTGCTTCGCGACACCGTATTTTGAAAACCACCTGAAAGCGATGTTTTATCAGTAAAAGTATGTATGTAACTGATTTCAGAAATCAGCGAACGGCGACGACTGTCAACATTCATCACATACGAGTCTTCACTTCCATCTTCAAAAATATAATTATTGTCGCGCCGGTAGTCGCTTGAGCTTAATGTGCCGACCACCTGCACCTCCATTGTATTCTTCTCATTGAAATCCTGCCGCAGAAAAAGGTCAAGGGATGGAGTGAAATCCTTATTTTTATTCAGGTTATTGTTATCGTATGTGCCAAGTTCAGAATCCATTGTCCGGGCAATCGACCTGCTTTTTCTTGCCAAAGGAGCTGCGCTGAATGTGGCGGAGAAAAGAGTTTTGACGTTTGGGCTGAAGTCATACTTCAATTTTATCTGATGGTAATGATAATTGAATGGATTGCGGTCATGCTCTTCCAGATCTACTCTGAAATCGTCGCCTATAAAACTCTCCGTTGTATTGTCATACACTTTATTATAGTTTCTCCACGAAGGCACATATTGAATAGAGAATTGTGAAGGTCCCTGATGATATGAAGCCTTGATACTTGCATCAAGGAATGCCGTGTTGACCGCGCTTCGTCCCCAGGCATAGACCTGTCCGCCGTCATTACGCTTCTTTAGGGTGATATTTATAAATCCCGACCCCCCCGAATCTGCATAGCGAGCCGGTGCAAACCTTGAAAATTCTATTTTTTCTATATCTTTAGGCTGCAATGCATTGACATCTTCAATAGAAGAGGGTACTCCATTTATAAGAATGACCGGCGTGCCTCCGTCGATTGAAATGCTACGGGTGATGGGATTTGCCTCCAGTCCCGCAAGAGGCAGTTTCTGAAATAAACTCAGGGAGGTAGAGGATGCCTTCACATCTTCCGACGATGGATAAATTATCGTGCGTCCTTTTGAATTAATAACAGGGTTAGCCGTCACGGTCACCTCATCAAGATCTACACCCTCATCAAGATATATCGTACCTAAATTCAGATTCTTTCCACCTGCCTCTATCAGGATATCAGTTGAGGAGAATCCGGTCATTGAGATTTCAAGATTCAGTGCCGACCTTTCCTCAGTAGATAAAGAGAATCCTCCATTTTCGCCGGTGGTGGTATCTATTATGAACTTTCCGGCAGCCAAAAGCCTACAGGATGCACCTACGGCAGCCGTGGAATCACCTGCACAGCGAACCACGCCCTGAATGGTCCTTGCATTGATCATTCCGAGCCCACAAAACAATGAAAGAAACAAGAGAGTAAATCGTTTCATCTCTATAATAGGTTTTCCGTTATTTTATATTACTGTCATCTCTCTTTGACCAACCGTTGATGCGCGCCTTGTTGACCCTATATGCAATTACAACAACAAGAACCACAAAAACAATTGCAAAAAGCCCCACACATCCTCTTATTATGAGAATTAATACATGCGAGAGCACATTGAGAAGAATGATCGATAAAAGCAGTCCGCCGATCATTCCCGCAGCAAACACGTAAGCCCAATGTCTCAACTTACGGTTTGCCGGCGTATCTGAATATTTCTTAACCTCATCTCTTGATCCTAACTCAAACATTCCCATAATTAAATTCTTTTAGGTAAATGAATCCTGGAAGCATAAAAGTTGAAAAACAACTTCATATCCCGAGATATCCCTCCAAAATATATGGTGCTAAAATCAACATACACCTGATTTACAAAATTAAAATAAATTATTCGATTCAACAAGACATGATCTAAAAATAAAATCCCTTTTATTTCCGTTTTAAAACAATATACCGAACCGAAGTTTATCCGGAATGGTTCAGATCATTTTCATAAGACCTCATTCGTCACATATCTTAGACTTCTTTGGTTAACATGATATATTATTCCAAATGACAGAAACCAATGTAATAATCGATAACGATATAATCCAATCCTTTGAGCCCATATCTCTCGCTGACATGGGGAAAGTGAAGTTGATGAATCGTATCGACAGCAAATATGTCACCACTGTCGGTAAGATAAGGGAATTGCTGAAAGCCATTTCCTCCGATTATTATATTCAGGAAATATCGGGGAGATGCAATATGCCTTATTACACCCGCTATTACGACACTCCCGAGATGGACATGTATTATCAACATCAGAGAGGAAAAAAAAGCAGACAGAAAATAAGGATGAGACGATATGAAGGTTCCGACACTCCCCCGTTCATAGAAATAAAGAGCAAGAACAACAAGGGTCGCACCCGCAAGAAGAGAGTGGAAATGAAAGATGATACCGATCTCCTCTCCTATCAGTCCTTTATTTCAGCCAACTCCAACTATGATCCGGAGAATCTTGTAGCACAGATAGAAAATCATTTCTATCGAATCACTTTGGTGGATAAAGCCATGACGGAGCGCATCACCATCGACACAAATCTTGAATTTCACAACCTAACCACCGACGCTAAAGTGAATCTCTATGAAATTGGAATTATCGAATGGAAAAGAGATGGGAATCTGTGCAAGTCCGGTCTTGACAATTATTTAAAAGATCTTCGTATCCATCCCGGTGGATTCAGTAAATATTGTATCGGAATGGCAGTCACTAATCCCGATATGAAACAGAACAGGATAAAAAAACGGATCCGGAAGGTGAAAAGTCTAATTGAAAAATAAAACGTAAAAACAAACTCATATAATGGAAGAGATGCAATTATTCCCCGCCCCGTGGGTGGACATGACACGGACAGTCCAACTTCTGTTCCGGTTTTTCTTCAATATCTTCTTCGTATGGATAATAATCCATATGTTCTATTACAGGAAGAGTAAGAAACTCAACTTTTATTTCACCTTTACATTGATAAGTATCAGTGTATTCTTTCTTACCTATTTACTCGGTAGCGGCGGTGTAAAGATTAAACTGGGAATGGCTCTGGGATTATTCGCCATCTTCGGCATTATCCGGTACCGAACCGAACAGATATCCGTCCGCGAGATGACCTATCTATTTGTGATAATCACCTTGTCGGTCATAAATGCGCTCGCACTCCACATGAGTTTCACGGAATTGTGTCTGGCGAATGTGATTTTCGTAGTGGCTATATGGGCTTTTGAAGGAGTGGGAAGGTTAAGGAATGTAACTTCCAAATATATTCTTTATGACCGTGTTGACAACATCCAACCAGAACTACGGGACAAACTGATAGAAGATGTCAAGAAACGCACCGGTCTCGACATCACCAATATCGAGGTGGGCGCGATTAATTATCTTCAGGATACGGTAATGCTTAAAGTGTTCTATCGACTCCACAAAGGAGAATACACCACCTCTGCCAATACCATGATGAAGCTTCCCAAAGAAGAGGAATAAAATAAATCTTATAACCTAAAAAAGCACGGCTCGCTTGGGCCGTGCTTTTTTAGGTTATGTGATTTCACTCTAAATCCGGACACATCAATATCCGAGTTTGCTGAAATATTTCTTCTCTTCGTCAGGCGTGATCTTGAGATATTCCCTTATTCCATCAAGCATCACCTTATTCTTATCCTTGAATTTCTCCTTGAACGCCTCTACATTCTTTTCCCAAGTCTCATATTTCAGCTGAGGCCAACGCTGGCAATTGAGCTTCATCTCAGGACGGATCTGATCCACAAGTTTATCGAATACTGCTGTGGTGTTCTTGGTGGAGAAAGTGTTGGTGAGATGATAAGAGAGTCGCTCAAGGAACATCTGGCGGAATTCGGGATTCTCAAGCAGACGGTTAATCATCTTGTTATGCTCGGTGACATTCGATTCCGCAGCTCCTCCGGTCACTGAGAGATAATAAGCCGGTGTAGGCTTATAACCCACCCAAGTAGCGTCAAGATCATAAAAGACAAAACGCCACATCTTGTCGCTCTTCGGATGAGTGGAACGCACATAGCGGATATTGCCCACATCGGAATTACTTGCATAAATCTCACCCAATTTATAATCTATAAGACCCTGAAGATCCACATTTTTCTTCATGTATTCATAATTTGCCTTATCTTTCATATCATGGGTTGACACATAATTCATAAGGTTAATATATTCCGTTTTCGGGCCTTCCTCATTGTATCCTTTCGACATGATGATATTGATATCATCGTTAGGGAGGTTAAGTTTACGTGCCACGAAATTCTTGTCGATTTTCTCTCTAAGAAAATACAGACCGAAATATTCGCCATTCACATACAATGCAACCGGACGATATTTCTGAGTAAGAATCGTCGGACTCTGAGCCTGCATCAGACTTGTAAAGAATTCATCGCGCACCATGCAGCGGTTATAATCCTGGGATCCGGAACGCAACACAAGATCTTTAAGACCCATCACCTCGCCATCGCCGAAGAAGTCATAATCCACTTCCGAATCTCCATATTCACCCCTGAATTTAAGACGGAAGGATTTCTTGGGCTCATTGCGGGAGAAACCTCCGAAGATTTTCAAGCCGCAATCCACTGAGAAACCATCCTTATCATCAAAAAATTCCACATATGCATTTTTGGTCCAGTCTTTCCAGAAGTTGGCACCCTTATGTGGCCATTCATCTCCATAACCGGGGCCATCAGCATAAATTCCGGTGTTGTAATCATAAAGGTCGGAATTATTTACTGTAATATTCATCACCGGTAAGTCATGTGAGGCTCCGATGATATATGTGGCTGTGGCGACATCGCTCTTGATATTCAGGCTGTCTCCTTCTGCAAAAGTACGCACCACCGTATTTTTTGATACTACAATCGAGTCCTTAAGCACCGGAGAAGCAGCGGTGGGAGCAGTGCCATTAGTGGTATAATGCACCACTTGATTAGGATCTTTCAACCTTAACGTGATTTTATCATTTTTCTGATACACGGCCGGTTTATTATCAAATTGCGGCTTATCAGCTACTAACCTGCGTCCACCTTCTCCATTGGAAGCATTACGGGATGGTGTGGTATAATAGAAAAAGCCCTTTTTTCCTTCAGCCCTTCCTATGGATCCTCCTATGGTGGTTGATTTGGCACATACACCATCCATGAATTTACCATCCTTCGACAATACCAGGGTTTCGGCATCGCCCAGCTTTAAAGGTACCGACAGAGCTCCGTTAGCTCTCTTTTCTCCTGCAAGAGTTAATGAGATTATTTCACCGGGCTTAAGAATACGAGCCGGCAGCTTTACCCCATCTTTCTTTCCGAGTTTTTTTGAAAGAGAGTATTGGGAAAGATCCACATCCTTATCACTTACATTCTTAAGCTCGACCCAATTCTGATATGAATGGGGCATACGGCTCATCAACTCCCAAATCAACAGTGGACTATTGCGTTGAGTATCGATAAGCTCGGCAACCTTTATATATCCTTCTTTTGTGTTTTCAAAGCCGGGACTCTGCCAATAGGTTGTCTTGTATGTGCTATCCGGTTGAAGAGCAAGCGCCTGGTCAGGTTTCAATGCGCCATACTTCAATTCTTTGATTACCTTTCCCTTCGGGGAAAGGAAACGAACAATTCCTCCCTCCTTGGGAAATTTAAGATCAGATATCAAGGGTCCTGATACCACATCATTTTGATTATCCTTTGAAGCATTTTTGGAATCGGCATCTTCCTTATCCTTTTTCTTTCCTGAAAAAACAAGAATAGTTCCTCCGGCAGGAATCTTGACTGAAGGGAAAGTCCAGGTGGTCACTGTCTCTTTCTCCTCCTTCTCTACTTCCTTTTCCGGATCAGCTTCCTCATCGGCAAGCGTTTTCTTAGCTTTTTTCGCCACTGTATCATTCACAATCTTCTCCACCGATAATTGAAAGCCCTTAAGATTAATAGTATCGTTAGAAGTATTCTTTAATTCGATCCAATCGGCAGCTTTTCCTTTCGGACTAAGGATACCGGTACGGTTGGAAGCCATCAATTCGTTGATCACCACCTTGTCGGCCTCTTTAAGATTCTCTTCACCTACCAAGCATGATTGAAGTGTGATCATTCCGATTGCCATTAAACTTCCTATAACATATAATTTATTGATTCTCATAAAGCAAATCAATTCTATAAACTTTTAAAAATAAGTTAGCAGTAAATTTGACACAAAGTTACAAAATATCGAAAAAACTTTTAGTAATTTTGCAGAAATAATTTTATTCCGTTTTATAGAAAATCTTCTAAAAAATTAGATCTCAACCCATAAATCACATCATGCCGAAGAATACAATAATATCAATCTGCAAGGGTATCGCCATCATATTGATGGTGCTGGGTCATGCAGAGCCTCCCACCCTGATCTCCAATTTCATATATATCTTTCACATGCCTCTCTTCTTCATCACGGCAGGTTATTTCTTCAGCCGGAAATATCTGGATGATCCTTGGTCATTTTGTGTGAAACGCGCCAAGGGGCTTTACCTCCCTTTCCTGAAATGGAGTATTTTCTTCCTTGTGCTTCATAATCTATGGTTTGAAATCGGCCTTCTCAATGAGCAATATGGCAATTGGACCGGAGGCGTGACACATCCATATAGCGCCAACGATTTCTTCCATCGTCTGTTGCTCATAGTGACATCTATGAGTGGATATGATGAATTCATGGCAGGGGCATTCTGGTTTTTCAGAGGATTATTGGTGGCAAGCATAATGTTTCTTATTCTTTACAAAGTGATCGATTCCAAGACTCGTCTATCACCGGTTTTAGGCGTGGTCGCGGTTTGCCTCGTAGCTCTTGGCTTCAATGCGATCCGTCTTGGGATAGGCTTCAAGATACCTACTATTCCAAACGGAGGGCTGCGAGAAGTCTGGGGAATATTCTTTTTTGGTATAGGAGTGCTTTACCGTTATTATGAAGAGCAGATCGGCAACCGTTGGTGGTTAACCCTGCTATGTGTGGGTATCATGTGTGTGGGTGCATTCAACCATTGGTGTGGCATGAACAATCAGGGTCAACTCCGCGACATTGCTACCCTCCCGCTCACGGGAATAGCCGGGTTCCTTGTCACCAAACATCTGTCAACTCTGATAGATATGGCAGGAGGAATAGTGGCGAAACTTCTCACTTTCATAGGTAATAATACGCTTTATGTATTCATTTTCCATATCATCTCCTTCAAGACCGTGAGCTGGTTGAAAATACTATGGTATGGGCTTGATCCCGGAGAGATAGGCTGCCACATGGTGATACATTATAACAATCATGAGGATTTATTTTGGGTTCTCTATACGGTAGCCGGCACTGCCATCCCACTGACAATCCTGTGGCTATGGCGCCGTCATGCTGCTCCAAAAGTTCCGAAGCTTAAGAATTTATTTATCAAAGAGGTGGTATGAAACAGAATAGCAGTGAATGTAATTTATGAAGTCAAAGGGGGTGTATCAAAACGACACAACCCCCTTGATTTTTTCTTTTGAAGCTGCCTGAATAAGCAGAATCAATCTTTTTTGAATGGTTTAAATAATAAAGTTTTTCTATCCTGCAAAGGAAAATCTTACTTAGCCACTTCCTCTTTGAAAGTGTCGCAAGGTTTAAATGCAGGAATCTTGTGTGCAGGAACGATCAGAGTGGTGTTTTTAGAAATATTGCGTGCGAGTTTCTCTGCACGTTCCTTGATACCAAATGTGCCAAAGCCACGAAGATAGACATTCTCACCTTTCGCAAGACTATCTTTCACTACTTCCATGAAGCTTTCCACTGTTGTGAGAACACTTGCACGGTCGATACCTGTGGCACGTGCAATTTCATTAACTACATCTGCTTTTGTCATAACATGCTATTATTATCAATTCGAGTTGCAAAATTAATTATAATATCTGAAATAGCTATAATCCAAATGGTAAATTTATAGTGATAAATAAATTTTTAACTTTTCCCTTCAGAGAACATTCCCATATAAGTTCATTTTTGTACACTTACACCTATTTTCCTGAAAAATTCCTCTTTTTTTGAGTCAGAAATAGGGATATAAGTATTACCGAAAACAATCCGGCTACGTTCTACCACTTCCACATTGCGGAAATTAACAATGAATGAACGATGCACTCTCATAAATTTGGAAGCGGGAAGGATTTCTTCAATATCCCTCATACTCATCACAGCATTCACATCTTCCCCATCAGTGCGAACAAAAATAAGCCTGTCCTTCCTCACCTCTATGTATAATATAGAGTCTGTTTTCATCTGCACAAGACGATAATCGGATTTTACAGTTATTGTATCGTTTTCAAACGGCACGTTTTGACGATCCTGATAAAAGTCTTTCATGGAAAACCATTCCACTGCTTTTCCTACAGCATTTAGAAAGTCGGTGTAGCTCACCGGCTTAAGAAGATAATCAAGAGCATTTACACGAAAACCGTCAAGAGCATATTTGGAGTAAGCTGTCACATATATGATTCTGGTCCGGGATGGTATGATCTCGGCAAATTCTATTCCATTAAGCAATGGCAGGTTTATATCAAGAAATACGAGGTCGATAGTTTCCGACATCACCTTCTTCATGGCATCGGCTGCCGATTCGTACTCTCCGTCCATACACAATCCGGGAGTTCTTTCACAATAACTTCTCAGCAAGTCGCGTGCCAGAGGCTCGTCATCAATCACTATGCACCTTAATGTTCTATTCATATTCAGAAAACGAAAAATTATTCCAATTTATTGCACTCCAAGTGATTACTTTCTAACTTTATGCATTTTGTTCCTTGATATTTTTCATTAGTGCATTCATAGATATTTTTATCATTGCCGAGTGTTTCCCTTTTTCCTGGGATAATTCAAATTTATATGATCCCGGATAGAGAAGATTCAACTGGCGTCTCACATTTACCAGTCCCACTCCCGAGCGTTCCTTTTCAATACTCTCCGAAACAGAATACGTGCAGCTATTCTCTACTTTGAATACAAGACTCCCTTCTTCGGAATTATGGCTCTTAAATGGTTCCATCCGGATTTTAATCCTTATAAAATATTCCTCATCATCGGGTGAAGAATGTTTGAAAGCATTCTCTACAAGGGTGACATATAAGAGAGGGGTGATCGGCACTTCTGTCGGAACATCCGGATCAACGCTGAATTCAAGATCACACGCATTGCCAAGACGGAGCCGCATCAGCTCCACATATTCTCTTATGAACTGAATCTCCTGCGCAAGGGTGACTGTGGTTGAGGGTGTGTCATATATTATGTAACGAAACATACTACTCAAATCATGGAGAGCTCGCTGAGCCCTTTTGGGAGCGAACTCTATCAGCGCATATATATTATTGAGTGAATTAAACAGAAAATGAGGATTTAATTGGGCTTTGAGACTTTTAAGTTCTATCTGACGACGCTCGGCATTCAGCTCAAGCTCTCTTTTTTTAAGATTCTCTTTTTCATGTCCTACTCTGACAGCGAATCCCAGTCCCGAAGCCAATACCATCATGATACCGTCTCTGACTGAAAATCCCGCATACACCAGTGCACTGCGCAACACGGATTCCTCCACCCCGTCAATTTGTCTTGGCTGAACACCTCCATGAAACTTCACCCACACCGGCACTATGATCATGATAGCGAAGATCATAATCAGATTTACCACGATAAACAATGCCAGTCGGGTATTGCTTTTCAACATTTGAGGCACAAGCCAGAAATAATTCACAAAGAATCCTGTGGTATAGCATCCGGCCAGAATAAGACCAATATAGTGTTCTTCACGGTAAACCTCTCCCCTTCAAAGAACATTATGAGAGGGGGAAGAAAGAACAATACAAGTGATAACATTATCACATTCATCGTCCTTAAAAGGTGTGAATTATTCTCGCCCATAGTCTGTTGTTTTAATTTCATCTCCTCCCACCCATCCTGTCCGGGTTTATAATCCACTGCTGAATCCGGGAAAATCGCATATTGATACAAAAAGAAGATCCGGCCTACCACTAACTTCACAGTCGGAACGGTAACCCGGATCTTCCATCAATCACACTACAATATGTTTTACTAATTTATCCTGTATCGGGGATTACATCCACAAAATTAGATAAATTATTAAAATTTTTAAAACGTTTTCGGCAGATACACTTTTTTATCGTCTATATAGTCATTTTATTCGTATAAATGCACCACAAAACATCATTCAATTAACAATTATTAACAATCACAATCTTATCCCTTTTAACTATGTCCTCAATCACAAGACCTGCCAGAGTCAAGCCGAATATGGCAGTGATATGCATCAAAGATCCGTTAATCTGAGCTTTTCTACTATCAGCCTCGTTTTTTATGCCATCCGGCTCAGGGCCAAGATTAGGAAGCAATTCATCGCTATACACTACCTTGAATTTCCTTGAAGGGAATCGACCTCTTTTTTTAAAGCGCTGTCGCAAGGCTCTTGCAAGAGGACAACCTAAAGCCTGCCGGAATTCAGCCACCTTAATTCTCGTGGGATCCATCTTCAGAGCCGCGCCCATAGAAGAGAAGAATTTTCCTTGGGAATCAGTAGCAGCATCGATAAGCGCAACCTTATCTTTTAACGAATCTATTGCATCAATTATATAATCATACTGCTCAAGATGATATAATTCTTTTTTTTCATGAGTAAAAATATCATGAATCGCCGTGATTTCCGCATCAGGAGCAACCAAGAGCAGTTGTTGCCGGAGAGTCTCCACTTTCGACCTCCCTATTGTTTCCACATTAGCCATGAGCTGCCTGTTAATATTAGATGGTGCCACCACATCTCCATCCACTATGGTGAGATGTCGAATACCGGTGCGCACCAGAGCTTCTGCGCACCATGAACCCACTCCTCCTATACCGAATATAATCACTTTGACCTGCGAAAGCCTTTTCATAGCATCCTCTCCCAGTAACCTAAGCGACCGGGAGAGAATTTCCTTGTTCAAGTTATCTTCCATAAAAAATACTAAGACATCTGATTAATCTTCATCCACCTTTCCCGAAGCCACTGCCTCGGCGGTGGCTTTTACGGATGAAGGTGCTCCGGTTTTACCGGCATTCGGATCCTTGAACCATCCTGACAAATATTTCTCATTTACGCGTTGCATTAGTTCCCAGAAGTTTGGAACAAAGAGAGTTCCGATAAGGGCATTCATAGCCATTCCGAACACCACGGCTGTGCCGAGTTCAATACGGCTGTTGGCTCCGGCTCCGGTGGCAAACATCATCGGCATCACTCCGAACACGAATGCGAGTGCGGTCATCATTATAGGACGGAACCTTATCACTCCCGCATCATGCGCACTCTGGCTGATAGAAATCCCTGCCTTTCTGAAATCCATTGCATATTCCACAATAAGGATGGCATTCTTTGCCGACATTCCCAACAAGAGTATCAGTCCGATCTGTGTATATATACTTATGCTCTGATTCATCGCTATCACCCCGAGAACAGTTCCTAATATCGCGATAGGCATACTGAGCACTACTGCTATTGGATCGGTCCAGCTTTCGTATTGGGCGGCGAGAACAAGAATTGTCATGATAATGGCGAATATGAAAACAAAACTAATCGTGGTTCCGGCCTGTGTTTCCTGATAGGCTATGCCGGTCCATGCATACGAATAATTCTTTCCAAGCGCCTTATCCACGATTTCCTCCATAGCCTTTATTCCGTCAGACGAACTCACACCTTTGGCCGGTGTGGCTGTGAGTGAGGCTGAGGAATACATGTTATATCTTGATACAGAAGGCTCCCCGAAAACTTGTTTTACGGTAGCAATCGAAGAGAACGGCACCATTCCACCCTCGCTGTTTCTCACACTTAGGGCAAGAATATCAGAAGGATCCATTCTTGACTGCCCCTGAGCCTCCAATTTCACCTGATATGTTCTTCCGAAATCAACGAAGTCATTAACATAACTACCCCCCATATATGAAGAAAGCACTGAATATACATCTTCCATCGTCAAGCCCAACATCTTTATGCGGTCTCTATCGAAATTCACCTCAAACTGCGGCACAACTCCCTGATACATTGAAGTCACGCTTGCTATTCTCGGATCCTTGGCAGCTTCCGACTTTACTGTGCGGATAGCCTGAAGCAGTTCCTGCGCTCCAAGATTATTTATGTCAAGGAGCTGCATCTCAAGTCCCGATGACATTCCCAGCCCCGGAATAGCGGGCGGATTGGCGGAGAAGATAACAGCTTCCTGGAATTGGGAAGAGACGCTGTCAGCATAGGCCATTACCTTATCTATTGATCCCTTCTTTCCTCTTTCCTTCCAGGGTGTTAAGACCACGAAGAGCGACCCGTTGTTGGAAGCGGCCCCCCCTCCCATCATCGACATTCCTGAAATAGACATAACATCTTTCACATAAGGATTCTTTTTTATTTCCGCCGACAGGCGATCCATAACGGCCTCCGTGCGGTCAAGAGAAGCGCCTGTAGGAAGCTGCACAGAAGTCATAAAATATCCCATATCTTCCGAAGGGATATAACTTGTGGGCCATGACACGAATCCATATATCGCGACCCCGAAGAGTGCAAGGAATATTAGCATGGATACCAATGGCCTTTTTAACATTCGGGTGATCACCTTGTCATAAAGATGCAAGGTAGCATTAAATCCTTTATTGAAAACCTTATATATTATATTCTTTGTCGGTTTCCGGGGTGTGAGGAAGAGAGCACACAAGGCAGGGGTCAATGTCAAGGCGTTAAACCCGGAAAAGGCCGTAGATACAGCGATAGTAAGTGCGAATTGTTTATAAAGCTCTCCGGTTATCCCACTTACAAATGCTGTCGGGATAAACACCGAGAGAAGCACAAGAACTTCTCCGATCACCGGTCCGGTGAGCTCCTTCATCGCCTTTGTGGCTGCCGCTTTTCTTGAGATATCCCCCTTATCCACAAGTCGCGAACAGTCTTCCACCACCACGATGGCATCATCCACCACAATGGCAATGGCAAGCACCATTCCGAAAAGAGAGAGGGTATTTAATGAGAATCCCATCAGCTTCATCACGGCAAATGTTGCTACCAACGACACCGGAATAGTAAGCATCGGAATTATTACCGCTCTCCAATTTTGAAGAAATAAGAGGATGACAACCATAACTATCAGTGAAGTCTCGATAAAGGTCTTCACCACATCATCGATAGACTCATGCACATAATCAGTGGAATTCAATACCACTTCATAATGCACTCCCTCCGGGAAATATTTAGCGAGTTCATCCATCTCTTTCAACGCTCCGTCTGCCACATCCAGAGCATTGGCTCCCGGCAGCTGCTCAATCCCGATCAGCGCAGCTCCCTGACCATTAACTTTTGAAGAAGCGCTATAGGAGCTACTTCCCAGTTCTACCTTTGCGATATCTTTCAGTCTTAGCATCCCGGGGCCGGAACGAACCACTATATTCTCAAATTCCTCCACCGTTGACAGACGGCCTTGTGTTGTAAGAGTAAATGTAAAATCGGCATTATCTCCATTTCCTGAATTGCCCACCGATCCGGCTCCAACCTCCATATTCTGCGACTGAATGGCTGCGGCCACATCTGCCGGTGTCAATCCTCTTGCACGCAGGGCATCCGGATCCAGCCAGACACGCATACTGTATTCTCCTCCGCCAAAAGACTGCACTCCCCCCACGCCTTTCACTCTCGAAAGGGGTTCGGTGATGTGTAGCTGCGCATAGTTTGTAAGGTAAAGAGCATCATAAAGGGTAGAATCCCCTTTCAATGCAAGAAACAGAACGTTATTGCTCGATTCCTTACTTACCTGCACTCCTTCCTGAGTAACGGTGGTAGGGAGCTGGGCATCCGCAAGCGAAATACGATTCTGGACTTCCACAGCCGCTTCATCCACGTCAGTGCCGTTTTCAAAAGTAATAGTAAGACTATAGCTTCCATCACTGCCGCAACTGGAACTCATATACATCATCCCTTCCACTCCATTCACCTGCTCCTCAATCGGAACAGCAACCGTGCGTGCCACAGTCTCAGCATTGGCACCCGGATATGATGCATTAACCATCACCGTAGGCGGTGTGATGTCGGGATATTGTGCGATAGGAAGGGTATCCACGGCCAAAAGCCCGGCAAATATCATAATCAATGCCAGAACAGTTGCAAAGATTGGTCGGTCGATAAAAAATTTTGAAAACATCGGCAGGTATATTATTTGGTAAGCCTTGGATTTATTTTCTCTCCTCGTTGCACGGTCAACAACGCCTTAGTCACATATTTATCTCCCGGTTTCACCCCGGAAGTTATAACCCTGAGTGAATCCTGATATAGCGCACCAATCTCCACCGGAGTATAGGCCACTTTATTGGAATCGTTTACAGTGTAAAGGTATTTTCCCCGCTGGTCAGTCCCGATTGAAGCATCCTTTACAAGCACCGCATGTGGTGAGGTGCCGTAGGGAAGAGATATGGTGACATACATACCATCCTTAAGTTCGTTGTTTTTATTCTTCAATGTTCCCTGCAAAAGTAGTGAACCTGTGGATTCGTTCACACTTGGTGAAACATAAAACAAGTCGGTGGTATAATCATGTCCTACCTGCTCCTTGAAATTTACAGGAACACTTCTGTAAAGAGGACCGCTGATACCTCCTTCGCTGCCAAGCAATTGTTCATACTGAGTATCGCTAAGGTAAAACTTGGCAGTCATTGTTTCATTGGAATAAATCGTGGTAAGTTTTATAGGCGCTCCTTGTCCGTTTACATAATTGCCGGGATCGGGAGCACCTGAAGAAATATAACCTGAAGCAGGTGCCACCACCGTGCAACGTGACAAATTCAACTTAGCCGTGGATAAAGCCGCCTCGGCATCACGGATTGAGGCGGCAGCCTGTTCCATATTGCTTTTTGATTGAAGCACTTCCATCTGCGACACGGCATCAGCCTCAAAGGCCTTTTGCATTGCGGCATGTTGGCGAGTATAGTAGTCATGCTGACTGCGGGCTGTGGACAAGGCCGCCTCAGCTTTTGTCACGGCATCTCTGTACGTGGTGGATTCGATGGTGAAAAGAGCCTGTCCCTTTTTAACATATTGTCCCGAGACATAATGGACCGAAAGTATTCTCCCGCTCACCTCTGCGACAACATCAGTGGTCTGGCCAGCACTAAGCGTGCCGGGATATGTCTGATAAAGTGTAATTGAATCTGTGGTTGCCTCCGCCACATCGACTGTAGGGATTGCATCCATTCTTTCGTCCTCTTTTTTATTATCATTTTTCTTACAGCCGGTCACTATCAGAGATAAACACGCGAAAGCTATCAGCACGCCTATATAATTATTCTTCATAATATTACGATTTTAAATGTTTCACTCCTATTGTATAGGTCATTTAATTAATAACCTCCACCTAAAGCCTGATAAAGGGCCACAAGCTGTGACAGGGCATCTCCTCTTGCAGATACCAGAGAGTTTTGATTCTCAAGAAATGATTGCTGGGCATCCACCACGTTGCTGAATGCTGTAAGACCCTGCTTGTAAAGTCCCAAGGAGAGGTCGAGCGATTTGCGGCTTTGATCTATTAATTCTTCAAGATATTCACATTCACGGAGAGTCCCGTTATACCGGGCTATCGAATTCTCCACCTCCTCTATGGCATTGAGCACGGTGAGATTGTAATTGTCGGCAGCTTCTTCAAACTGTATTTTTGCCATAGCAAGATTTGCGTTTCGAGCCTTGCCGTCGAATATGGTCCATGAAAGTGTCGGAGCAATTGAATAGTCCATAGAATGGGATCCGAACATATTGGAAAGCTTCCGGGCCGAAGTGCCAATGCTTCCATCAAGAGAAAGAACCGGAAGAAAATCATTCTTAGCCACTCCTATCTGTGCCGCATATTGGGCAAGCTGAGCCTCGGCCTCCACAATATCCGGACGTCGGCGCAGAAGATCAACGGGTACACCCAAGGCCGGCATTCCCATGTCGTGCGGAAGCTCGGCAGGGCGAAGGAGAACAGGTACGATTTCAGAAGGATATATCCCCGTGAGCACAGCAATGGAGTTGGCAGTGGAATAGATAGCTGCCTCAAGTCCGGGAAGAGAGGATTTCGTGGAATAAAGCACAATCTTTGCCTGGGTCACATCAAGCATATTGCCTATACCGGCTTCCTGTCTTGCCTCGGCAATTTTGAGAACTTTCTCTTGAGAGAAGATATGTTCACGGGCTACATCATACTGCATCTGATAGGTGCGCAACTGAAGATAAGTCTTGGCTACATTAGCACAGAGAGATACCAGGAAAGCATCATACTCTGCACGGCTCACATCCACAGCCGCCTTGTCGGCCTTAAGTCGATTTTTAATTTTCCCAAACACATCTATTTCCCATGACATATTTACTCCGGCCGCCCATCTACGGCTCCGCATCGATGATGACACAGGGGAATTGGAAGCTCCCGAACTTTGCGATCCGCTCCATCCGGCAGAAACCCCGAGATTGGGATAATAACCTGCGCGCGTTACTTCCATCTCTTTTTCGGCAAGCTCAATACGCTTCATGGCGATGGAAACGTTAAAGTTGTTGGCTTCCGCTCGGCTTATAAGCATATTGAGAGTGGAATCACCAAATTCCTTCCACCATTTGTCTTCCGACGGGGCGGTCTGGAGGTGATCCGGCACATAAAGCCACCTCTCAGGAAGAGGCAATCGAAGAGGTGAATCACTTTTATTAATCAGACTATCCTGAGCCATCACAGGGACCCATGCAGAAGTCAATCCAATACTGGCAGCAACAATGATTCTTCTCAGAATCCGGAGATTCATCATAGTATAGAAGTTTATAGTGAAGCCGATGCCAAACAACATCCGCTATGATTGTTTAACACTTTTATCTCCCTTTCAGTTTTCAACCATAGAATAAAAAAATAGCCGCTCCAATTATTGAAGCGGCCATTTCATATAGATTTTATATAATAATTTCAATTACTTTTCTTACCTTCCAATTCTAAGAAACTACTGGAGACGAAGGGTATAATTCAAGGCTGTAGAATCAGCCGGAGCCTCAAATGTGTTCTCGTTCACCATAAGAAGAGTGGAGTCGGAAGTCACCTCAAATGCAAGTGAGGACGTTGCATTGGCATTGGAATCTTTTGCATCCTTGGAGAGGACGATATATTTTTTTCCGTTCTTGGCCACTACCTTGAAATCACCTTCGGAAGTATAGGTTTTATCATCACGGAAACCGGTTGTGGCTGTAGAGTCTGCAACCAGATAACTTTCCGTCAGATCATAATCTCCTTCGGTATCATTATGATCATCGTCATAGTCGAGTTTCAGACTATAACGGATTCCATCTGCATCAGCGGCCGGGAGAATACCTGTGTATAACTCATCGGCACGTTCATTTCCATCTTTTCCACATTTATTGCCTGAGCATGCGGCCATCGAAATCATCGACAATGCAGCGGCCGCAATAATAAACATTTTTTTCATTTTTATCTTTATAATCTAATTAAGTTCGATTATGAAGAGGATAATGGATCATCCATTATCCTCTTCATAGTATTAACATCAGCCTTTAGCCGAAGGTTGACTATCACCGGTATTTTCAGCTGCCTGCTGCTCCTCAAAAGCCTTGGCGGCTGCTGCAAGCTGAGCTTGTGCTTCCGGGGATTTGTCCCAATGGAATGGCACGAAGTCTGTATCACTCTCCTTCCAGGATGGTTTTCTATAATGCTGGATAATGAACGGAAGTACAACAAAGAGGATTGTTCCGCCTATAAGTACTATGAACCAAGTGGCGGGTGAACCCATAGGAATCTGACCCGGAGGGAAGAAACTGAATACAAAAGCTACAAGCGAACCGATAAATCCTACACCACCGATGAGCCACATCACACCGTTACCCTTCTTTCCGAGACGATAAGGTCGCTTGGCGTTCTTCATGCTGTAACGCAGATAGATTGCTGCAGCAAACATAAGGAGATATACAATAAGATAAAGCACACATGTGAGCTGGGATAGAATCTGATAGAAACTCTCCACCGATGGCATCACTACCATGATGAATGCAAGGAAAGTGACTGCGGCTCCTTGAATATAAAGGATATTCTTCTGCACTCCATTCTTGTTTGCTTTCTGGAAGAAAGGAGGAAGGAATCCGGCCTTACCCACTGCGAAGACTCCCTTGGAAGGACCGGCGACCCATGTGAGCACTCCGGCCAGCACTCCGAATGCCAAAGCTATGGCAATGATCGGAGAAGCCCAACGGATATGGAACACTTTGAAATAATTATCGAAGCCCACGAGAAGCGATTGCACGAGGTTGATATCTTTTGCAGGAATGATAATTCCGAGCGCGTAGGTGCCGAGAATAAAAATCAGCACGGTAGCCAATGCACCGATAATCACAGCCTTAGGATAATTCTTGGTAGGATTCTGGATATCTCTCACGTGAACGCCACTCATCTCCATACCTGCGTAGAAAAGGAAAATGGAGACAGCAAGAACTATATTATTGAAGTTAGAGAAATTCGGGATGAAATCTCCATGCCAGTTCATCTGAGATTGGCCTCCACCGATAAGATAGATTGCCCCACACACAATGAGGATAACCACAGGAGCGATTGTTCCTACAAGACCGCCTATCTTTGACACTTTGCCTACCCATCCCATACCTTTGAGAGAGATGAAAGTAGCAAGCCAATAGATGGCCAGAACCACTACAATAGTGTAAATCTTATTGGCCGCCAAATGGGAGTCGAACACATGGTCCATCCCTATGAAGGCCAAAGACACTGCTCCAAAAGTCAATACTGTAGGATACCAGATAGTGCTCTCTATCCATTGGAGCCAAATGCCGAGGAAACCGGCTTTCTCACCGAAAGCCTCTCCTACCCAGCGGAACATTCCGCCCTGTTGGTAAGGAAACATCGCCGCCAACTCTGCGGCCACAAGGGAAACAGGGATGAGGAAGACTAATGCGGCAAGTAGATAATAAAACGCCGAACTTATGCCATATTCAGCTTCCGCAGGAAGCCCACGTAATGACACGACGGCAACTATATTCATCATGATCAGTGTGAATACGCCCATCTTGACGCTTTGCTTCACCACTGATGTTTTTCCGGAGGTGGTTGGTGTTGCCATAGTTTTAGTTTTTTTATAAGTGAAAATTTACCCTTTATAAATTAGGATGATCAATACTGAATCACAGGATTTACTGTGTCGAACACGCCAAGGTGAAGTTTTTCTACAAATGCCTTAACGGCAGCCTGAGCCTTTACAGAATTTCCCGCATCATCCAAAGGAGGTGCGAAAGCCGCGATTCCAAGTTTACCTGGAAGAACACCCAACACTCCACCGCCTACTCCGCTTTTAGCCGGTATGCCCGAGGTATATAGCCAGTCGCCTGTATGCTGATAGAATCCCACGGTGGCGATCAAAGATGTGATTTTTGGAGAAATAACTTCATCGAAGATTCTTTTCTTTGTAAGAGGGTTGATTCCTCCCGAAGCAATTGTGGCAGCCATTGCGGAAAGCTGGGATGCCGTTATACCGAGCGAACACTGACGTGTGTAGAGATCAAGGCTCATCGGCACATCATCGTAGATACGGTTGTAATCCTTTAGCAACCACGAAATAGCTCGGTTGTTGAAATTAGTCTCGCTTTCCGACTTATACAACTCATCGATAAGCTCCGGAGCCGAACCACATAGATCCGTGATATTGTCGGTGATAGCTTTCCACTTGGCATCGGAATCCCCCGCAGGAAGCACCATTGAGCAAGCCGATATAGCACCGGCATTCACCAGAGGTGTGGAAGGATGGTCATTTTCGAGCAGTATAGCGTAAATTGAATTGAAAGGAAGCCCTGTGGCATCCGCACCGATATTCTTCAATACAGCCTCCGGACCCTGCTGACGCATCACCAGAATTGCGGTCGGAACCTTGGAGACTGATTCTATACCAAATTTATATTCCGTATCTCCGTAATTATACACGGTTCCATCAGGAAGAGTAACGCTGAGACCGAAGAGATCAGGATTGATATTGGCAAGGTAAGGGATATAATGGGCGTTGACACCTCCTTTGATATCCTTTGATTTCTCATAGGCGGCTTGTGCAGCAGCCTGAATCTGGTCTTTGGTAATAATTGTGTTTTTCATAATATCAAGAATAAGGGGTTATAGAAGAATACAGCCTATGATGGCATCAATAACCTCCTATAACCCCGTATTTATTTATAATTTACTTCTTCTTAGGAGCGCCTGTGTGGTTGAAGCCACGCGGTGTGATAGGAATATTCTTCTCCATCGCAATACGTGTGGGAGTAGGATATTCGAGGGTGTTGAGCTCTTTGACGGCCGACTTGATATCGTTTATAAGCTGGTCGCACATATCCCTGCTGAAACCCTGCTTGCACAATACACGCATTACTACCATATCCTGAATATTTGCAGGCATTGCATAGGCGGGAACCATCCATCCGTGCATCTGGAGTTTATCCTGAAGATCATAGAGAGTCCAGTTGGCTGTCTTCTGGAAATCAGGTTTCATCAACCATGTCACGATAGGATTGGGCACATCCGGAGAATAAGGCTGGAATTCAGGCATTGCTGATAGTGTGGCGTGGAGATAGCGTGCGATATCAAGCGAATTCTGCTGCACGGCCTTGTATCCCTCGAATCCCAGACGTATAAACTGATAGTACTGTCCGAGAATCTGTGCGGCAGGACGCGAATAGTTAAGACCTACCTGTGTCACTTCGGCACCAAGATAATCCACTGTGAACGACATATCGCCCGGCAGATATTTCTTATCCTTCCAGATCACCCATCCAAGACCCGGATAGACAAGACCGAACTTATGACCTGAAGTAGAGATAGAGAGCACCCATTTAAGTCGGAAGTCCCATTTTACATCCGGGAACAGGAAGGGAAGAATAAAACCGCCTGAAGCAGCATCCACATGGATACATACTTCATTTCCGGTCTTGGCATTGAATTCATCAAGAGCCTTGTCAAGTGCCTCAACATCATCGTTAAGACCGGTCCATGTAACACCCTGGATAGGAACCACACATATAGTGTTCTCGTCACACATGCTGATTGCCTTCTCAATATCAAGTGTGGGGTGTTCGAGACTCAGTGGCACCTGACGCATCTCGATCTGCCACAATGTGGCAAATTTCTCCCATACCACCTGATAACCGGCGGAGATCACAAAATTAGGCTTGTCATATGGTTTACCGGCCTTGATTCTACGCTCGCGCCAACGCAGCCACGCAGCGATACCGCCAAGCATACATGCCTCAGACGATCCGATAGCCAAGGCACCGGCTTTCCATTTGTTGGTCTCGGGACTATTCCACAGATTAGCCATGATATTGATACATTTCTGACACATCACGGCCACGCGCGGATATTCTGTCTCATCAATATAGTTGATATTGATAGCCTCGTTCATCAGTTTGGTGGCATATTCGTCCATATAGGTGGTGACGAAAGTGGCAAGATTCAATCGAGGCTGGGTCTGGGCGTAACATTCATCCTTCACCATCTGATAGGCCACACTCGGAATCGTTGGGCCATCGGGAATTTTCTCTACTGGAGCATCCTGCAACATTGCATTTGTTCCGAAGGCTTCGGACTTGGCGTCGCCTTCACGATAAGTTGTGTCTAACATAGCATTTGTTTTTAATAATTAATATTAAGCGCCTAAGGAATGATGTATAAAGGAGACCAATCCCAAGACCCGTTTGTAATTCACAAGTATAATATTTCTATTTATACAAAAGATTGTATCTTCCAATCTATTTATGTTGTTATAACACTGAAACACAGAATCAGTTTAAAAAAAATCTGCATATAATTAAAAATCTTTCTTTTTTAACATTAGAAATCCACAAAACCGGAGTAATTCAATAATGTATCGTATTTTTGTTGCCCGTATCGCTAATTATTCGTAATTTTGGAATCGGGAACTAATTTAATAATTCTTCTAACCCAATGGATCAGACAGCGCACCGATACGATTACGATTATCTGGAAACGGATATAGCGGAAGAGCCGGCATCCTCCTATCAGCTCAATAAAGAGCTCAACCTCGCCCACCGCATAATCGAGGAAACCGGAAAGAACCTATTTCTCACAGGAAAAGCCGGTACAGGAAAAACCACTTTTCTGCGCAGACTTCGGGAAACCACAAAGAAAAGGATGATTGTGCTCGCTCCTACCGGTGTGGCTGCCATAAACGCGCAGGGATCCACCATCCATTCCTTTTTCCAACTCTCCTTCTCCCCTTTCATTCCGGGTCAAGGCTTCATCGGTGAAGATAAGAAACGCTTCAGCATGAGCAAGGAGAAACGCCGAATCATAGCCTCGATCGACCTTCTGGTGATAGATGAGATTTCAATGGTACGTCCCGATACGCTCGATGCCATAGACTCGGTGATGCGTCGCTACCGTAATCCGGTGCTTCCGTTCGGGGGTGTCCAGTTGCTTCTTATCGGAGACCTCCGCCAGCTCGCCCCCGTGCTGAGAGACGACGAACGAAAGCTCCTCACTCCTCATTACCCCTCTGAGTATTTTTTCGATAGCATAGCATTGCGACAAAGCGGGTTCGAAACCATCGAGCTAACCACAGTGTATCGTCAGAATGATCCTGATTTCATCGATATCCTAAATGCCGTGCGCGACGGGCTGGTGACCAAGGATATAATCGACAAACTTAACACCCGTTATCTTCCGGGATTCAATCCCCCAGACTCCGAGAAATATATCCGCCTCACCACCCACAACCGTATGGCAGATGATTTCAATTTCCGTCGGCTTTCGATTCTCCCCACCGAATCCTTGACATATCAGGCAAAGATAGAGGGGAAATTTCCGGAAAGCTCTTTTCCTGCCGACCAGTTCCTGCAGTTAAAGGTAGGCGCGCAGGTGATGTTTATCAAGAATGATTCGGGTGCCGAGAGACTCTATTATAACGGAATGATCGGAGAAATCACTTGGATTGGAGAGGATACGGTCACAGTGGCACCGGCCGATGGAAGCGATCCTATATGTGTGGGATATGCCGAATGGGAAAATACCAGATATTCTGTCAACGAGGAGAGCAAAGAGATAGAGGCTGTCACCGAAGGGGTGTTCCGCCAGCTCCCGTTGCGCTTGGCCTGGGCCATCACCATTCACAAAAGCCAGGGGCTGACTTTCGACCGTGCAATTATCGATGCCGGATATTCTTTCGCTCCCGGTCAGACATACGTGGCTCTCAGCCGGTGCCGATCGCTGGAGGGAATGGTGCTAAGCCAGCCAATACCTTTATCCGCCGTGATCACTGATCAGAAAGTGAACAGCTTTATCTCCGAGTGCTCGCAAAAACGACCCGATGAGGAATCTCTCAACAGGATGCGTGCCGAATATACCCGCCACACTCTCGCTGAGCTCTTCGACTTCCGCAGCGAGAGGATTGCTTTCGATGACTATCACCGTGCAATCCGTGAATTTGTGGTGCCCCTATATCCGCAATATGATAAGCCATTCCGCGAGGCTGCCGACATTATCCATCATAACGTGGATATAGTGGGATCCAAGTTCAAGACTCTTTACGCCTCCTCCCCTATTCTTCCTGAAGCACTTGAGTGCCATCCGGAGTTTTTACAAAAAATACGAAAAGGATGCGAATATTTCCTTTCTCTTCTTGAGAAGATAATCGAAACGGTGGATGGTGTGAATGTCAACATCGAAAATAAGACATACGTGAAACGTCTCACAAATGCCTATGAGAATTCGCTCTTCAAACTGAATATAAAATTCCATCTCCTCCGATATCTGGCTAATGTGGATTTCACTCCGGCAGAATATGTAAATGCTAAAGCAAAAGGTGTGATTGAAGCTTCTGCAAAAGGAAACTCTTCCAAGAAAAGCAAATATGTTGAAGATAGCTCTCCTAAAGATAAGAAAAGCAAAAATAAAAATAAGGAGACAAAGTTGAAAAGGCCGGTGGGATATTCCCGAAGGATATCCTATGAAATGTTCCTGAAAGGGAAGACTATCCCTGAAATTGCAGAGGAGAGAAATCTTTCCCCTAACACCATAGGTCAGCATCTTGGAGAATTCGTTGCTTCGGGCGAGCTCGACATACTGGATGTATTGGAACCGGATAAATTCAACGCAATCCACAAAATCATGGTGAATGTGGGAAGTTTCCGGGAGGGAAAAGAAGATCTGCAAGGGATAGCTGAACAATACGAAATATCTGTCTATTTCAACGGAGTGTATAAGAAGGAGGGAAAAGAGAGTTCTTAAACAACTAAATTTATACCTGTATGAAAAACTCATCTAAAGCCGATTTGACTCTCGGCATAGACATAGGAGGAACTAATACCGTGTTCGGGATTGTTGACGATAATGGTGATATTCTTGCTAAAGGGAATATACCCACTACCGGTCATCCCGGATTTACAGAATATATAGATAATCTCTATGAGGCGGTATCAATAAAATTGAGAGACGCAGGAATTCCCTATGAGCGTCTTGCTGCAATCGGTGTGGGCGCGCCATGTATCAATACCCGTACAGGAGTGATTGAGGGTGCGGTGGATCTGCCATGGGAGTCTCCGATTCCTCTCACCGACCGGCTGACCGCGGTGTTTGGTCTCCCCGCTGCCGGTGAAAATGATGCCAATGCCGCTGCTCTCGGTGAAATGTACTATGGGGCTGCAAGAGGCATGGATAACTATATCATGCTCACTCTGGGCACAGGAGTAGGATCTGCTATTATATGCGACGGAAGATTGCTCCGTGGCAAACGTGGCCTCGCCGGAGAATTAGGACACGCCATAATACGCCATGATCAACAAGCGCGTCCCTGCTCATGCGGAAGAAAAGGGTGTCTGGAAACCTATACCTCTGCCCGTGGTGTGGTCGAGACTGCCAAGAGACTGATCAGCGACACCGACACTCCTTCCATTCTGAGAAACTTCGATGAGATAAATGCTAAGGATATAGGGGAGGCGGCGAAGAATGGAGACCCCTTGGCACTTGCCACATTCCGGATTACAGGAGACATTCTGGGAGAAGCCTGCGCCAATTTCACCACATTTTCCTCCCCGGAAGCATTCATATTCTTCGGAGGAGTGGCACATTCCTTCCCATTTTTTGAAGAAGCGATGCGTCGGTCGTTCAATCGCCATCTGCTTTGGGTGTATGACGGGCAGGTTAGTTTCATGCGGTCATCACTCCCGGAGGCCGATGCCGCTATCCTCGGAGCCGCTGCTACGGGGCGCGCCGTAGCTATGTGAAACCGGTTCGATTACTTATACTTATTATAATATTATAATACCATAATATTTATGAAATTATATTTTTTCGCGGCCTTAATGGGAACTCTTTTTCTCCCGTCACTGATATGGGCCGGCGAAACCACCTCAGATCAAACTTACATACCCTCAGAGGAGATAAAAAAGTCACAAAGAGAATTTGCTGCCGACAGGTTTGGCATTTTCATTCATTGGGGAATATATTCAATGTTCGGTCAGGGAGAATGGTATCTTAACTACGGTCCTCGTGCAGATGAATATGCAAAGGCTGCAAAAGGATTTTATCCCGCGGATTTCAATGCCGACCAATGGGCAAAGGCAATCAAGGATTCAGGAGCACGATATATATGCTTCACCTCACGACACCATGACGGCTTCTCAATGTGGCATACCCGCCAAAGCGATTATAATATCGTGGACGCCACTCCTTTCAAACGAGATGTTATCAAAGAATTGTCGGATGCCTGTCGCGATAATGATCTGAAGCTACACCTCTATTATTCCCACATTGACTGGACTCGTCCTGACTATCCGAGAGGTCGCACAGGGCATACTCCCGATCTTGACAGTCTAAATTATGATTGGAAAGGATACCGTAGATTTATGGATAATCAGCTCACGGAACTGCTCACTAATTATGGCCCGATACGCTGTATATGGTTTGACGGATGGTGGGACCATGATGAGGATAAGACTCCTTTTGACTGGGAGTTACCTTCGCAATATGCTTTGGTCCACAAGTTGCAGCCGGGATGTCTGATAGGCAACAATCACCATCAGAATATTTTCCCCGGCGAGGATATACAGATTTTCGAGCGTGACCGCCCCGGTGAAAACACCGCCGGCTATTCCACTCAGGATATAAGCCTTCTGCCACTTGAAACCTGCAATACCATGAACGGTATGTGGGGATATAAGATTGTGGATACCAATTATAAAGATACCCGTACTTTGATCCATTATCTGGTGCGCACTGCAGGTCAGGGCGCTAACCTGCTTCTGAATATAGGGCCGCAACCCAACGGAGAACTCCCGGCTGTGGCATTGGATCGGCTACGCGATATCGGAGAGTGGATGCGCAAATATGGCGAGACAATTTATTCTACCGACGGCAGCCTTTTCAAGGCCGATTGGGGCACATCCACAAGATTACCGGGAAGAACTTTCATTCATATTCTTTCTCCCCAATCAACAGAGATATTTATTCCCGGTTATACGTCTGTCAAGGATGCTTTCCGTTACGGAATCCCCGACGAGAAGGTGGCATATACTGTTGGCCAAGATGGTGTGACGCTTCATCTCCCCTCAATTCCGGAAGATATTGATTACATAGTGGAACTATCCCACAACTAATTTCCTGAATCACTATATTATCTATGGCTATAAAACTTGAAATTTGCACGGGTGATCCTGAAGGAGTTCTGGCAGCGATAAAAGGCGGAGCTGACAGAGTAGAGTTATGTTCCGGACTTGCGGAGGGAGGATTGACCCCTTCGGCGGCTATGATAAGATATTCAGCTCAAAGAATACCTACAAATGTCTTGATACGACCACGTGCCGGAGATTTTGTCTATTCACCCGATGAGCTGGATGTGATGGCCGAAGATATCAGGATAGCAGTAGAAAATGGTGCGCAGGGGATTGTGACAGGTGCTCTAACTCCGGAGGGTGAAGTGGATGTCGAGGCTTGCAGATACCTTTTGAAAGCGGCTGCCGGCCTTGACAACACATTTCATCGCGCCTTCGATGTTGTTGCAAATCCCGAACGCGCACTTGAAGAGATAATTGAACTGGGATTCGCTCGTGTCCTGACTTCAGGGCAATCCTCCTCGGCTGAAGCCGGTGCTTTCAAGATCGCCTCGCTCAAAAAGCAAGCGGGTAAACGTATCTCCATAATGGCAGGCGCCGGCGTCACGCCAAAGAATATTGCTTCTCTTGTAATGACTTCCCGAGCGGACGAGATACATGCCTCGGCACGATCTTTAAGGAAGTCTGAATTGAATGTTTCCGGAGAGGCAAAAATGGGAAGTGCAGACTCGGCTGATGGAAGCCGGATGGCTACCGACCCGGAAATTGTGGCTGCATTACGCAAAGCCATTGATATGATATAAAATTCTTTGATTGTTTTGATTAATACTATACCATGAGAAAATACCTGAAATCATTTATTCTCGCATCGGCTTTCCTCATCCCTGGGGGAGGGTATGCGCGAACCATACTTACCTCCCGAGCAACTGCCGATTATGAGAATCGCCTTCAAAAACAGCCCGAGATTGCTGATTTACTGAAAATTCCTGATAGCCTGACCTCACAGGAAGCTGACGCACTGAAATTTCTTTACGCCTATATCTCCACTCCTGATGCCCTGGATTATACCCCTGAGTTCTATCTGGAGAATATCAGATTGGCTCTCAAAGCCCGGGAAGAGATGCCGTGGGGGAAAGTGGTACCTGACAGGGAATGGCGTCACTTTGTGCTCCCCGTAAGAGTTAATAATGAGAATCTTGATCGCTCAAGAAGCATCTTTTATGATGAATTGAAGGATAGGGTCGGCAATCTCTCCATGAAAGATGCCATTCTTGAGGTGAATCACTGGTGTCATGAGAAGGTAAGCTATCAACCTTCAGATGCGCGCACCTCATCCCCTCTTGTCACCATGGGCAACGCATTGGGAAGATGCGGCGAGGAATCCACCTTCACTGTGGCAGCCCTGAGAAGCATAGGAATACCTGCCCGTCAGGTCTATACTCCGCGTTGGGCCCATACCGATGACAATCATGCCTGGGTGGAAGCCTGGGCAGACGGCAAATGGTATTTTCTGGGTGCCTGCGAACCGGAACCCGTGCTGGATCTTGCATGGTTCAATGCACCTGCTTCACGCGGAATGTTGATGTCAACAAATATAACCGGATCATACGACGGGCCGGAGGAGAAGCTTGCATCCACTCCTATAACCACTGTTATCAACGTTACTGAAAATTACGCTCCTGTGGTAAAATCGGGAATTGTGGTAAAAGATCGGGCCGGCAAACCCGTGAAGGACGCCACGGTGAGATTCTGTCTTTATAACTATGCCGAGTTTTTCCCGCTCGCAGTGAAAAAGACTGATGCCTGCGGTCATACCGACTTCATCTCAGGACTTGGAGATATGGTGGTGTGGGCTTCGGATGGAAAGAATTTTAATTTTACCAAGCTTCATGCCGGCGATACTCCCGAACTTATTCTGGATAAGGATGCCTCTTTTACCGGAGGGTTCGACTTTGATCTCGTGCCTCCTCCTTCGGGCGGCATGATGCCGGAGGTTTCCCCGGATGCTATCATTGCCAATGATCGAAGAAAAGCTTATGAAGATAGCATTCGTTTAGCTTATGTCAATACGTTCATAACTCCTGAAAAGGGATTGGATATCTGCAAGAGTCTGGACATGGATTCTATCGCAGCTCCCATTCTTGTCAATTCAAGAGGGAACCATAAGGTGATTCTTGAATTTTTATCCTCATTGCCTGTGTCGCAACGCAAACGCGCCCTCTCCCTTCTCGGGAATGTGGCGGAGAAGGATCTTCACGACATGACAACTGATGTTTTGACCGACCATCTCCTTTATTCCAACGGAGATGAATCATCACCGCTCTTTGCGCATTATGTCCTTAATCCGAGGATTGAAATCGAGATGATCCATCCTTATAAAGAGATAATCCGGAAAAACCTCTCGGATGATCAGATATCACGGTATAAGATGGATCCGCGCCAACTTGAAGAAGACCTGAAGAATAAAATTGTGATTGATATGGATTTCAATCCAGGTCGTTTCCGGCAATCACCGGTCGCTACCCTTGATCATGGCATTGCCGACAGGCTGAACCGTTCCATTCTGTTTGTGGCAATCTGCCGAAGTATCGGTGTGCCTGCAAGAATTGATCAGGTGAGCCGCATCACACAATATGCTGATGAAAAAGGAGAATGGCACGATGTAAATTTTGAAGAGGCTGACCCGGAGATACAGTTAGAAGAGAAGAAAGGGATTCTGGAGATTGTCAATGGATCCGGGGATCTTGGCAGAGAACCTAAATACTATTCTCATTTCACTATTTCACGTATTGCCGATGGAGTGCCGGAACTGATGGAGTTTGATGATTTCGAGACTCTTGAATCGATCAACAGTCGATGTCAGCCTCTTCAGGAAGGCCAGTATATGATGGTTACCGGGCAGCGCCTTGCTAACGGAACCGTGTTGGCTCATACTGAATTCTTTAATGCAAAAGCAGGAGAGAAAGCCATGCCGAAACTTGTAGTGCGTCAGGATTCGACAGCATTGCAGGTTATTGGAAATCTTGATGCGGAGCTCTTGTATTCTCCTTTTACCCCCGGAGCTGGGAATAGTAGTGATTCCGATCCCCGTTCCATTCTCTCCACCACAGGGAGAGGATATTACGGGCTTGGAATCATTCTTCCGGGTCATGAGCCAAGCGCCCATGCTCTCAACGACATAGCCGCGGCAGCCGTAGAACTTGAAAAGACCGGTAGCAAGATTCTCATTCTCTTCCCGGATGCGGAATCAGCTTCAAGATTCAGCCCAGGAGACTTCGGCACTCTTCCTGATAATGTAGTTTTCGGTATCGATAACGGCAGCATAATGGAAGCCCTCAAGAATGGTCTTGAGATGCCGCCGGTAGCATCAACTGATATGCCAATCTTTGTGGTTGCAGATTCCTTCAACCGCATAGTAGCCATGCGAAAAGGTTATACCATTCATCTCGGGGAAGAACTTGCCCGTATCCTCAACTCCGTGGAATGAAAACAATATAGTTATGCACGTCCATATAAATAAAATAAACCGGATTCTTCCTCTTGGGAAGAATCCGGTTTATTTTATTTTGAGATTTTTATCAGAATAACGGCAATGTCGAAGTATTGTCCATAAATTTTCTCTTGAACTCGGAATCACTCATACAAAGCATCAGAATACCCTGAATGAAAGTTACAAGCTCCCATAGTCCACAAGTAACGATTGTAAGCAGGATTGTGATGAATCCTCCTCCAACCTTACCTAATATGAAATACTGAATTCCTAACCATCCGAATAAGATAGCCATGATTCCACAAAGGGTCTTTTTCGAGCTGACCTCGGTCTGCTCCATTGAAGACATACCGGAATAAGAACCATAACCTGTTCCACCTTGCCGACTCAACAACTGCATGAGCTCCGGATAGTTGAAAAGAGGAGTCCAGGGACCTCCATCCTTACTCACCTGGGTGTCTGCAGAGACAGGGTAAGCCATAATCTGATCTGCATTCATTGGGCCTATTGATTGCCCGTTAATATGAATATAATACATACTTATGATGTTTTTGAAACGTTAATTTTATCCTTTCTAATTAATTTTATTGCACAATAATAAGCAATTAATTCCCAAAGTTAGCAAATTTACTGAAAAATTACTAACTTTACGGATAAAAACTTTGAAAGCAGAGAACTCTTAGAACCACCTCACCATGTCTGACATCAACGAAACCGGCAACGAAATCGATGAACGCAACCTTTCCCCCACCGACCGCAAGACTGTTCTTTCGGGAATGTTCAGGTCGTGGTATCTGGAATATGCGAGCTATGTGATACTGGAACGAGCCATCCCCAATATCGTGGATGGTCTAAAACCTGTGCAACGTCGCATTCTCCATTCAATGCGCACAATAGATGACGGTCGCTTCAACAAAGTGGCCAACATCGTGGGCAATACAATGCAGTATCATCCTCATGGCGATGCTTCGATTGCCGACGCATTGGTGCAGCTCGGACAGAAGGAGCTTCTTATTGACACTCAAGGAAACTGGGGAAATATCATAACCGGCGATGAGGCGGCCGCATCACGATATATCGAGGCACGCCTTTCCGAATTTGCCATCGAGACTGCCTTTTCTCCCAAGATTACCGAATGGACTCCCTCATACGACGGACGTAAGGATGAGCCCGTGGTGCTACCCATGAAATTTCCTCTGCTGCTCACTCAGGGTGTAGAAGGTATTGCAGTAGGTCTTTCATCTAAGATACTCCCGCATAATTTCAATGAAATCATCGATGCCGCCATCGACTATCTTCATGACAGGCCATTCCGCCTCCTCCCCGACTTCCAGACCGGTGGATTGCTCGACGTGGCTAAATATAATGACGGTGCAAGGGGTGGTTCGGTAAAAGTGAGAGCCAAAATTGAGAAAATCGATAACAAGACTTTGGCCATAACCGAGCTTCCATACGGAAAAACCACAACCACTCTTATCCCCTCGATTCTTTCCGCAGTGGAAAAAGGGAAAATCAAAATCAAGAGCGTGGAAGATAATACTTCCGCTCACGCAGAAATTCTGGTAAATCTCGCTCCGCAGACTTCAAGCGACAAAGCCATCGACGCTTTATACGCTTTCACTGATTGTGAAATCAATATTTCACCCAATTGCTGCGTGATTCGAGACCGCAAACCGGAATTCCTAACCGTGTCCGATCTCCTCCGATATTCTGTGGACCATACACAGGAGATGTTACGTCAGGAACTCGACATCAAACTCGGAGAAACCCGCGAGCAACAGCTTTTCCTCTCGCTGGAGAAAATATTCATCGAGGAGAGGATGTATAAGGATAAGGAGATTGAATCCGCGCCGGATATGGAGAGTGCCATCCGACGCCTTGATGTGCTGTTCGATCCTTACAAACCCGGCTTTTTCCGTTCTCTAACAGATGAAGACCTCATTCATCTCTGGGAAATCAAGATGGGACGAATCTTGAAGTTTAATTCAGAGAAAGCCGACAACCGTATTGCAAGACTCGATGAGGAGATCGCACAGATAGAATACGACCTTGAGCATATCGTGGAATATACAGAGAAATGGTATCTGCATCTGAAAGAGAAATATGGATCCCGCTTCCCGCGTCGCACCGTGATTCGAGGGTTCGACTCCATTGAGGCCGCAAAGGTGGCAGAGGCCAACAAACGTTTCTATCACGATGAGGAGGGTGGATTCATCGGCACCGGACTCAAGGATAAGAAATTCCTTTTCACCTGCTCGGATATTGATGATATCCTGGTGATCTATCGCAACGGAAAATACAAGATTGTAAAGGTGCAGGATAAACTTTTCGTTGATAAAAACATAATCCATATCGGAATATTCAAGAAAGGCGACAAACGCACCATATATAATGTGATATATCTCAACGGCAAGGGAGGAAGCTCCTATATGAAGAGATTCTATATCACAGGCCTTACACGCGAGAAAGAATACGATATCACCAAAGGATTGCCGGGATCCAAGATTCTATGGCTCACTTGCAATCCCAACGGCGAGGCCGAGACAGTGAGAATCCTCCTCAAGGATGAGCCCGACGAGGCAGGACGCAAACCTCGCAACCGACGGCTCTCGATCAATTTCTCCGACCTTGCCGTGAAAGGCAAGGAGTCGCTCGGAAACCTCGTGACCAAATATAAGATCGAGAGTAAAGGGATAACTCTCGAGAAGCGCGGTGCAAGCACTTTGGGTGGTCGTGAGGTATGGTTCGACCGAGATGTGCTCCGTCTTAATTATGACGGACGAGGCGAAAGTCTGGGTATCTTCCACGGCGAGGATCAGGTATTGATCATTACAAAGACCGGTGAATACTTCACCTCCTCTTTCTCCGATCGAAACCACTACGAAGATAACATCCTCAAAATAGAGAAATACGATCCTCATAAGATCTGGACCCTGGTGCTTAACGACGCCACTTTAGGATACCCCTACATGAAGCGTTTCTCATTCGAGCCTTCGGCTAAACCGCAGCGCTTTGTAGGCACGGATGAAAACTCTTCAATTATCCTTCTCACTGATACACCTTATCCTCGGATTAAGGTGGAATTCGGAGGTGATGACTCGGTGCGGCCTGATTTGGAGATTGAAGCAGAGGAATTCATCGGTGTGAAGAGCTTCAAGGCCAAAGGAAAACGATTGTCGAATTATACGATAGCCAAAGTGGAGGAGCTTGAGCCAACCCGCAAACCTGAAGAGGAGACACCCTCTGAGGATATGACTACCGAAGAGATTGCCTCGGAAGAGAATGTCACAGATGCCGAAATTATCGAAGAGATAAAAGAAAATATTACCGACGAATCCGACAATGCCCCAAGCCTTTTTGATTTCAATGATTAAGAGAAAAATAATATATACTTTCCCGATGCTTCTGTGGCTGTTCGTTATGCCCTTCGCCCTGGCAAATGCTGAAGATCCGGCACGCCCCGTGACAGGAAGTTATCGACTGGAAATTGGAGGAATGAACGCGCGGTCCACATATCTCTCCCCTCTGAAATATTCCGGCACATCTGTCGGAGCCTCAGGCGAATGGAGAAAATCCTTTCAGAAAAATCCGGAAAATTTGGTAATGACCTTTTCCGGAGCTGTGAATTTTGAAGATATGATCAATACTCCCGGATCTGCCAGGATGTTGGGCGCAGATGCGGAATTCAACTGGGGTATGGCATATCGGACAAGGCTTCCCAAGGATTTCCAGATCACGGCCGGAGGTGTAGTGGATATCAACGGAGGTGCGCTGTATCTGACCCGCAACGGCAACAATCCGGTGTCGGTCAACGCCTGGGCCGGCATAGATCTCACGGCATCAGCCTCATGGCATTTCACTCTCGGAAAACTACCCATTCTGGTAAGTGAAAATGTAAAGCTACCCACTCTCGGAGCTTTCTTCTGTCCCGGATATGGCGAGACATATTATGAGATATACTTGGGTAACCATAAAGGGCTGGCACATTGCGGCTGGTGGGGAAATCATTTTTCGATAAGCAATTTTCTTTGCCTCACGCTCGATTTCGGCCGCACGGCAATGGAGCTGGGCTACCGTTATGATTACCGATCATCATCGGCCAACAATCTCGTGACACGCACCTCACGCAATTCATTCGTGATAGGCGTGATTCCCGGAGGAATCGGACTTAAAAAGAAAAATAATATTAATTCCGCTTTGTATTGATGACAAGATATATTTATTCTTTCCTGATTGTATTGATGCTCGGCCTCGGGTGTTTCCTCACCTCTTGTCAAGATGTGCCTGATTACAAAGATACTCCTCAGGGAAATTTTGATGCTCTGGCAGATATTGTCGGCCAGCGTTACTGCTATTTCAAGGAGAAAGGTATCAATTGGGACGAAACATGCGCACGCTATAGATCGCGTGTCACTTCTGACACCAAACAACTTGATCTTTTCAATATAATGTCCTCTCTTCTCGACGAGCTCAAGGATGGACATGTGAATCTTTCTTCAAGATTCTCTACAAGCTATTATCGCAAATGGTGGAGTGATTATCCTCAGAATTTCAATCTACGTACCCTCCAGCAATATTATCTCGATTTCGACTATATGCAGGTCAACGGAATGAGTTATAAAATGCTTCCCGACTCAATAGGCTATATATATATACCTTCCTTCTCCAATCCAATAAGCGAATCAAGTCTTGACTATATTTTTGCTGTGCTCTACGGGGTGGAGAAAGCCAAGGGGATGATTATCGACATACGCAACAACGGCGGAGGATTGCTCACCAACATCAATACTCTTGTGGGACGTTTCATCGATAAGGAGATATGCGGAGGATATATTCGCCATAAGACCGGGCCCGACCCTGATTCATTCTCAGAGTCGTATAAAATCACCTATAAACCGGCCGACAGTAACCGCATACGCTATATCGGACCGATTATCATTCTCACCAACCGTTCATGCTATTCAGCAGCCAATAATTTTGTGGCAGTGATGAAAAGTCTGCCCAACGTGAGGATATGCGGATCACGCACAGGTGGAGGCGGAGGACTACCTTTCTCTTCGGAATTACCAAACGGGTGGGCCATTCGTTTCTCGGCTTGCCCGATTACTGACAGTGAGGATCAGGCCACCGAATTCGGCATAGACCCCTCACCCGGCTATGAAGTGGACTGTACCGACGAGGAATTGGCGCAAGGAAAAGACGCTATTCTTGATTTCGCTATTGATGTGTATCGAAGAGTTTTCGAGGAAGCAGATAAAAAGAATGTCACATATACGCTTCCAAGGCGGTGAATTCACCCTCGGGTTCTATAACAAGCCCGGTGGAAAGAGCTGATATCAAGGCTGTCTGACCGGCCTTCACCTTATAGCGGTCGCCCCGTGACTCAAGCCAAGCCTCACCTTCCAAGGCTATTATCACCACAAAGGTATCTTTCTCAATATAATCACGCATCAGATGACGATCCACGCAAAGGAGATTTGCAGTGAAATGAGGTGAACGCACCACATTGAGTGGGATATCAGGAATACAGTCGTATAGCACTGCCTCATCACCTTTCTCCAGTCCTATGGAATCTTGAATCAAAAATGTGGAATCAGGCAGTGGCTCTACACTCGCAAGAAAAGCATCCCCTCCGTCGGGATCGATAAAATGGAGTTGGATACTCTTCCCGTCATTGCTTACAAGAAGAGGAAAAAAAGCACCGAAGCGAGAAAACATTCTCGCACCTACCACCTCTCCCTCATAACGGTCAACGAGCATATTTATAGTCAGTCCCTTGTCCGGACCTGAATTAACCACAGTCTCCATCCCCTTGAGTCCGCTTATTTCAAGTCGCTGCCCGGAGGAGTCAATAATAGTATCGAATGTCCACATCTGCCAAAGATTAAAATAAGTTAATTTCCTGAAATATACAATCAAAATTTAACCTGTTTTGTTTAAATGTCAGATAGAAAAACTATAAAAACACACTTTTATGTCAGATATTTTAAATACAGAAGAGAGACGGGAACTTCCCGACAGCGTATATGGTCTTCCTGAAAGAAGAGAATATCCAATGCCTGACGCAGCTCATGTAAGAGCGGCAGAGGCTTATTTCCGTTATTGCCCTGAAGATTTAAAGCCAAAACTTGCACGTGCGATATTGAAATTTGCAAATGAATATGGAGTGGATGTGAAAAGTCCGACAGTGCTCCATTACGCTGAAATGGCCGAATAACACTATTATTCAAAATATTTTTTCCCGACCTCATTCATTATACTATGTGGAAGTTTCAACAAAGTGTATTGAATGAGGTCTGTGCGTATGTATGAAAAATCTTTTTCCACAAAAAATCTTGACAACGTAACTGATTTTTATTATATTTGCACGTTAATCGACAGACAAAAGGGCTCGAACGAGTTCTTATGCCTGCGTTTTTTGCTATAATTTACTCATATAGAAATGTATAGAGACAAAACTTGCGGCGAATTGCGTCTCTCCGACGCCGGGCAGAAAGCCACACTCGCCGGATGGGTGCAGAAAACCCGCAAAATGGGCGGTATGACCTTCGTTGACATCCGCGACCGCTATGGAATCACTCAGGCGGTATTCAATAATGAGCTCAACCGTGAACTCACTGACAAAGCTAACGCGCTGGGACGAGAGTTTGTGGTGCGCGTGAAAGGCACAGTAGCCGAGAGAAGTTCAAAAAATAAAAACATCCCCACCGGAGAAATAGAGCTTATCGCCGATTCGCTTGAAGTGCTGAATAGAAGTGAGGTTCCTCCTTTTACCATTGAGGACAATACCGACGGAGGTGATGACCTACGAATGAAATTCCGCTATCTCGATCTTCGACGTCCCTGCGTGCGCAAAAATCTTGAGTTGCGTCATAAAATGGCCTTTGAGATACGCCGCTATCTTGACTCTGAAGGATTCCTTGAGATTGAAACACCTATATTAGTGAAATCCACTCCGGAAGGTGCCCGCGACTTTGTGGTGCCCTCAAGAATGAATCCCGGTGAATTCTACGCCCTGCCCCAGAGTCCTCAGATTTTTAAGCAGCTTCTGATGGTGAGCGGTTATGACCGTTATTTCCAGATTGCAAAATGTTTTCGCGATGAAGACCTTCGTGCCGACCGTCAACCGGAATTCACCCAGATTGACTGTGAGATGAGCTTTGTGGAGCAGGAGGATGTGATCTCCACATTCGAAGGCCTTGTGAAACACATCTTCAAATATGTAAAACATATAGACTTCACCGAACCCTTCCCCCGTATCACATGGGATGAGGCAATGCGTCTCTATGGCTCAGATAAACCCGATATCCGTTTCGGAATGAAATTCGTCGAGCTCAACGATGTGGCTAAAGGTCATGGTTTCGCTGTCGCTGATGATGCCGAGCTTGTGGTGGGTATCGTGGCTGAAGGATGTGCATCATGGAGCCGCAAACAGATTGATGAACTCACTGAATTTGTGAAGCGTCCGCAGGTGGGAGCCAAAGGCTTGATATGGGTGAAATTCGAACCCGACGGTTCTATCAAGAGCAGCGTGGGTAAATTCTACACTCCCGAACAACTCGCCGAATGGGGCAAGGAAGCCGGTGCTAAACCAGGAGATCTTCTCCTTGTGATGACCGGAGATGCCATGAAGGTGCGCAAACAGCTTTGTGAGCTACGCCTTGAAATGGGAAATCGTCTTGGATTGCGCGATAAAAATGTGTTTGCTCCCCTCTGGGTGATCGACTTCCCGTTGTTCGAATGGGATGATGAGACACAGCGTTATTACGCTATGCACCATCCATTTACCGCTCCTAATCCTGACGATGTGCCTCTTCTTGACACTGACCCCGGGAAAGTGCGCGCCACTGCATACGATATCGTGGTCAACGGTACCGAATTGGGTGGCGGTTCAATCCGTATCCATGATTCCAAGCTTCAGGATAAGATGTTCGAGCTTTTAGGTTTCACTCCTGAAAGAGCACACGAGCAGTTCGGCTTCCTGATGAATGCATTCAAATATGGAGCTCCCCCTCATGGCGGTCTGGCTCTGGGATTCGATCGTTTTGTGTCTATACTCGCCGGTCTCGACACAATACGCGATGTGATCGCATTCCCCAAAAACAACTCCGGACGCGACACTATGAATGAATCGCCATCTACGATTGCTCCCGAGCAACTCGACGAACTTTATCTTGAGATCAAACCGATTGAAGACTAAAACGCGCATAGATGGCAAAAGTAAAGGAAATCACTGCAGCTATTGAAGCCTTCGCACCCCGCAGGCTTCAGGAGGACTATGACAACGCCGGTCTCCAGGTGGGCAACCCGGATATGGAGGTCTCGGCTGTGCTGCTTTGCCTTGATGTGACCGAAGATATCCTTCAGGAAGCCATCGACCGTAGCTGCAACATGATTGTGTCGCATCATCCCCTGATTTTCAAAGGACTCAAGAGTGTGGTGGGGATAAATGCCGTGGAGAGAATAGTGATTAAAGCGATTCGAAGCAATATAGCTATCTATGCTGCCCATACCAATCTGGATGCCGCGGTGGATGGTGTGAGTCATGAGATAGCTCATATTCTTGATCTCTACGATATCAATGTGCTCGATCCTCATAAGGAGAATCCGGAAGTGGGAATTGGAGTGATAGGAAACCTCTCCCCCACTCCCCGCCTGGAATTTCTTCGCAGAGTGAAAGATAAATTCAATGTCAAGGCTCTTAGATACTCAGCTCATTCTTCGGGTCTCGTGATCAAGCGTGTAGCTGTATGCGGAGGATCCGGAGCATTCCTTATCAGGAAAGCCATTCTTGAAGGTGCGGATGCAATCGTGACCGGAGATGTGAAGTATCATGATTTCACCACATACGGTGATGATATCCTGATTGCCGACATAGGCCATTATGAAAGTGAATTATGTTCTGAAAAGATATTTTCGAAAATAATTCGCGATGCTTTCCCGGAAGCTGTGGTCTATTTCTCACGTAAGGAATCTAACCCTATAGCTGTGCTGTAAAACAGTCATCATAATCATAAAAGAAAAAAGAACATTATTATATTATGGCAGAAAAAAAACAAGAGAAGGAACGCAGCGTGGAAGAACGTCTCAAAGCCCTTTATGAGCTTCAGACGTTGCTTTCCAAAATCGACCATATCAAGATTCTTCGTGGCGAGCTTCCTAACGAAGTGAAAGACCGTGAGGATGAGATTGTGCGGTTTCAAACTCGTATCCAGAAGCATCTTGATGAAATTGAAGACCTCAAGGCTCTGGTCAACGTAAAGACCGGTGAGATTGAGGATCGTCGTCAAAAGATCGCTAAATATGAGGAGCAGATCAATAACGTCCGCAATAACCGTGAGTTCGCTTTCCTTGAAAAGGAGAAAGAGTTTGAGTCTCTTGAAATAGAATTGGCCGAGAAGCATATCCGCGAAGCTAAGGCCAAACAGGAGATGAAGCTCCGTGAAATCGAGCATGACAAGGAGGAGCTCTCCGACAATGAGCATATTCTCGAGCAGAAGAAAAAAGAGCTCAATGAGATTGTTAATGAGACCCGTCAGGAGGAGGAAGCAATCCGTGAGCAAGCCAAGGCTCTGGAGCCGTTGATCGACGACTATACGCTTGCTGCCTTCAAACGTATTCGCAAGAATGCCCGCAATGGTCTTGGCATCGTTACTGTGCAGCGTAATGCGTGTGGTGGTTGCTTCAACCGTATTCCTCCCCAGCGTCAGCTTGAGATTAAGATGCACAAGAAAGTTATCGTATGCGAATACTGTGGCCGCATCATGATTGATTCCGCACTTGCCGGAATCGAGGAGCCTGTAGCTGAGACTCCCGCACCAAAAAGAGGAAGAGGCAGAGCTTCCGCTAATGCTTAAAATCTCGATCAGATTACATTCCCCATAAAGGATAAGGCCTGTTGCTAATTAGCAACAGGCCTTTCATTTTACCTCCACCAATATCCTTTATTATCTATATATCTATACAATCTAATATCTAATTTTGCAAATATAATAGTTTTCTCATTTTCCTCCAAACCCTATTTTTGCAAAATCTTCTTTAAGGAATATCAAGATATCTGTGTAACTGCACAGATAGAGTCCATCTCGGATCGGATAGAACCCTTCTGACCGTATTCAACCTGTTCCTGCAAAATTGTTCCTCGTCGGGAACATAGCAAGGTTGTAGATACATCAATGTTTTCTCTCCCACACATGGCAAGGAAAAATAACGCTCCAGATTCTGCCCAACATCCACTACTTTGATCTCATCTGCCCTATCCACTGCTAAAAGCGCCTTCCCGGCTCCATCCATATCGCATTTGGGAGAAACCGTGACCCAATCAATTGATGAAGGCACCGGTCGTGTGCCATTCGTCTCGATTGCCACTTTCTTACCGGTGGCTCTCTTCAGGAGAGTTACAAAGTCATCATCTATCCATAACGACGGTTCTCCTCCGGTGAGTACCACCCAGTCGGCAGAATAGAGATTCACAGCGCGGATGATGGCATCATCCTCCATAAAGACACCGTCATCATGTTTGGTATCGCAAAACGAGCAATTCAGATTACAACCTGAAAAACGCACGAACACACAAGGATAACCCGTATGATGACCTTCTCCCTGAAGGGAATAAAATATCTCGCAGATCTTACGCATACTTTTCAGTCTTTCTCGTAAATTGCCACATTTCCCTCACTCTCCTGCACTTCACAACGCCATCCGTTTTCAACATTTTCCACTATCCAGCGAGCTATATTCTCCGCTGTAGGATTAAAGGGCAGAATATCGTTTATCACCTTATGGTCGAGAAGATCGTTTACCTTCTGCTTTATTTGAGTGAAATCGGCCACCATCCCGTTAGCATTAAGCTCGCGGGATCTACACTCCACCGTGATGATCCAATTATGTCCATGCAATTGAGTGCATTTGCTTTCATAATCAAGATCCAGGCGATGAGCCGCACTTATTTCAAGTCGTTTTCTTACGTAATACATATCTTTCACTTTTCATAGCAAGTCGGATCCGGAACGCCTGCTTCCTGAAAGGCCTCCTTGCGCTCCACACATGTGCCGCAAACTCCGCAATGATGTTCACCTCCCTTGTAGCAGGAATATGTGAGAGAATAGTCCACTCCGAGCTTTGCTCCTATAGCTGCAATATCTCCCTTTTTCAAGTCGGTGAAAGGTGCGATGATGGTGACACCATCGTAAGTACCCTCTGACATTGCAAGGCTCATGGCATCGACAAATCCCCTCCGACAGTCGGGATATATTGCATGGTCTCCACCATGATTGGCTAACATCACGTGCATAAGTCCTCTTGATTCCGCAAGGCCACAAGCCACGGAAAGCATTATTCCATTCCGGAAAGGAACAACTGTGCTTTTCATATTCTCGTCAGCATAATGACCTTCCGGAATTGCATCGGCTCCCGACAAGAGGGAACTCTCGAAATAACGACTCATAAATTCCAGTGGGATAACTATATGCTCTACACCGAGAAGTTCACACTGACGGGCGGCACATGCTATCTCTCGTGCATTATGATTGGAACCGTAATCAAAAGTCACGGCCAAAGCAATCCTCTCTTTCTGCTGATGCAGAAGAGTGACAGAGTCCATTCCTCCCGACAAAACTATCACCGAATCTTTTTTCATATCGTATTATCTCATTTTGAAGTGAGTTCGCTAAGCACCTCGCGGCGACGCGATAAGGCAAGCTCCTCATGTTCGGCATCACCATAATTGGCAAACGGATAGATGCTGATACCTCCGCGAGGCATGAATATTCCTTTTACTTCTATATATTTGGGATCCATCAATTTTATAAGGTCCTTCATAATGATATTTACGCAGTCCTCATGAAAATCACCATGATTGCGGAAACTGAACAAATAGAGTTTCAAGCTCTTGCTCTCCACCATTCTCAATCGGGGAATGTAGCTTATGTATATATGACCGAAATCGGGCTGACCTGTTTTCGGACAAAGGGTTGTGAATTCCGGACAGTTGAATGTCACAACATATTCATTATCGGGATGCTTGTTCTCGAATGTTTCAAGCACCTCGGGTGAATAGTCAGAGCTATATACAGTACCCTGATTTCCAAGCAAGGTCACTCCTTCAAGTTCTTTTTCTGTTCTCATACCACAAAATTACTAAATAATTACGATATCTAAAAATCACCATTCGCAATAAACCGCAAGATTAAATTATTTTAATGAAGTTGTTAACATCACTCCAATATGTTAAAGAATTTTTTTATTTTGTTGGTAGTTTGTATTTTGAGTTAGATTATCATTTTAACGATTGTTAAATATATAATTTTCCGGAACTTTTTATAAAGGAAATGGTTTTATAAAATGAAAAGAAAGAAGATAGATTTTTGTTCATTAAGTTTGGGTTAGCAGTGAGAAAAGCTAACAAAAAAACGACCACTCGTGAGAGCGGTCGTTTTTTGTTTGTCGCTGCATTGTTTATTCTTGTTTTCATTTCACCCCTCGCAGAAGCTCCATCTCCGTTTCTGAAGTCTTTACAATCGCCTTCATATCTTCCCTGAGTCTGCGGAAATAGACCAGACTCATAAGATAAACCGGGATTCCAACCGGGAAGAACCAGCATAAAATATTCTTAAGCCATTTTGCGGAAACAGGACGATAGATCCAAAGACGTTTCACTACGGGATAACTGTTGAGCTTATCCACCACCTTTATATCACGGCAATCCGAAAGATATTCCACCAATCTGTCCACCTCGGCCCCGATACGAAGAATATCACGGATCTGAAAGCCTCGTTTCCAATATGCCGGATACCCGACAGGCCTTTTATGACGTCGTAGCCATACGGTTGCTTCGGCGCCGACTACAGCCACCATTCCTCTCGCTTTCCTTACAGAGATATCATTGATGATAACCTCTTTCACCGGCACATGGCGCGTCTCCTTTATTCCGAATATCTTTCTGAAGAACTGGATATAAAGATCCTTGTTGAATACCGAAGAGTCGTTCATGGCCTTTATGGTGACATAGATACCCAACGGCAACAGAATCGCCGTGGAAAGCCACATACCGATCCACACATTGATATGACCGTCGCGCGCCATCTTATATCCTGTGTTGTCGATGATATAATAAACCAGGAAGAGGAGCACTGAAATCACCAGCGGTGTGCCAAGACCGCCCTTCCGGATGATCGCGCCCAACGGAGCCCCGATGAAGAAGAATATCAGACAGGCCACCGAGAGGGTGAATTTCTTTATAAGCTCTATCTCATGTCGCCTTATACTCTTGTTCTCATCACGCATCACCGAGGCACGGAACTGATTTTCACCCTTGCGGGCCTCGTTGCGGTTACGAGCCATTCGGATTATCTCCCCCTGCTCCACCGGAGTGAGCGCGGACATAAGCGAGTCAAGATCAAGCGGCACAACTTTCGATTTCTTTTCTTTTCCGGCAGAAGCGACCCCGGATAATGAAGTTCCATCTGACTGACGCGGCATATTACCATCGGGCTGGAGTAACATCTGATAGGAAGTGGCTCGAAGATCACGTGCATACACAGCCCCTATTGAATCCACTCTGATGTTAAGGGAGTCAATGGTGGCCTGGAGCTCGTCGATATTCTTTCCCACATATTGTTTTCGCATCCCCTCTTCATCCAGACGGTTGAAGTTGGCATCGAATGGTATAAGTACTTCCTTGTCATAAAATGTCTCCCTCCGGAAAGGAACATTACGGTCGAGAGCCCGCTGTTCGCGAAGATTCTCAAACTGCTCTCCTTTCACAAGATGCAGATAGAGATAACGCGAATCCTTTGTAAATGCCAGGCGCGCGGAATCGGCAAGCAGAATGGTGGCATTGTCTCCACCTTTGCTCACATCATATATCATCACGTCATGGAGCACGCCGGTGGATCGGTTCTTGCTCTTCACATAGAGATTATAACCGGGAATCTGATCATAGAACACACCCTCAGGAATCTCCACTTCCGGACTCTTCTGTTTCATTGAGAAAAGCAGAGTCCACATCTTCACCTGTGCTTTAGGCAAGACATCATTCTGAAAAAAGAAAGCTCCAACTGAGATAGCCGCCACAAGGATAATAAGAGGCTTCATCACATTAAGCAACGACACACCGGAAGCCTTGATAGCGGTCAGCTCCGATTTCTCTCCCAAATTTCCGAATGTCATCAGAGAGGCAAGAAGGATAGCTAAGGGCAAAGCCATCGGCACCATACTAACCGCCGCGTAAAAGAAGAGCTCGCCAAGCACATCCATTGTGAGACCCTTTCCTACGAGGTCGTCGATATATTTCCACAAAAACTGCATCAGCACGATGAAAAGCACGATGAAGAAAGTCATCGCGAAGAGAGGAAGAAAGCTTTTCAATACAAACCAATACAGGCGTTTTATAATCCGCATCTATAAATTCGTTTTGCTCCCGACAACGCATACAGGGCTTGCCTGAGACATTAGTCAGGATCAGTTTCGACTGCAAATTTAATTATAATTAACGAGAGTTGAAATTAAAATTATCTTTTCACTCGCCTTTTAGGATATTTTTGTTATCTTTGCATCATGATAGCGACAGAAGTACTATCAACCCAAAATTGACGATGCAGACTCTACAAGCCTTCACCGCATGTAAAAACACAAATTAAAACCTTTTTGAAATAATGACACTTTTTGAAAGACTTACCAAGAAAGCACAAGAGCATCCACAGCGTCTGGTATTGCCGGAATCTCTCGAACCGCGCACACTTCAGGCAGCCGACAGGGTGATCGCCCAAAATATTGCAGATGTAACTTTTATCGGCAACCGTGAGAAAATAATGGCAAAGGCCTTCGAACTGGGCCTTTCAAACATCGAGAAAGCTAATGTGCTCGACAATGAAGATATAACCGTTACCGAGCCTTATGCCGAGCTTTTCTGCGAACTCCGCAAGAGCAAAGGGATGACAATGGATCAGGCTCGCGAAATCGTGATCAATCCTCTCTATTTAGGATGTCTGCTTATAAAGCGAGGCGATGCCGACGCAATGGTGGCAGGAGCTTTGAGTCCTACATCTCATGTGTTGCGCGCAGCTTTCCAGGTTCTTAAGACCAAACCCGGCATATCGGTGGTGAGCGGTGCGTTCATCATGCTGCTTCCCGAAAGCTGCCCCTTCGGCGAAGATCACATGTTGGTATTCGCCGACTGCGCTGTTGTTCCCGATCCTACGGCACAGGAGTTGGCAGAAATTGCTGTTGCCACTGCAAAGACAACTAAAAACATTGCCGGCCTCGACCCCGTAGTGGCTATGTGCAGCTTCTCCACAAAAGGAAGTGCCTCTCATCCAAGAGTTGATAAGGTGATTGAGGCTACCAAGATAGCTCATGAGCTTGACCCGGAGCTGAAGGTGGACGGAGAGTTGCAGAGCGATGCTGCTATCGTGCCCTCGATCGGAGGTATGAAAGCCCCCGGTTCGCCGGTGGCCGGACACGCCAACACTCTCATCTTCCCCTCCCTCGAAGTTGGAAACATAGCATATAAACTCGTGCAGCGTCTCGCAGGTGCAGGTGCCGTAGGTCCTATCCTCCAGGGTCTTGCCGCTCCGGTGAACGATCTTTCTCGCGGTGCGACTGTGGATGATATCGTGAATACTATTATCGTGACATGCAACCAGGCTATCGGTGACAAAAACCTATAATTACTCCTTATAAATATGAAAATCCTCGTTCTTAACTGCGGAAGCAGCAGCGTGAAATATAAACTCATCGACTCCTCCACCAAGGAGGTGCTTGCCGAAGGTGGAGTTGAGAAAATCGGTCTTGAAGATTCATTCCTTAAATTCAAGCGTCCCGACGGATCTAAAGAGACCATCACTGTATCGATGCCCGACCATAAGGAGGCCATCAAGCAGATCACCAAAGTGCTCACCGATCCCAAAGAGGGTGTAATCAAGAGTTTCGATGAAATCGAGGCAGTAGGTCACCGCGTGGTGCATGGAATGGAATACTTCAATAAATCCGTACTAATCACACCCGAAGTGGTGGAGAGAGTGAAGGAATGTTATCCCGTGGCTCCTCTTCACAATCCTGCCAACATCACGGGCATAGAAGCAGTGACAGAGCTTATGCCTTCCACTCCGCAGGTGGCAGTGTTCGACACCGCATTCCATCAGACAATGCCTGCCAAGGCTTATATGTATGCCCTCCCTTATGAGGATTACGAAAAATATGGTGTGCGTCGGTATGGCTTCCACGGCACAAGCCACCGCTATGTTTCGGCGAGAGTTTGCGAGTTTTTAGGTGTGCCTTACGACAAACAGCGCATTATCACCTGCCATATCGGCAACGGAGGGTCGGTGACTGCAATCAAGGATGGTAAGTCAGTCGATACTTCGATGGGACTGACCCCTACCGAAGGTCTGATGATGGGTACTCGCGTGGGAGATGTTGATCCCGGAGCCCTCGTATATCTTATCGAGCGTCTGAATCTTGATGCCGAAGGGCTGCTCCGTCATATCAACAAAGAGAGCGGAGTTGCCGGTATCTCCGGAATTTCAAACGATATGCGCGATATCGAGAAGGCTATTGAGGAAGGCGATGAGCGTGCCAAGCTCGCCTTGGATATGTATGAATACCGTCTGCTGAAATATATCGGAGCATACACAGCCGTGCTTGGAGGGGTGGATATCATCGTATTCACCGGAGGCGTGGGTGAGAATCAGCCGCAGACACGCGAACGTATCTGTAAGCAGCTCGCCTATCTTGGCGTGACATTCAACGAAGAGGCCAACAAGAGCCGTGGAGAGGAAGTAGTGATTTCCGATCCTGACTCCAAGGTGAAAGTGGTGGTGATTCCTACAGATGAGGAACTCATGATCGCTCAGGACACGGCAGCCATTGTAGGGAAATAAAATATTAACCTTAAATAATACCTTTTCCGGCGGGAAGCTCTGAATCCATTATACCGGGGCCTCTCGCCATAACACATTAAAATTTAAAGACTGTGGTAAAACGACTTAAAATCAGAGACCTGACGCTGCGCGACGGCCAGCAGTCACTTTTCGCGACACGTATGAAACAGGAGAATGTGGACAAACTTCTCCCGCTTTACCGCGATGCCAAGTTCTATATTATGGAAGTATGGGGCGGCGCAGTGCCCGACTCTGTGATGCGTTATCTTGGAGAGAGCCCCTGGAACCGTCTGCGTGAATGTTCCAAGGCAATGAAAGGAATTTCTCTTCTCTCCGCGCTTTCGAGAGGACGCAACCTCTTCGGATATGTGCCCTATCCCGATAGTGTTCTGGAGGGTTTCTATAAGAAAGCCATTGAGAACGGTCTTAACGTGATGCGTATCTTCGACGCCCTCAACGACATCAACAATATAAAGGGATCGATCCGCATGATTAACGAGCTTGGAGGTATCGCCGATACCGCCGTGTGCTATACTGTTGACCCCAAAGGTACCCCGGAGGAGGAGAAGATATTCACCGACGAATATTTTGTGAACAAAGCAAAAGAGATGGAAGCTCTGGGCGCCAAGATGGTGACTTTGAAGGATATGGCAGGTCTTGTATCGCCGTCCCGCATCTATACGCTTATGCCTAAACTCAAGGAGGCATTGAATGTGCCTGTGGATTTCCACACTCATTGCACTCCCGGTTATGGTCTTGCCGCTGTGCTCACTTCCATTATTCAGGGTGTGGACATCGTGGATACAAATATCTGGTGGTTCGGAGGTGGTTCCGCAGCTCCCTCCATCGAACTTATCGACATCTTCTGCCGCAAACTCGGCATAGAGGTTGATGCCGATATGGAGGCTGTGGCAAAAATTCGCCACGAGCTCAAGGATGCCCGTAAGGCTCTTGCCGACTTTGACCTCAACAAGGATAAATGGCCGCGCGACTTCGATGAGGCTTATAAAGAAATGCCTGCTGAGATTGATGCTGAATTTGACCGTGCAATCGAGGCTGCCAAGGCTAACAAGGAAGAGGAACTTCTGGATGCCTGCCATAAGATTGAAGCTTATTTCGGTCTTCCCAAACCCAACGAACTTGTGAAGAATGCTGAGGTTCCCGGTGGAATGTATTCCAATATGGTGGCCAATCTCCGTGCTCTGGGAGCAGAGGATGTGCTTGAGGAGGCTATGGCGCTGATTCCTAAAGTGCGTCGTGATGCAGGTCTTGTGCCTCTGGTGACTCCCACGAGCCAGATAGTAGGATCACAGGCCGTGAATCTCGCCATGGACCGTCGTGCCGGAAAGCCTGATTATACCAATAAGAATAATCAGTTCATATCTCTGGTGAAAGGAGAGTATGGCACCACTCCGGTTCCTGTTGACCCCAAATTCCGCGAACAGATCACAGGAAGCCCCGAGGAGAAACCTTACGATGTGAATTCCTACAAGACTCCGGCCAACCCCGAGCTTGATAAATTCGGAGGAGTGAAACTCGCTGCCAATGAAGAGGAATTCCTGCTTCTTGAACTTCTTCCCGCCGTTGCCAAGACTTTCCTCACCAACCTGCGCAAGAAGGAATATGAAGCAAAGGCCGCAGAGGCTCCCAAGGCTGCCGTTGCAACTGCCAAAGGCGAGGCTGAGGCTGTGACAGGCGATGTGTTCTGCGCTCCGATGGGTGGCACAGTGCTTGATATCCGTGTAAAAGCCGGCGACAAAGTGAATCCGGGCGACGTAGTTCTCGTGTATGAGGCTATGAAGATGGAAAACGATCTTGCCTGCGACAAGGGCGGTATCGTGAAACAAGTGCTTGTTGGCGAAGGCGACGTGATGGGTACCGGACAACCTCTTATCGAGTTTGTAGGCGAAGGCGCCCCGGCTCCGGCTCCTGAAGAGGAAGCTGTGGTTGGATCGGGAGAAACCATGCTTGCCCCGATGGGTGGAACTGTGCTTGAAATAAAGGTAAAAGCCGGGGACGATGTAAAATCCGGCGACACTCTTCTTGTGTATGAAGCAATGAAGATGGAAAACAACCTTATCAGCGACCGTGATGGCAAGATAGCAGCGGTGCTCATTGAAGAAGGCGATGTAATGGCTACAGACCAGCCTATTTTCGAATTCGGGAATGCTCCAAAAGCAACTAAAGCCGCTCCTAAACCGGCTCCGGCTCCCAAGCCTGCTCCCGCTCCGGCTCCCAAGCCTGCTACTGTGCCTGACGCTCCCAAAAAAGATGCATCGGCTGTGAAGCCTGTTGATATCAACCGTTGTTATGCTCCGGTAGAGGGCGGATCGACAGATCACGCTGTCCTTCCGCATGAGCATTTCACAGAGGTTATGCCCGGCGTAAGACTCGCTAACGGAACAACTCTTGAAATCAATGTTAACCCTGACGGTGGTATCAACATCAGGATATCAACAGGAAAATAAAATTAAAGTCATAATTATAAAGGAGGAGAATCATTGTTGGTTTTCCTCCTTTTTATACATTTATTTGCCATTCGGATCCTTCCGTTATGGCGATCCCCCGGAGAGTCCCGGTTTGCAATCCGACATAAACCTTTGCGTATATGATATTTTTTGGCTAAATTTGCAAAACTTAGTGGAAAAAGTTAATAATCAATATGACTGATCTTCTCGGATTCATCACCTGGAATGCCGACCCGGTGCTATTCACGCTCGGTCCATTCTCCGTGAGATGGTATGGCCTGGCTTTCGCCATAGGCTTCATGATAGGATATAATATAGTGGCCAAGATGTTCAAGCATGAAGGAGCGCCCGAAAACTGGTTGGGAATCCTGCTCGGATATGTTGTGATCGCCACCATCATAGGTGCCCGTCTCGGACACGTATTCTTCTACGAATGGGGTTATTATTCCCAGCATCCCGCCGACATATTCAAGATTTGGGAAGGAGGTCTGGCAAGTCATGGAGGCACGATAGCCATCATAATCGCCCTCTTCCTTTTCTCACACTTCGTGAGCCATAAGCCGGCGTCTTGGGTATTCGACAAGATTGTGATTCCCATTGCTCTTGTCGGCGGTCTTATCAGACTCGGCAATCTTATGAATAGCGAGATATATGGCGGTCCGACAACGCTGCCATGGGGTTTCATCTTCGTGCGCAACGGAGAGACCCTACCCGCTCATCCCACGCAGATATATGAGGCGCTCTGCTATTTCGCGCTCTTCGGCCTGCTGATGTGGATGTATTGGAAAAAGAACGCAGAGGAACGTCCCTGGCTTATCACCGGAGTTTTCTTCATCGGTATATTCCTGCCACGTTTTCTTATCGAATATGTCAAGAACGTTCAGGTGAGCTCGGAATACGAAATGATTGCCAAATACGGCATAAATATGGGCCAGCTTCTCAGTATTCCGTTTATACTCCTGGGAATCGGTCTGGTGATATATGCCATGAGTCAGCCCAGGGTGAAATTCTCTTTCCCGAATAAATTCGCCGATCCATACAAGAATAAAAAGAGATAGCGACGGTCTGCAAAGAGATGTTTGATTGCCCTATTCAAAAATTCAAAAATTTAAAATCCAATCTCCATACAATGCAATATTTCATTATCGTCAACGGCACCCAGAAGGGTCCTTTTTCAAAAGAAGAACTTCGTTTACAAAATATCACAATTAAAACTATGGTGTGGCATGAAGGAATGTCCGACTGGGCTCCTGCAGCGCACGTGCCTGAGCTGGCGGATCTTCTGGTTAACGAGACAGTAAAGATTGCACCTCCTTCTGCTCCGGCTAATCCGGGCTATTCTGCCAATCCGCCATACGGTCAGCCGGTAAATCCTTACAACTCATACGGAAACAATCCATATCCCGACAATATGAATGGCAATATAGCACCCCACACAAACTGGATGCCATGGGCGATTGTATTCACAATCCTTGGATTCTGCACATCATGTATTGGTGGTATCATCGGCATCTTCGCTATCGTGAATGCCAATAAAGCCAATAATTATTACAACATGGGAATGGATGCTCAGGGAGCAGCTAACAATTCCTCTGCTAAAACTCTTACAATCCTCGCCATCATATTCGATGTGATAGGAATCATTGCCTCCATAGCATATTTCTCTTATTTCTCAGCCAATATGGCTCAATATGTATGAGATATTTCGCCATGATAGACGGGGAACGTCGGGGTCCTTATACCTTGGAAGAGCTTCATGCGGCCGGAGTGCGTCCTGACACTTATGTATGGTGCAAGGATATGGCCGATTGGGAGAAGGCTGAGGATGTGGGAGACATTTGCCGTTTCTATCGTCAGAGAATATTCAATCTGATGCATCCTGCCGCCTCGTCGCCGGCTGCCGATTCATCTTCACAAAAAGAAAAGGATGATGAATATGAGGATTTTCCCTTACGCTTCCGCGGGTTTGCACGACAGGCGGGCGCTGATCCTACAATTCGTGAGGAAGATCCCGACTATACATATCGCCCCACCTCTCTTATTCCTCTCGCCATAGTGCTGATGCTTTTCTGCAACACCATCACCGGAATTGTGGCGCTCTACTACGCCATCAAGAGCCGACGGGCATGGAATGAGGCACATAGAAGCAGTCTTGACCATACAAAAGAGTTATATTCCGACAGCGAGCGGCAGGCTCTTTCCCGACAGGCACACGACTATGCGAGACAAGCAAGGATGTGGTGCGGAATCACATTCTTCCTCGGATTTTTTATTCTTGCTATAATCACGAGTGGAATTTTATAGAAATTCTCTTGCATAAATTATTTTTTCTATTTAATTTTGCAAGTGAAACGCGGTAATAGCTCAGTTGGTAGAGCATCAGCTTCCCAAGCTGAGGGTCGCGAGTT
>CAMWUJ010000006.1 GCA_947177405.1 uncultured Porphyromonadaceae bacterium | reverse complement strand
TTTAATATAGTTCGTTGTTTAAACTTATTTTTTATTAACAATTGCGAGATATTTTTGAGCTGATTTCGACTCTCGAAGAGGCAGCAACCTCTCGGTTGGTGCCGATGAGAGAGGCGAAAGCAGCCAAAAAGATCCGCAAGGGTTAATAAAAGAAGGTAAAAATAATTTCATATTAACATTCGTAAATAAGTTTAAACGACTTCATTATTTACATAAGGGTATAGAAAGGATATAAGGGTAAAAAAGCAGACAACGGACCCCATTCAATGAATGAAGCCCGTTGCCAATATAAGGGACTCTTTTGTTTAGAACTTTTTACTTCACAAGGATTTTAGAAGCCTTACCGTCAACCACACGGATATATACGCCGTTGGTGGGGTTGGCAACCTTCACACCCTGAAGAGTGTAGTAAGTTGCAGCGGTTGAAGATACACTCTCAACCTCTGAAACACCGGAAGTTGATTTTGAGGCCAGATAGTTGATGGTATTCTCAGTAAGCTTTGTGAGGTTGGAATGATAGTCGTTGTTTTCAGTGCGGGGAGCCCATTCGCAAGCGGCGAGACCGTTGGCGATGATTGTGCCCTGGATATCAGCGTTAGGTTTAAACTCCACAATACCTGCCACGCAGTAATCCTGGACATGACCCCATGTGCCTACCACTATGCAATCATACTGATTCTCGAATTTCTCAAGGGTATTTTTCCCTTCGGCAGTCCATGTATAGGCATTGAGGTCCCACATACAGTTGTGATCCTCGCGGTGGATTGCGCTGCCATCAGCTGTGCCAAGCAGAGGATATGCGGGATGAGGATAATCGGAGATTTTCTCTGAATGAGCATCCCAAAGCTCCATTCCTTCATAGATGGGATGAGTGGTGCGGTCGTATATCTGGGTGGGATCTGCATCGTCGATATAGGTCTGCATTGATCCGAGATAAGCGTTGAGACACCATACATCAGTGCCCTGACCACCGTCGCCATCGCCGAAGATACCGGGAGCGTAGGCTGCATCGATTCTTCCTAATTCATGCACCATCTGAGTGGCAAACTTAGAGAGATAGAGTGATCCGCCGTCTTTCACATAATTGGTGAGAGCTGCCTTTACATCAGCGTTGTTAAACTCAGCGGGAAGGTTGGCGTAGCCATGACCGATGCCTACACGGTCGATGTGTACCCAGAGAGCATCAAGTTCCTTGGCATCGATTTTATTGAGCTGTGATGGAGTAATCACTACACCATCGGGATATGTAGCCTCAAACCATTTTGCAGCTGTGGATTCCTGGGCATTGTTGTTGTCGGAGCTTTCGTAGCCTATTAACATTCCTACTTTAGGGTTGGCTGCGGTCAGAGTGGTAGTGGCGAGCATTAATGCCGATGCGATAGTAAATAATTTCATAAGTGATAAATTTAAAAGATTTTAACGTTGATTCGCACCGCAAAGTTAAGACACGCTCAAAAGATTGGAGGTATAAATTACTGACGAATCTGTGCACATGCACGTTATTTTATACCCTATGCAACAAGGATGATAATCAGAGCTTAAAAATATTACTGATAAAATACACCCGAAGACAAAATGAAACTGTTTAACTACTTCCACATTAGCGAAATTCGATTTAATTCACTAAATTTGCAATGAAATTAATGCAATGAAACTATTGAAATGACTGAGAATCTCGTTTCCCCTCCTCATTATATTATCCAGTTAAGGGAGATGATGGCCAATTGGTTTTCCCTTTCCGACGATTCCGGGATTATTAGCATAATCCTCTTTATCATTGTTATATTATTAGCCGCAGGCACATATTATCTGGCTATAGGAATCCTGCGAGTGGTGGCTTACCTTGTGGAATACACAGAGACCGACTGGGACGATGACCTTATAAACGCTCCTATCCTCAAAGCGCTCTCACAATTGGCACCGGCAATTTTCATCGACCGGTTCCTACCATATTGTTTCCACAGCACCGGGACTTTTGTTACGATTCTCAATCTTATTACCGACTTCTATATCATCTGGGTCACCATATATGCCCTCAATACTTTTCTCGACAACCTTCTCTATGCTTTCGGGAAAAGACCCAAGTTCCGCCCCTATGCCGTGAAAGGTATCTTCCAGATGGGAAAACTAATCTTCATCGGAATAGGAATCATCATCGCTATCAGTCTGCTTGTGGGGAAAACTCCGGTGGCTATTCTCACCACCTTAGGTGCTTCGGCCGCCATCCTGATGTTGGTTTTCAAGGATACGATAATGGGATTGGTAGCTTCCGTGCAGCTCACGGCCAACAAGATGGTGCAAAAAGGAGACTGGATTATAGTGCCCAAGCATAACGCCAACGGTGTGGTGGTGGAGATATCCCTCACCACCGTGAAGATTAAAAACTGGGACAATTCCATCACAACGGTGCCTCCCTATTCCCTTGTGTCGGAGTCATTCCAGAATTATAAAGCCATGCAGCTCTCGGGAGCACGCCGGATCTGTCGCCATATCAATATTGATGTCAATTCAATCCACATTCCTTCCGATGAGGAGAAAGAGAGATTGAAAAAGGAGCAGCTGGTTCCCGAAATCGATCCTGATAGTCCGGGATATAGTCTGAAGGCAATCGACAATCTGTCTCTCTTCGCAAGATACGTGGAATCATGGCTGGCAAACAATCCTGATGTAAGAGACGACCTCCTCTATATGGTGCGCCAACTCGAACCGACCACAACAGGGCTCCCCGTGGAGATATATTGCTTTCTGAATGTGACACAATGGAAAGAATTCGAGCATATTCAATCAAGCATCCTGTCATACATCTATACCCTCCTTCCAAAATTCGGATTAGCTCCTTTTCAGTCGCCTACAGGATTGGATTTCATTAAGGCTCCCTCCTTTTAGGATTGGGAGGGAACCATCCTTTACGGACTCTCTCCCGCTGCTCACGCACCTCGAGGATCGACCAGAAACATGAAAAGGAGGTGACTCCTAATAGTATAGATACCACGCCCGAAGTGAAAAGAGACAGGATAAGGGTCGCAATTCCTCCGGCTAAAAACAGCCAGTTGCATTTCTGCCCCATATAATACTCCCCTTTGATCACCAAAGGATGAAACACTCCTATTATAAGAAATGTGGCCAGACCTATGGCCAGACCCTCAAGATTATATTCCGATAAAAATTCCTGCATATTAATTCCTGAATATTGCAATTATATCAGCATCCTGACTTTCAAATCTATTATTACGCAAATAATCCAATAATTCTTTCAGCATCTTCATCTCTCCGTCGGTGGATAGAACTTTAAACAGCTTTTTGAATCTTGAATCCTTATTCGACATAACGGTTTTAGTCATACCGGTCAATTTCTTTAGATCGCCCGACAACTCATAATCTTCCATTATTAATCCTGCCGACCTCGCACATTCCAAAATAAATCCGTCGGCCGCAGGACATATAAGAATCATATAATGATTTCTCTCAGGATGCCTGAAAACTTTTATATGAGAAACTTCAATAATCTACTTAAACTCACGCAAATAACCGGGTGTTCTTTTATCAGCGTCAATTATTCCAACCGCAAATCTATCCGCAAACTTCTCTTTCATGATTTTCGCCACCTGGTTGCATCCTTTCTGATGGTTACAACCATCTCTGCACGATAATGTCTCGACAAGATTAGTATCGATATAACACTCAGGTATGATGAAATCGGATCGCATTACTTGAAAGCCTCTATATTGAAAAACATATCTACTCCATTGTCATAGACTTCCTCCAGTTCTGAATCTGACAAACGCTTCACGTTGGTGGCTCCTTCATCCATATCCAACACAAAAACCGCCAATTCGTCTCCACACTTCTCAAGGAGCGAATTCATCACATAAGGACTATGCGTAGTTATGAAATATTGGTTTGAAGTATCCGAGATTATGTCATCCACCACACTGGTGATGTAGGGTGGGAATGTATGGGCTTCCGGTTCTTCAAAACAAATTAATTTATCTTTATTGCTCATTATAGCAGCCTTATAGAAAATCAGTCTCTGTAAGGAATCAGCCAAAGCATTGAAAGGGATAAGAAACATATTCATTCCATTTTCACGGATGGCACGTATTTCCTGCGATCCCGAATCAAACACCATCTTTAACCCATAACGATGGAAAAGAGAGGCTATATGTTTTTTCAGGGCTGGCAGCTGAGCTACAATCTCCATAAGATTATTACCAAATGGCGGCAATAAAAACTCCTTATTCGAATTGTCAAATCGAAGTGGCCTTGAAAAGAAATATACATGAATGTCGGGAGAAATACCATAATCCTTACGTGTTGACAAACCTAACGAGGGACTGAAAGTATAATTAACTCTTTGTTCTCCTTTTACAAGTTCCAATAAAAGGCCGTTATTGGCCTGACGACTTATCCTGTAGCCATTTTCCCCTGCTTCAACAGAGATCTCTACAGAGCTGTCTCCATTATGAAAAAGATCATAAATCCTCTGAATCCTTACAAGCCTATCCAAATATTTATCCCGACTCTCCACAAGAAACGGCACATCAAACAACGACAATGCTTCCAGAATGTTGCTTTTTCCAACATTTGGACATCCTATCATCACATTTATACGCCGGCAATCAGCCAACCGGACTGATTTTACTGATTTGAAGTTATTTATTTCAATTGAATTAATCATATTCCTATTCCGTTGCGGGCGGCAACTTTTAAGTGATTCATTCACCACTTACATTTTATTTTTCACAAATTTACAAATTTATTTTGATTTATGTCGGCTTTCTACAATTGGAAGTCTCAAATAATTTCATTATCTTCGCATCCTGAAACAAATACCGAAAGAATGCCTGAGCTATCAGCTGAAGTGAAGCAAGCCAAACAACGCTTCTCAATCATTGGAAACGCACCAGCCCTCATCAATGCCATAAGTCGCGCCATCCGCGTGGCACCTATCGATCTGTCGGTGCTCGTCACGGGTGAGAGTGGTTCCGGAAAGGAGTTCTTCCCTAAGATCATTCATCAATACGGAGCCAGGAAACATAAAAAATATATTGCCGTGAATTGTGGCGCTATTCCAGAAGGAACAATCGACAGCGAGCTCTTCGGCCATGAAAAGGGATCTTTCACCGGAGCTATTGCTGCCCGCAAAGGTTACTTTGAAGAGGCCGACGGAGGAACTATCTTCCTTGACGAAGTTGCCGAACTTCCGCTCACCACACAGGCTCGACTGCTGAGGGTGCTCGAGACAGGGGAATATCTTAAGGTCGGTTCTTCGGAGGTGCAGAAAACAAATGTCAGAATCGTTGCTGCCACAAACGTGGATCTCATCGAGGCCGTGAAACATGGTAAATTCCGTGAAGACCTTTATTACCGATTATCTACAATTCATATCGAAGTGCCTAATCTCCACGACCGTGGGGACGATATAAATCTCCTGGCAAGAAAATTCGCTTCAGATTTCGCGGAAAGGTATATGACCTCCCCGATCTCTTTCTCTGATGATGCTTTCCGCGCCATGCGTCTTTACAGATGGCCCGGCAATGTGAGACAACTCAAGAACATAGTGGAGCAATTGGCACTCTTCCATGCCGGCGAGACTATATCCAAAGATATGTTTCTCGAAACACTCCCTATCGACAAATCAGGACTCTCAACTCCGGTCGCTTCCAAAAATCCCTATCAAGGCTACGAGCAGGAACGCGAAATGTTATGGAAGATGATCTTCTCTCTCAAAGGAGAGATAGCCGAGCTGCGCACTCTTATCAATGATAAAAACAGCGCTCACGGTGCAGATACATTCTTTGAGAAAGAGCATCCGGAAAGTGCATCCCGTATCAATGCTCTCATGAAGTTGCCTTCTGACGACCTCTTCTCGAACCCTGCGGTGACTCACCCCGGCATAAACGACACAGCTTCCCTCTCCAGCTCAGTCGATGCTACAGAGAAGGAAGCAATCCGGAATGCCCTTGCCCGCAACAACGGAAACAAAAAAGCCGCTGCCGAAGAATTAGGAATATCATTGAGAACGATATATAGGAAAATAAGTGATTACTCTCTTGACAACTGACACAATATGAAGACCAGACTGTTACTGCTTCTCATCCTCGCCCCACTCTTCCTGCTGTCAGGATGCAAGCCGGTGTTCACATTCAATGGTTCGATCCTGAACTACGACATCTACAAGACAATCTATGTAGCGGAATTTCCTATTCGCGCCGCACTGGTATATCCGCCATTACAGCAGACATTCGAGAACGAGATACTGAATTATGTGACCCGACAGACCAAGCTGCAGATCGTTGATAACCCCAACAACGCCGACATATCGATTTCGGGCGAAATCACCGGATATTCCTTATCTCCACAGGCCGTAGGGTCGGATGCATACGCCACCGAGACTCGTCTCACCATCACGGTCAGAGTGAAATATACCGATAATAAAAATCCGACAAACAGTATCGATCAGTCTTTCTCGGCCTACCGTCAGTTCTCCTCCTCACTGATGCTTACCGATGTTCAGGATGAGCTGTGTCAGCAGATATCAGAAGAGCTCGCTACCCTGATTTTCAATGCCACATTAGGCAATTGGTAAAAATCGCCTCTAATCAATAATCTCCCCTTCTATAGAATATGAAACCATCCTATCCCTATTATGTGATACCCGATATCGAATCTCTACCATCCATAACGGATGGAGAGGAGCGCAAGACCGTAGTGAGACGCATAGCCGCCCTAATAGGCGATCCCTCCTCCCTGCGCGAGATATTGGGACTTGAACCGGAGGAATTTGCATCCTTCTACCCCGATATGCTTCCTCCCGATCTATCCACAGCCGACACGATAGACTCATTCCTCAATAAATATGGCGATCCCAAGGTGGCCTCCTCGCGTCAGGCACAACAGATGGAGGAGCTTGTGCCTCTGCCACCTGCTGATTATGATCTTTCTCAGATAGAGACCTCCCCCCTTATTATAGACGAGAAACCGACAACACAGAAAATTGACCCCATACCCGAACTACCGGATCCACTCTTCGACGAGAAAAGCAAGCCCGAAACTCCCGCTTTATCCGAATCACTGGCCCGCGCGATGATAAAAAACGGCAATTATCGCAAGGCTCTTGAAATTATTACCGATTTAAGTTTGAAAAATCCGAAAAAAAGTATTTACTTTGCAGACCAAATCAGATTTCTTAAGAAGTTGATTCTTAACCAATCCAAGTATCAGAATTAAATTTCTCCCTTTTCCGCCCGGATTTTAGCTTTGAATCCGGTGGAGAAAGGAGGGTATCTATATGATAACTAATTAAATAAGAAATGTATATCTTTATTTGTATCTTAATCGTTCTGGCCAGCGTGCTTCTCATCGGAGTTGTTCTGATCCAGAAATCAAAGGGAGGCGGTCTCGCTTCCGATTATTCAAGTGGTAACCAATACCTCGGATATCGCAAAACTACCGACTTCATCGAAAAAGCCACATGGAGTCTGGCTATCTTCATCTGCGTGCTCAGTATCTGCGCTGCCTTCACAGTGAAGACTCCTATCACTCGTTCCAGCATCCAGACTTCGGCTCCCGCTCCCAACAGCGCTGCCCCCGCTCCTACAAGCACCCCTGCTCCTGCAGCTGCTCCCGCTGAAACACCTGCCCCGGCCGCAGAGGCTGCCGCTCCAGCTGAAGCTCCGGCACCTGCTGCCGCACCAACTGCCGCACCAGCTGCAGAAAATTAATCAGAATTGTTCTTATATCAATATAGTTCCCGGGAATCAATGGTTTCCGGGTTTTGTCGCATTATCCAATCTCTTACCTTCAGTATTAAACTTCTTTACCATATAGATGTTATAATTTAAGAGTGTGTTTACTTTTAAATGATTTTAGCACAAAAGGAGATTTTGGAGGGATTATTCAAAGTTGAAGATGGAGCATAGCGGGCTATGCGACTGATGAAACTTTGGATAAGCACCCAAAAGATTCTTTGTGATGAAATCAAGAATGTTTTTATAATTACATTTGTTAATTCGGTTTAAAAGTAAATACACTCTAAGACTTGATTGAATCTTAAATTTAATAAATATGGAAAAAGTAAAATTCAATGGTAATGAATTCGAAGTAGAAGGTGGTTTCCCAAAAGCCGGAGAGAAAGCTCATGATTTCACTCTTACAGGTCAGGATCTCGGAGATGTTAAACTTGAAGATTTCAAAGGTAAGAGAGTAGTACTCAACATCTTCCCTTCTCTTGACACGGATGTATGTGCCGCTTCAGTGCGTCGCTTCAATGAGGAGGCTTCCAAGTTTGACAACACTGTAGTGATATGCGTTTCCATGGATCTTCCATTCGCAGCTACACGTTTCTGCACTGTAAATGGAATAAAGAATGTGATCACCGGGTCGGGATTCCGCTCCGATTTCGGCAATAAATATGGCGTACGTCTTAAAACCGGCCCTCTCTATGATCTATACACACGCGCAGTGGTAGTGATCGATGAGGATGGGAAAGTGAAGGGATCCCAGATGGTGGAGGAAATCACCAATGAGCCCGACTACGAGGCTGTGAAGGCATTGCTCGCATAAAAAATCAAATGTCAGAATATGAAAAGAGGACGTGGGAAATCACGTCCTCTTTTCATATTCTGATTATAATTCTGATTATCAAATTCTCATTATTCCATCTCAAGGCCTGGTGGCCCATCCCAACTTGTTTCGAAGCAAACGAGAGAAGTTACCGTCGGCCCTTCTCACCACACATACTCTAAATGGAGCTTCTTTAAGAACCAGAGAATCCCCGGCACACATCAGGAAAGATCGACCGTCGAGACTCACCCTGCACTCTCTGACCCTTGATCTGGGAGTGAGAACTATCCGTGAATCTCCCGACACCACCAATGGGCGCATAGTCAGGGAATGAGGGGCTATAGGTGAGAGCACAAGGCAACTCAGGGTAGGCTGCAGAATAGGACCACCCACAGAAAGATTATAGGCCGTCGAACCCGTTGGAGTCGAAATAAGAAGGCCGTCGCTCATATAATCGGCAAGGAAATAGCCATCGATTTCGGCATGAACAGTCACCATAGAAGCTGTATCGCCTTTCAACACGGCCACCTCATTAAGGGCATACGGCCAGAAAAGCGGAGGCATGGCATCACAGCTCACCTCTATCACGGCCCTGCGTTCGAGACGGAACCGGTCATCGGCCAACACCCCTAATAATTCTTCGGCATCCTCAAGGGAATAGCTCGCCAGAAAACCCAGATGACCTGTATTGACACCGAGTATAGGTGCTTCCCGCTTACCGACCCATTGTGCAGCCTGGAGAAAGGTGCCGTCTCCTCCGATGCTTACCACACACTCAACCCCGCAGGGAAATTCTTCCACAATAAAGACATCATCCACCCAAACTCCTTCCGAGCTCAGATAATCATAGAATTCCCGCTCAATATATACCATAAAATCTCTCTCCGCGAGGAGATCAAAAAAACGGCGCAGAGCAGGCAGGTGTCCCTGCTGATATTGATTACCGTAAATGGCAAGTGATTTCATAACTCATTTTCTATTATTCACACGTTAGCGGTGTGTGTTCAATTATTCACACGTTAAGCAGGGTGTGCAAAGCAAGTAGACGTTCGAAAGCTACCTCGGCGTCTTGAAAATCCGAACCGGCGCTATCCACCACATCATATCCATACCGCTCAAGACTGTGCATGGCGGAGGAAGGATCAGATCGACGTATCCTCATCGTGACCCTTAAGCGTCCGTTATCTGAAGGCACCGACCATAGATCCACAATATGGGCATCGGCATCCTCCACGGCATGAGCCAGGCGGGAAGCACTGTAGTCGCCGGGCACACACTCCACAGTGACAAGGCTCGAATCATCACGCGGAGCTATCATACGTCCTATCCCTTCGAGAAGCGAAGTCTGGTCTATCACCCCCAACTTCTCTCCGGAAGACTCCACAACCACCTTTCGGCCGGGCGCATCAAGAAGGCGAGGCAGAACATCGACAAGGGGCATTTCACCCGATACCGACACGCTTCCCGAACCCTCTTCCGAAGTTATATCGCGTGATATTACATCTTTCGCTTTTATCATACGCTTTTTTTTCTTAAATTTGCATCTGATTTATATTGTAACGCGCGCATGCCCTCTTACGTTTGCGGAAGAACGAGATTTTTAACTATTAAATCAATACTCGTCTCATCCGGGGCCGGGGATACAAATATAATTATAATACGCAAAGTTACAAAAATTATGCCAATTTTCAATAATGACACGACTAAGCGTAAATATCAATAAAGTGGCTACCCTCCGCAACGCCCGCGGAGAGAATGTGCCCGATGTAGTGGAATTCGCTCTCGCCGCCGAACGCGCCGGAGCACAGGGTATCACCGTTCATCCACGTCCCGATGAGCGTCATATCACACATAATGATGTGTATGACCTCCGCCGGGTCATCAATACTGAGTTCAACATCGAGGGATACCCTTCACCGGAATTCCTCAAACTGGTAATCGATGTGAAGCCGGAACAGGTGACTCTCGTCCCCGATGCCCCCGACGCCATCACATCTTCCGCAGGCTGGAACGTGATTGGTAACATAGAATTTCTCTCCCCCATTGTGGAACGTTTGCGCGGAGCAGGAATACGCACCTCCATTTTTGTGAATCCCGACCCTCTGCAGGTGAAGGAAGCGGCCCGTATCGGTGCCGACAGGGTGGAACTATATACCAAGCCGTATGCCGATAATTTCGCTCTCGATCCCGACAATGCTATCAAGGATTACATACCCGCCGCCAAAGCAGCCGTGGATTCCGGTATTGGATTGAATGCCGGACACGACCTTAACACCCACAACCTCAATTTCATCTACCGACGTCTGCCGCGTCTTGACGAAGTGAGTATCGGACATGCACTGATCTCCGACTGTCTCTATCTGGGACTCGAGGAGACAATCAGGCGTTATCTCAACTGTATAAGATAAATCCAATACCCGTATCCGGGATGCCCGGTTGCGGAAATTTCACCACCAATTCCTCAAACCCATCTAACAATCTTGTGTAACAATGCAGACTCTCAGTTTCTGGTCGCTTGTAATGGACGGCGGCTACATCATGATTCCTCTTGCAATCCTTTTGATTGTGACTATCTATATTTTTGTGGAGCGCACCATAGTGATATCTCGTGCCAACAAAGATGACCGCCACTTCATGGACCGTATCCGCGACTATGTGCATGAAGGCGATATCGAATCGGCAAATAAGCTCTGTAAAAAGACTGATACTCCCTATTCCCGTCTTATCCAAAAAGGACTCACACGTATCGGACGCCCTATGAACGATGTGCTGGTGGCAATTGAAAACACCGGAAATATCGAGGTGGCCAATCTCGGTAAAGGTTTCCCCTGGCTCTCCACCACCGCAGCCGGCGCTCCCATGCTTGGATTTCTTGGCACTGTAACCGGTATGATCCAGGCATTCTTCTCCATGGCCTCCGCAGGAACTTCGGCAAACATCACAGTGTTATCAAGCGGTATCTATCAAGCACTGGTCACCACCGTGGCCGGTCTTGTGGTTGGTATCATAGCCCTGTTTGCATATAACTATTTAGTGGCACGAGTGAACAGAGTGATGAATGGTCTTGAGACCAAAACTATGGAATTCATGGATCTTCTCAACGAACCCGCCAAATAATAACCTCCCTCATGGCACTAAAACGAAATTTCCAATCCCTCGATACATTCTCCATGTCGTCGATGACTGATGTGATTTTCCTTCTGCTCATCTTCTTCATGGTCACTTCCACGATTATCTTTCCTTCGGCCATAGATGTGAACCTTCCCCAGAGCAGCGACCAGACTTCGGAGAAGCCTGTAACGGAGGTATATATCGATAGCGACAGTAAATATTATATCGTGGTTGACCGCAACGACTCTATCGAGCCCACAAATACTCGTCCCCGTGAGATATCGGCCGACCAGCTTGCCATAGAGCTCACCCGCATCCATGAGGCTGATTCGCTGCGCAGTGTGGCTCTATACGCCGACTCTTTGATCGATTATGGCAAAGTGGTCGATATTCTGGATCTGGCTGCCCGCAACGATATGCATATCGTTTTGGCCACCAAAGCCAAAACAGTGGAAAAATAATCGCCAATGGCTACTCATTCTCAAAATAAAGATCGTGCCATCGCAGCGGGAATCACCTTTTTGGTGGTGCTCCTTATTCTTGTGCTCCTTTTTACGGGAGGCATGAATTATCAACGCGCCGAGCTGGCTCATTCCTCCACTCCGGAGATAATGCTCCCCGAAGAGGATGAGGAACAGTTTATCGAGCCTGAGATCCTCACCACCCAGGGCGAACCTGATGCCACGGCCAACGACAAGCCTGCTCCCGTGGAGCAAGGTGAGCCGGTGCAGGCTCCCGAAGAGAATACCAAGATTGTGATTCCCGGAGATAATCCTGAGCCCGCTCCACAGATAGAAAAACCGATCACTCAGAAGAAAGAATCGCCGGTCAAGGCCACTACCCCTCCGGCTACTACAGAGGAGAAATCACAGGTTGCTTCGGCTGTGGCCAATAAATTCTCAGGCAAGAATGGATCGCCCGGCGGGAAAACCGGCAGCAATGGTTCCGGTGGAACCGGTGTTGGCGTTGACGGCAAAGCCAATGGACGTCAATTCATAAGCTGTCCCTCTCCATCGGTGAGTCTGCGCCATCAGACCACGGTTAAGGTAAGCGTAGTGATCAATGCCGAAGGAAAGGTGATTGAGGCCACCGCTTCGGGCACATCAGATGCCACAATCCGCCGTGCCTGCGAGCAAGCCGCGCGATCAGCCAGATGGACCCCCAAAGCCGGTGCCGGTGAAACCCGAGGATCCATCACATTCACCATCACGCCTAAATGATAAGTGTGACCAAGTAAAAATGATAAGTGAGGCCAAGTAAATAAAAGAAAAATAAAACCGCTATATTATGTCTGTCGGGAAGTGCCATTTCAACAATAGCACTTTCCGACTTGTTAATATATCAGATACTCTCCATTGTAAACTTAAATCTGATATATTATGACTTTTTCCGACAGAATACGCCATTTTTTCCACGTTATCTCCAACGTGCGACCAATCGTATGGATATGCCTCTATATAGGCCTAACTCCAGTATTCGCCCTCATCTATTGGGCTTTGCCTGATGGCCAATTCCGCATCCCGGATGGCGGGGGAGTTGACTATGGATCGTGGCTATATTATAGCATCGTCACAATCACCACCCTTGGTTTTGGCGACTACACTCCGGCTCACGGCTGGGCTCAGGCTGTCACGGCAGTGGAGGTGATGTGCGGCTTAACTATACTTGGCTTCTTCCTCAATGCAGTGGGATCGATGAAATCAGAAATCGATGTTACAGCCGAGATAGAGAAGCAACGACGCCTGCATGAGGCCTCGATGAAAGATAAGCTTATGAAGTCGATTCCGGCTCTTATGCACAATCTCAATAATTTCCTCACCTATTGCTATGCGGCCACCACACCCCTTGCCATGCGCGACAAGACCGAACCAAAATACAATCCGAATTTCTCAATCGATGATATGGCTGATATATACAAGCCTTCCGGCCTTTCCATCGACCGCACACAGAATCCTGCTGTGGAAAGATTGATGAAAGCCGCTCAGCAAACCAGTCTTGCCCTCGATTCCCTCCAGACAAGAGTGGATCTCACCCAGTGGCCCGATCTTTTGGAGGATTGCTTCACATTCGTGGCCGACTGCCAGATGTTCACTGAAAATGATATCCCCGCAGAAGATAAAGTGAAGGAGAATGCCGATGCCACGCCTCATCCGCTTCTCTCCCTCTCCAATTTTATTAAAGACAATGCCGCGCTTGCCCGCAAGATTGAGACGGAGCTAACCAAGATAGCATCCGCTGAATAATTGCCGAATAATTATAACATATCTGAAAAAAGAAATGTCAGCGCCCTCTGTGGTGCTGACATTTCCTTTCTATTATTACTGATATTTATGCGAATTTTGCGAAGTCTGCCTGGAGCATGTCTCCCTTCTCCTGGAATGCCTGATGGAGAGCGAAAGCAGCGCCAAGAGTGTGCGGAGTATGGCCTCCGGTCTTTTCAGCAAGCTTCAGATAATCCCACATCAACTCCTTATACATTGGATGCACACAATTCTCGATGATGGTCTGTGCACGCTGACGGGGATCTTTTCCACGAAGGTCGGCCACACCTTGCTCCGTAGCAAGAATCTTGACTGAGTGCTCGCTGTGATCGAGATGCGACACCATCGGAACAATAGTGGAAATCTTTCCGCCCTTCTGAATCGAGGGACAAGAGAATATCGAGAGGTAAGCGTTACGGCTGAAGTCTGCCGAACCTCCGATACCATTCATCATCTTGGTGCCAAGCACATGTGTGGAGTTGACATTACCGAAAATATCAGCCTCGAGAGCTGTATTCATCGCGATAAGACCGAGTCGGCGCACTACCTCCGGACTGTTGGAGATCTCACCGGGACGCATAAGCACCTTATCACGGAAGAAATCGATATTATCCATGAAGCGGAGCATGGCATCATCGGAGAATGTCAGCGCACAGGTCGAGGCAAAGCGGCACTTACCCTCTTCCATCAAAGTCATCACAGCATCCTGAATCACCTCGGTGTACATCTCGAACTGAGGAATGTCAGGATTCTCACCCAGACCGTAGAGCACTGCATTGGCCACATTTCCCACACCGCTCTGTATAGGAAGGAATTCCTTGGGAATCTTACCTGTACGGAGCTGTTCGGCAAGAAAATGGGTGATATTGTCACCGATACGCTGTGTCAGCTCATCAGGAGCGGTGAATGGTTTGATACTCTCCGAAAGATTGGAAGGAACGATTCCCACGATCTTCTTGGGATCTACTTTCAGCACAGTCGAACCGATACGGTCGGAGGGCTTATAGATAGGAATTTCCCTGCGGTTAGGAGGATCAAGTGGGATGTAATTGTCGTGGAAACCACGGAAAGAATTTTGGTAATAAGAAGAATATTCTATGATAACCTTCTTAGCCATCTGTGCGATTGTGGGCGTCATACCCATACCGGCACCGAGAATCAGCTCACCATTGGGACTCATTTCAGTAACCTCGATGATCGCTACATCTATATCGCCATAAAAACCATAACGAAGGTCTTGGGAAAGATGGCTCAGATGGAGGTCGAAATAACTCATGTCGCCATTGTTGAGTGCATTGCGGGCATCCTTGTGACTTTGATAAGGAGTGCGCATGTTTATGGCATTGGCGCGTGAAAGTTCTCCGTCAACATGATCATTAGTCGAGGCGCCGGTAAAAACATTGATCTTGAAAGGCTCGCCTTTTTCATGGAGTGCCCTGGCACGCTGCGCCAACGCACCCGTTACTACCTTGGGAGTACCGGAGGCGGTGAAACCTGAAAAGGCCACTGTGTCGCCGTTTTTAATTACACTTGCAGCTTCTTCAGCTGAAATAAAAGGGATACTCATTTGTAACGATTAGATTTAATTGGTAAAGTAAATTTGCACAAATTTAAAAAAAATGTGTCGTTCTCGCAATAGATAATTGAATTAAAATTAAAATTTTTCATCGAATAGGTAAGCATCTACGGCCTTTCGCTCACAGGAACACGCTTATATCAAGCTCAAATAATATCGCTCTGAAGCAATAAAATGGCTATCTCATTTGTAACGATTCAATTTAATTGGTAAATTTGCAAAATATTGTATTGACACAATCGCTCACTAAAATGGAACCATTTATTCTACCAAATAAAGATAAAAATAACGACACTTCCAAGAAAGTACGTATCGAGACCTACGGGTGTCAGATGAATGTAGCTGATTCTGAGGTGGTGGCAGCCATGATGGAGATGGCCGGCTATACCACCACGGAAAATGACAATGAAGCCGCGGCTGTGCTTCTCAACACCTGCTCTATCCGCGACAATGCCGAGCAGAAGATTCATTCACGTCTGGCCTATTGGAATTCTCTCCGTCGCAAATTGGGACGGAATATAATCATTGGTGTTATCGGTTGTATGGCGGAACGTCTGAAAGATGAGCTTATCGAGAAACATGGTGTGGATGTGGTGGCCGGGCCTGATTCTTATTTGGACATCCCTAATCTCATAGCTGCGGCTGAGACGGGGCAGCCGGCCATTAATACCGTTCTCTCCGAGACTGAAACATACCGAGACATCGTGCCTAAGCGTATCGGGGCCGGTGTGGGTGGATTCATATCAATAATGCGAGGGTGCAATAATTTCTGCTCCTATTGCATCGTGCCCTACACCCGAGGCCGCGAACGTTCCCGTGAACCGGAATCAATTCTTAGGGAATTGGCCGATCTCCGGGCTCGCGGCTTCAAGGAGGCAACCTTGTTAGGCCAGAATGTCAACAGCTATCTCTATAAGGATTCCCGGGGGAAGGAGGTGAACTTCCCGATGCTTCTGGAAATGGTGGCACAGGCCGCTCCCGACATGCGCATACGCTTCACCACCTCGCATCCCAAGGATATGAGTGATGAGACACTTCATACCATCGCCCGCTATCCCAATCTCGCTCGCCATATTCATCTCCCGGTGCAGAGTGGATCAAACTCAGTGCTCAAGGATATGAACCGCAAATACACACGAGAATGGTATCTCGACCGTGTGGCTGCCATTCGCCGCATCATCCCTGACGCAGGGCTCTCCACTGATATGTTCACAGGATTCTATAATGAGTCCGAGGAGGATTTTCAGCAGACCCTTTCACTCATGCGGGAGGCCGGCTTCGACTCGGCTTTCATGTTCAAATATTCCGAGCGTCCCGGCACGCTTGCTTCCAGGACAATGAAGGACAATGTTGCGGAGGAAGTGAAGATTGACCGTCTCAACCGTATGATAGCTCTTCAGAACGAGCTGTCGCTCGAAAGCAACCTCCGCGATATAGGCAAGGAATTTGAAGTATTAGTGGAAGGAACATCCAAAAGGAGTAAGGAGGAGATGTTCGGACGCACCTCCCAGAATAAGGTGGTAGTGTTTCCCCGCGGCGAAAACAAGCCCGGTGATTTCATCAGGGTCAGAATCCTCTCAGCCTCTTCCGCCACCCTCAGAGGTGAGCAGGTATAAGAAAATTCATGATGCGACAAACCTTTTCATGATGCTTCATGATTTCCCATGAGGCATCATGATTATTCATGAGGCATCATGATTTCTCATGATTCATCATGATGCCTCATGAAAAATCATGATAATTTTCAAAAAAAATTGATTGATTCCCGTGGGAATCAATCAATTTTTCTTATCCCGTTGCATTTAGGGTAGTCGCAGCAACCCCAGAATTGGCGCCCTTGCCCCTTCCCTTTTTTCTGCATCCTCTTGAGCATAGGCTTTCCACAAACAGGACATGCCGGGGCTCCGCTTTCCACTGAGTCGCGCCGGCGTGCCTCAAGCCGCTCCACGGTCATATTCTCCGTGAATCCACCTTTATGCCTGAATTGTTCGAGTAGCGATCGGAGTTGTTTCTCCAACATCCTGTTGAGTCGGACACAAAGGATAAGCATCGCATTGGCAGTAATATCGGGCGACGCATTTTCTATCCAGGGGTCATACTTTCTCTTTTGATGCAGGATATGGAGAGCGGCATCATGTAGCAAGCTGTTGGAATATTCCGGTGGATCCAGCTCAATTTTCCATATCGCTTCCCGGTCCGGCTGCCCGACAGTCCATATAGGACTCCTTCTGCGAAGAAGGAAATTAAAGAAATCTCCCTGAACCTCATCAATACTTGCCCGGGCCACATCCACCAAGCGCATCTCTGTCTCAATGGAAGTGGAATGGCGCGAAGTGCCCTCTGCAATATTAGCCACTCCGCAACGGGCTGCCAAAACCATTTGGTCGTAAAGACGACGGCAAGGATCAATCTTATAATCCACAAATCTGTCGCAGAAACTCTGCGTGCCCAATTGAACGATATTCGCAAGAATCCATGAATTGAGCCAGAAATAAGATTGCGAGAATTTAATATCGACAGCCATCGAAGAAAGGGATAAAGTTAGAATATTTGATTTAAGAGGCCTTTACATCAATGAGAATGGCCAAGCCGCTTAATTTCACAAAAATAGCCAAATTTAATCAGGGAGCCAAATATAACTCAAGAATTTTCATGAATAATCATGATTTCCCATGATTCTTCATGATAAGACAAGATGCACCATGGTAGAACATGGTGCATCCCTTTTTTGTTGCCGCAAGCCGGCTATGTATCGCCATTTATTTTATCATTGTCTTTCCTCCCACCACATAGATTCCTTTCGGAAGGTCGGCAAGAGGATTGGAAGGATCGGCATTTGTGCGAACCAACACTCCATCCGCCCTATATACATCTGAAGAAGAGGCAGCCGATGAATTGCCGGGAGCGAAAATATCTGTTATGCCGGAAAGTCCACCCTGAAGGTTCCATGCATTAAGGATCTTCACTTTTGTGGGTGATGTGGCGAAAGCCTCTATGCCGTCGGCATCATCAGCGGTGGGGAACACACGGATGCTTGTAGCCCAACGGTTATTGATGAAGATATCAAGCACGGATCCGTCGATAAATACATTGAGTGTCACATCCTCCCCTTTCTTCAGAAGTGAGGGTAAGGAGCAGGTATATACGCCGTTATAGACATTATCATCATTATGATGACGCTGGAGGCCGCTCAGGTCAACGGTCAACCGAGAGTTAGCGGTGTTGATGCTTATCTTTCCTTCCCCGGTGGATCCTTTGAAAATATTGAAGCCGAATTCGGAAGAATCCGCTTCCGCTACAATGAGCAACTCGGCCTGACGTCCCTCTACTGGTGAAAGATGCTCTACGCCGTTCAGAGAGAAATCAGCTTTTGAATACCCGTTGGCAGCACGCATCCCTTTTAGACCTTCGTATGGTTTCTGCGAAAGGTTGCCATCATTGTCGATGCTCCATTCGCGTGGGAGGGAATAACAATGGGCCCAACCTAATTGATGATTGATGACACCGGGAAGTTTATCAGGCACAATACCCAACGCTATGGTTTTCCCATTCTCCTGATAGATGGATGGAGAGAGAAGGCCATACCCTTCCTTGCTTATAAGCTCCACCTGACGGGGCCATGAGGAATTGGCATCCGGAGCGAAGGTGCCATTGTCATTGATATCTCCGGTCCAATACAGGGTGCGCACTCCTCCGCTCATATCAAGGGGGGTGGTAGTAAATAGCCATTTGCCGTTCTCCATCTTTGTCACATTCGGCATCTCCCAGAATCTTCCTGAAGTGGAAGCGTTGTTGGAAGAGAAGAAAGTGGTGCCGTCGTTGGTCCATACGCCATTCTGATAGCGATGGAGAGTAGCGACACCCTTATTATCTTTTGAACTGCCGACAATGATATAAGCCTTCTCGCCATTGCGGAAGAAATAAGGATCACGAAAATCATCGGAGAGACCGGCGGGACGTCCGTTGATAATCGGGTTATAGGCGTTCTTCTTCCATTCTATGAGGGAATCATCCACCGGGTTAGCCTGCGCTATGGTAGCCTTTGCATAATCCACGGCGGTATAGATAGCCGATGGTTTGCCACCGGTGAGTTGCTCGTCGGTGAACACCGCGCCGCTCCAGCATCCCTTGAAATCATAAGAGGCCTCAGGGGCGAACGCTATTTTCTCCTCTCGCCAGTCGTAAAGGTTATCGCTCGAGATATGTCCCCAGTGCAGACGGGCCATGTAAGGGCCGTTGGCATTCTTCTGGAAGAAAATGTGATATCTGCCGTCAGACTTTATCAAGCCGTGGCTTTCGTTAGTCCAGCCGGCTCCCGGCATACCGTGGAAGCGTGGACGTAGTTTTTGATCTGCGAATCGAGACCCGGGAATCGAGAGGTCACATTCATTTTCCGGCTTCATTTCCTTGATAGCTTCCGGAGAGAGGGCCTCATCCCAGATCTTGAATTCATCCACAATACCGTTGAAAGTCTGGAGATTGAATGTACCGAAGGCTTTACGGTCGTTTACGCCGTGTCCGAAACGAAGGGTGCCGCTGAAAGCATCCGCGTTCCCGTTACATCTTGTGGTGCCGATCTCCTCACCATTGCAATAAAGCTTCAAGGTGTGTGTAGCACCGTCAAGTACGGCAGTAAGATTATTCCACTGATATGGGGGCACAGCCTTTGTGCTCTCCACCGAAATTGGCCAGCCACCGGTATATAATTTGAACTCCACTTTTCCATCCATTCCGAGATAGAAGCCAAATCCTTTCTTGGCATTGTCATCCACGCAAGACACAATAGTGGCTTTCTCCTTGGTATTGACATCGATCTCGATGATAGGATAGCAAGGAACAGCCATCCATACAGATGCGGTCATTGATTGCGACCCTCCGTTGAAAAGATTATTCAAGGCAGAATCCACATAAGTGCTGTAGCCATCGAACATCAGACCGGATCCGACAGCTCCGGCGACCTCTTCGGCACCGAAATTTCCTTTGACATCGAATTTATCGCCGGTTATGGCTTCGCATATCTGACCGGATTTGACATCCATCGGGAAATGAGCCACCACACCGGCTAATGAAGGGAGCACGCCGGCGAGAGCTAAAGAGAGGGTCAGATTTTTTATCAGGTAATTATTATGCTTCATATTTATTAGGTTTTGACAAGACTATTAAGAGAAATCACGGAATATCATGTTTCGACAAGTCATCATGGGAAATCATGATTCATCATGGGAAATCATGATTCATCATGGGAAATCATGATTCATCATGGGAAATCATGATTCGACAAGGTCATCATTATTCTTCATGAGAAATCATGATTTGACAAGGCATCATGAGAAATCATGATTCGACAAGGGGCATCATGATTCAACAAGATTCTATCATTCTAACGTCTTAGACCTCTTATTATTATAATCTTTTTTAAAATTGCGGGAGGATGCCTCTGAAAGGCTCCTCCCGCGATTCTTTCATTCTGAAGTGATTATTTCATCTCATTTTCAATCTGAAAAATACGGGTGATTATTTCAGATAATTGAGAATATTTTCAGTGAGCTTGATGATATTGTCCTGATATGGGTTGGGACCTGAGTTCTGATTCCACTCGTAGGCTGCGAAACCGTTAGCCACACAACGACCATGCTGAGGATTGCTATAGAAGTCCACAAGACCGGCCACACAGTGGTCGCGCACATGGCCCCAGGTTGCGAGCACCAGAGAGTTGGTTGTCACCTCAAAATTTCGGATCACGTCGCGTTCGGAACCACGGCCATAGATATTGCAATCCCACATGCAGTTGTGGTCTTCACGCTGGCCCGGACCGATGAGAGGGATGTTATCATATCCATAACCATTAGGGTCTTCGAGAGTGATTCCCTGGAAAATCGCGTGATCTGTGCGATCATAGAATCCCTGGTCGGCACCATTGCGGAAATCCCATCCAAGATAAGGATTGATCACCCATACATCATCACCGGAACCGCCTTCACCACTGGCAAAAATGGAGGGTCCCATGTCAGAAGGTACGATCTCCAAAGGCACTGTGAGCTGAGTTGCCATATTAGAGAGATAAAGCGAACCACCTTCTGCGGAATAAGCCTTGAGAGCATCGATTGTGGAGGGAGCTGCTATATCACCGGGGAGATTCTGCCAGCCGGCCTGAAGACCTATTCTATCCACCATGATCCACATCACGGAATACACCGCAGGATCATAATTAGCAATTTCAGAGGGATGCACAAATTCAGCGTTATCCAGAGTGGCAAACCATCGGGCGGCAGCCAACTCATCATCATCGCTGAGATCATTATAGGTAGCTGCGTCGGAAGGAAGGAGGAAGAGCATCTTGGGTGCCATGTAAGGTATAGTCTTCTCCACGCTTACGGCAGGTGAATAATAGTATGTGTCATATACAACTTCCACATCATAATTAAGCGGAGTTTCCATCGGCTGAGCTTTCAATACATAGGAAGTGGCGTCGGCATCAAGGAGAATAGCCTTGTCGTTATCACCGTTTGTCACGATACGCACACCTGTGCGATGAGCCTGTGAAGGGAGTGTCCAGCTCAAAGATACATTACGGCCGTTAACCTCGCTTTTAAGATTGCTTACACCGGCGAAGCTCTCCTCAGGAAGCATGACCTTCACTGATTTACCTGTGGAGATAAGGCCATCCTCATACTTAACCTTAACGGTATAGACCACTTCCTCTCCTAACGGAGTGCCAAGAGCGGTATAAGTGTATGAACGGGTGGAATTGAGATCGAAGTTTTCTATTTCCGTAGCATTGCGGTATAGAATACACCCTGTCACCTCTTTATCTGCAGGAAGAGTCCAGGTGATATTTATGTCATGGTTTGCGTTGCCGCCGATGGTATATTCCATCGAAGTCGCCACCGGGAGGTAGTCCGCCTCCTCGTAGCCGTTCGGAGTATATTCCGAACAGCTTGAGGCCATCATGCAGAAACCTGCTGCGATATATAATAGTTTTTTCATTGGATATTATTATTTATTGGTAGTAAATGACTTGTAGAGATCACCTGCATTATCCACCTGACCAAGAGGTATCGGACAATATACGTTGTCCTCGCTGAGGTGTGCGTTGTCAAGATAATGGAAGAGGTTCTTCTCCTTGTTATAGTAGGCGTTCACTGTATTCACCACGTCGCCCCAGCGCACGAGGTCGAACCAGCGGAGACCCTCCATGGCGAGCTCAAGACGGCGTTCCATGCGTACAGCCTTGCGTGCATAATCCTGACTCCAGCCCTGGGCGCCATATTCACGCACCAGATAAGTGGCCACCATCGGGTTCACATCAACCGGAGTGTAGGAAGGATCAACCGAACGGTTGGCCTTCGCACGTATCTGGTTGATAAGATTGCGGGCCTCGTTGAGATCCTTGTTCTGCTCGATAAGAGCCTCAGCCTTCATGAGGAGAACGTCGGCATAACGGATGATGATGTAGTTAAGAGAGCTTGCACCCCAGGGCACGATACCTACAGTCACGTAAGGGCTGTCGGGAGAGGGATAAGGCTTCTTGCCTGAATACTGGCTATAGTTGTTGAGGTTACGGCACCATTTCTCGTTATACTGATAACCTCTCCACGGCATACCGATACGACCGAATGTGAAGTCAACACGGGGATCGACATTGCCGGGATAATCAGCACGATCAAGATTTGCTGAAGGAGCATTGGCCGGATCCAGATAAGGGAGACCGCTTTCATCAGTGCGGAAAGCATTCACAAGATCCTGCGAACCTGTATAGAAGTCATCACCGTTACCATATACATCGCCTTCCGATACTGTACAGTTAAGACAGTTGTTGAAGTTGAACTGGTCGGGAGAGTTTGCAGAAGAGAACTGCACGGCCATCACCGATTCATACTGATTGTTCATTTCAGGCTTCGACATGTCGAGGAAGTTGGGATAGAGCTGATACTGACCGCTCTTGATCACCTCGTCGGCATATTTTTCGGCAGTGGCGTAATCGTGGGTAAAGAGAGCCACGCGTGCAAGTATAGCTGCTGCTACATATTTGTTGAAACGACCGGGATCGCTCTGCTTCTCCACATTATCCTTGAATGCCTCTTCGAGGTCGGTCTTGATGAATCCGGCGATCTGGTCGCGGCTGTATTCATCAGCTCTCACGCTTGAGGGGTCGGTGGTCTCCTCGGTGAAGTAGGGGAACATCTTGAAGATGCGGAGCATATCGAAGTAATAATATGCACGCAAGGTCTTCATCTCGGCCACATATGCCTTACGGTTCTCCTCAGAGAGGTTGCCGGCGGATTTGAGGGCACGGATTGCGGTGTTGCATCGTGCGATGGAGAAATAGTTGTTGCGCCATTTGAAGTCGAGGATGGGGTTATCGCTTTGCACGTTTCCGATTGAGAATTCATGCATATATACCTCGTAACCGAGCTCACCGCCACCCTTCTGGGCATCATCGGAACGGATGTCGAACACCCAGTTGTTGATCGGACCGGCAAACGATTCATTGTTGCCGAAATAGTGACAGAGGAGAGTGGCATAAGCTGAGGTCATCATATCGATTGCCTCGTCATCGCCTATCTGCGCTGATGTGAATACGCCCTGAGGCTTGGTGTCGAGAAGGTCATCACAAGATGTGAAAGCAAAGCCTCCGGCTGTCATAGCCATGATCAACACAGATTTCTTTATGATATTCTTTATATTTTTCATTGTTGGTTAGAATTGGAAGTTAACACCGAAAGTGAATGTACGGGGACGGGGATATGCACCGTTGTCGATGAGTGCGCCATAACCACCGGGGAGGATTTCGGGATCGAGACCTTTATATTTGGTCATAGTGAACACATTTTCCACCTGAGCGAATACGTTGAGGTTCTCGCAAGCGAACTTCTTGGTGATGTTGTAGGGAAGGGTATATGAAAGCTTGAGATATTTCATCTTCATATAAGAACCATTCTCCACATAGTAGGTTGAGAAGCGAGCCTCGTTGTTGGCATCGGTAAGAGAGAGAGCCGGTATATCGGTGTTGGTGTTCTCGGGAGTCCATGCGTTTAGGATGTCGGCAGCGTGGTTGGTGTTGGTGTTGGCACGACCGAAGCTGTAGAGCTGACCCTTCATGCTGTTGATGATATCCTGACCAAAGTCGCCGGCGAAGAACATATCGAGAGTGAACGCCTTATATTTGAAAGCGAGGTTGAGACCGAGAGATACCTCGGGGTTGGGGTTACCGATATAGCAGCGGTCCTGGTCGGAGATCACACCGTCACCGTTGAGGTCGCGATACATCAGACGGCCCGGAGCGGCACCCTGCTGAGTGGCGTGGTTGGCAACTTCCTCCATCGACTGGAAGATACCGTCGCATACATAGCCGTAGTAGATACCCATAGGCTTGCCGGGAACAAGGCGGCTGTCACCACCGATGAATTCCTGACGGTTGTTGAGGTTGAGAAGCTTGTTCTTGTACTGGGAGATGTTAATTGATCCGTTCCAGGAGAAGTCACCGTAAGTGGGAGAATTATAGGCGAGGGTGATTTCCCAACCGTTGTTTCTCATTGATCCGGTGTTGAGCCATGTCGCTGCATTCTCACCTGCTACGTCAAGTGCGGGCGGGATTGTAAGCATGTCGGTAGTCTTCTTGATATAGTAATCGGCAGAGAGAGCGAGCATACCGTTGAAGAACTGGAGGTCGATACCGATGTTGTTCTGAGTTGTGGTCTCCCATTTCAGGTTGGGGTTACCGGTAGCGGCAAGAGTGATACCTGAAGTTGTGGAGGAGTTTGTGCCGGCGATATCATACGCACCGTTGCCGATATTGAAGATATAAGTGGAGTAAGCGGGATAAAGCGCAGGGATGTTGGCGTTACCGTTCTGACCCCAGGAATAACGGATCTTCATGTCGGTGAGCACATTGTTTTCTTTCCAGAAAGGCTCGGCTGTGGGGCGCCATGCAAGAGAGAATGCGGGGAACACACCAGAGCGGTGACCCTTTGCGAAGCGGGAGTTCTCGTCACGACGGATAGTGAAAGAAGCCAGATAGCGGTCGGCGAAGTTATAGTCGAGTTTGCCGAAGAGTGAGAATACACTCCACTGAGTCTTGCCGCCACCTACTTTCTGAGTTCCTGTACCGGCACCGATCTGCATGTAGTCTGTATCCTCGAAAGCATAGTCCTCGCGTGAACCGGTAAGGTCTTTGAAAGTATATCCGATTGCCTCGGTACCGATCAGAGCAGAGAAATGATGCACATCGTTGAATGTATTGTTATAGAAGGCGGTGTTCGACCAAGTCCATGTGTCGCCCTGACCATACTGCTCTGCCACGGAGTTCACATCGTTAGGATTGATGCGGCGGTTGAGCTGCTGGTTGAGGTATTGTGAGTGCTCGACACCGATGTTGGTCTTGAGCGTAAGAGCCTCTATAGGTTTCACCTCAAGGAATGCGTTACCGAGTATTCTCCATGACTCGGATGAATTATCTGATGCATTTGCGATCTGCTGCACGGGGTTGGCAAGGTCAGACTTGATAAGGGTCATGGGGTTGGTCCATGCTCCGTCGAGACCTTTCACCGGGAGGGCGGGCATCTGAGAAAGAGCGGTAAAGGGAATACCACGGTCACCGGCTACATCCATACCGCGGTTGCTCCAACGAGCCACAACGAGATTCTCACCGATAGTGATATATTTATTCATCTCGAAGCGAGAGTTGACACGTGCTGAGTAGCGCTCGTAGAAGGTATCCTTGATGTTACCGTTCTGGTTGATGTAGTTGGCGGAGAATAACACCGAACCCTTCTCTGTATTATTAGCCACAGATGCGGTGAGGTTGTTGGTCCATGCAGTGTGATACACCTCATCCTGCCAGTTGGTGCTGGTAGTCGGGAAATTGGGATTTCCGTCGGCAAAAGGCTGGAGCACCGGTGTAGCGCCGTCACCATAAAGGATATGTGAGGGTTTGATACCGGAGTTCTTCGAAGCCATCCAGTATGCCTGACCCCACTGGTTAGCGTCCATCACCTCATATCTCTTGGCGATAGTCTGGGCTGAAACCGCATAGTTCACATTTACTGAAAGACGGTCACCCTTGCCATGTTTGGTGGTGATGATCACAACACCATTGGCCGCACGCGAACCATAGATAGAAGCTGAAGCCGCATCCTTCAACACCTGCATCGACTCAATGTCGGTGGGGTTGATCATATTGATGTTGTCGGTAGGCACACCATCAATGATATAAAGAGGATCGTTGCTTGAGTTGGCGGTTGACATACCACGCACGCGGATCGATCCTGTTCCACCCGGAGCTGCATCAGGCACCACATTCACACCTGGGAGCTTTCCTGCCATTGAGTTCATGATGTTACCCGAGTTCTCACTCAGAGGCTCCTTCATGTTCATCACCGAAACGGCGCCGGTAAGGTCAGCCTTGCGCTGAACGGTATAACCTGTCACAACCACCTCATCGAGCATATCTGTGAGCTCGTCGAGATAAATTGTCATCTTGGCCTCAGCCTTGAGAGTGGTGGATTGATATCCAACATACGACACGGTGAGGGTTGAGTTCTCAGGCACGGTAAGTGTGAAATTTCCGTCTAAGTCGGTTGCCACACCATTCTTGGTGGCATTCGAAAGGATGGAGGCACCTATCAAGGGCTCGCCATCATTACGGGAGATCACAGTTCCATGCACGGTCAGATTCTGGGCTTGCGCACATATTGCGGCAAAGAACATCAGAATCGCGGTGAGCATTGTTTTCTTCATGATCTGAAATTTGGTTGGTTTTAAAAGTTTTCTTGCGCAAAATTATAATAAACACAGGGTTATGGGTATAAAAAATGTTGCATACGCTATCATTATTGTTTTTTCGCAACATATTTTATAAGGATTGCAACATCATCTAAAAAATTCTATTTAATCCTTCGGAATCAGCCTTCGATTATCATAGTTAATCCTGACAGATTTATCCCCACAGTTCATCATACGGAGATAAAAAAGGAGTGTCTCCCGACACTCCCTTTTTCTACTTAACTTAACTTAACCAATTTACTTTTAACTCATGGTATTAAAAGATCAACTTTTAAGATTTTTACCTTTATATTATTTTCAGAAAATCACCTTTACGGCTTTTCCTGCTTTTACTCTGATATAGATTCCACGGTCGGGAGAGGTCACTCTCTGACCCTGGAGGTTGAACCACATCTCTTCACCCATAGGCTCGGGAGTGAGATCGAATGACCCGGTCTCCAGATCTTCCACCGGCGAGAGATACTTGAGGATATTGGAGGTGAGCTTCACGATATTCTCATGTGATTCATTCTTACCTCCGGTCTGTGCCCATTCATAGGCGGCGAGACCGTTCACTATGATTGTGCCCTTGCGTTTTGCGATCTCCTCCGGATTAGTGGCGCGAGTTTGAGCGGGGAGGAATTCAACAAGACCTGCCCCGGCATGTCCTCCTTCATGACCCCAGGTGCCAAGGATACGAGCATTGTTGCGGTCCATGAATGATCCTCCTTCATTATTGACATCCCACAGACAGTTGTGGTCGTCACGGTGGTGCGCACCGCTCATAAGGTCAATAAGCGTTCCATAGTTCACATCGTATGCGGGAAGGTCGGTGAAGATAGCATGGCTTTTCCAGTCGTTGCCGAAGTGTACGATATTCATGCTCCACACATCATCCTTGAATGATCCTTCGCCGGATGAGAATACGTTGGGTTCTTCATCTGTTCTTCCGATTGCATTCACAAGCTGAGTGGCAAATTTAGAAAGATAGAGGTTTCCTCCCTGAGCATTGAATGTCTTGATAATTTCGATGAAGCGATCGTTGGAATAAGCTTCCGGAAGATTGCGCCAGCCTGCATCTATTCCGGGACGGTCGCATGTGACCCATACGCAATCGAAATCTTCAATCTTGATCTGCTCTGCATCGCCCGCGAAGAGAATCTTACCCTCGGGGAAATACTGGCTGAAGAAGTCGTAGGCTGCTTTTGCCTCATGCATATCTTCATTCTTGTCATCTGCAAGAAGCTCTTCAAGATTATCGTATCCGAGATAGAGAGCCACACGGTTGGTGGATTCAAGTACCTCGGGAGCGGGTTCGGGAGTAACTATGGGTTCCGGGATTTCAGGATCCTCCCCGGGCTCAACGCCTGTACCGCCTTCGGCAACCGGTGAAAGATACATTATCACATTGGTGGTGAGATCCATTATATTCTGGAAGGATTCGTTCACACCGTCAATCTGAGCCCATTCGTATGCTGCGAGACCATTCACGATGATAGTTCCTTTGCGCTGTTTGAGCACTTCTGGATCAGTGGATCGTGTCTGAGCTGGACGGAATTCCACAAATCCCGCACCATTTTCACCTCCATTATGTCCCCATGTTCCGAGTATCTCGGCATTGTTGCGGGCCATAAAGCTGTCGGCACCACCACACTGGTTCAGATCCCAGAGACAGTTATGATCATCCCGAAGTTGTGTGCCGCTCATCAGGGGAAGCACCTTGGCATAGCCGTCGTCGCGTATTCCTGAAAGACCGTTGAAGATTGAGGTGTCTGTTAAATCACCGTAGGGGATACACTGCATGCTCCACTCATCATCTTTCACTGTTCCTTCACCTGAATAGAACACTGTAGGTTCATCCTGGCAGCGGCCGATGGCGTTTACAAGCTGACCGGCAAATTTTGTGAGGTAAAGATTTCCTCCGGCAGCAGTGTATTCTTTGAGTACATTCACAAACTTATCATTGGAGAAAGCCTCGGGAAGATTACGCCAACCCTGCTCTATTCCGGGACGGTCGCATGCCACCCATACACAATCGAAATCGCTTGCCTTGATCTTGTCGGCATCGCCGGCGAAGAGCACCGTTCCTGTGGGGAATTTGCTTACGAAATAGTCATAAACAGCTTTCTCCTCATGAAGATCAATATGCTGGTCTTCTTTTGTAAGGTCTTCGAGATTGTCATATCCTACATATAGAGCCACTCGGCCGGTTGTCTCAAGTTTCTCAGGCTTTGCAGGGACTACGGGGCTACCATACGTATCGCCACCCTCGCCGAGAAGATATGCCTCTACATTCCTCAAGGTAGTCTTTCCATCTGCAAACACCTCTATAAGATCGGAAGCATTGTCAGTAGGATATACACGCACTGATGCTGCATAATGATCGTTGATGAAAATATCTACTATTGAACGGTCGATAAACAAATGGATGTTCATCTCCTCCCCTTCTGCGGGACGCTCGGGAAGCACCGATGAGAAGCAATTGATATTCATGTCATCCTGAAGGCGGGGCAGTCCACCGAAATCAAGTTTAAGTTCGCCGTTGGCGGGATTATAGACGAGTTTCGCGCATTTTCCTTTTGAATTCTTAAGGAAGTTGATACCGAAAGGCGAGTTTCCTACCACAAACGTAGCGTTCACCTCAGCGGCACGGCCACGTACGGTCTCAAGCGAACGGGCACCTTCAAGTTCCACATCATCAAGAGTGAAAAGGCTGTTGAGGTCGCGATACCTGTAAATTTCGCGGGCCGGCGACTGGTATAGCTCACCATCCTGCAACCTCCATTCGCGGGGAAGTGAATAGAGGTGTGCGTATCCGAGATCGATGTTCACCTGTGTCGGCATCTTATCGGGCACGATACCCATAGCCACGATACGACCATCGGGAGTGGTGCTTACAGAGGGAGAAAGAAGCCCATAACCTTGGATACCAAATAGATCCACTTTTTTGGCTTCTCCATAATTCACGAATTTGCCATCGCTGAGCGATCCCACACGATAAAGGCAGGTGGTGCCGTATTTACCGGCGAGAGGAGAGGTGGTCATCATCCATTTGCCGCTACCCATGTTGGTCACATTAGGCATCTCGGTATTATGACCGTTATCCACCCCATCTTCGGTGTGATAGAACTCTCCTTTATAGTTCCATCTTCCCCCGTCCCATTTATAATAGTGCACCGCATCTTTTGATCCGATGAGGAAATAGGCGTTTTCTCCGTCGCGATAGAAATATGTGTCGCGGCCATCGCCTATATCACCGAATACATCAAGAGGATTCGAGGGGTCCTTGTGCCATTGACGCATATTCACGGGGTCATCGCAATAAGCGGTTGCAACATAAGGCTTTGCGAAATCCACGCCGGTATATATAATGGTGGGATTTCCACCGTTGAAAGCGGGATCGGAGAATACACATCCCGACCAGCATCCTTTGATATCGTATGGTTCGCTCGGGGCAAGGACCGGTTTGTCATCACGCCAGGTGATGAGATCATCGGATACAATATGTCCCCAGTGCTGATGGCTCATGATCGGTGCAGAACCTGTGCGCTGAAAAAATGCATGATATTTACCATCTTTTGAATTATAATATAATCCGTGTGTCTCGTTGGTCCAGTTCTGACCGGGCATACCGTGGAATCTCGCGCGGAAACGGTCGTTGGCATAACGGCTTGAAGGGATTCCCAGATCCGCGTATGCCGGACTGAAGGGCGAGACTTCAGGAGTATCATTGATTACCAATGATTCGTAGGCACCATTGATTCCGCAAATCTCGGCTCCTCCGAGACTATCGTGACGGCTTCCGAGTGCGAAATACATGTTTGCATCTCCCACTTTCACACCCTCAGAAGGTGCCGAGGATGATCCAACCTCAACTCCGTTCTTATATAAACGTACAGAAGTGCCATCCACCACCACGGTGAGCTCTGTCCATTCCCAAAGAGGGATTATGCCGTTTCCTTGCACATTAACAAGGCTTCCGCCAACATAAACCTGAGCTGAGAATTTACCGGTGCGTCCCATAGAGAAGGCAAAACCGCTCTTAGCCCCTTCATTGAGACATCCTGCAAGCTCCACCTGGATATTATTGTTGCTGATTTCCGCTCTCTCATGTCCTATTATAGGATAAGTATCGATTGCAAAGCGGAGGGTAGCGCTCATTGTTCGACTGTTGAGAATATTTCCGATATGACCTGAAGCAATAGAGGTAAAACCATCGGTGCGCCATGCTGATGATGACGGATCGGCACCTTCTATAGTCATTGTGCCGAAATTTCCCATAATAGGTAGAGCGACACCGTTTCCGGAAATCACATTCGCATCCGGCTGGTAGCGGAAGCTCCCGACCTGCGTCGCTCCGGCAGGAACACCGGCAGCTAACATTGCCATCGCGCCCGCGATAATCTTTTTTGTAGATAAAATTCGCATTAGATTTCAGTATTAAAAAAATTCACGCCGTAAAATTAGCCACTCCCGCTTCAAAAGCATATAAAAAATGTCGCGTATTCCATAACAAGTCATTTTTGTGCAACCTTATGTGTATTTTTTACTCTTTTATAAGCTTTCGGGCATTGAAACCCCATTTCTTTCAGCATTTTAGCGAAAATGTGGATTTTTACAACTTTATAGTGTATTTATCCGACATTACACGGATTTTTATATTAAATCATCCAATTTTTATACCTCCCCTATTTTACTTCAGCTATCTTTGCACCCGTAAATACGAATCTGTTTATAATTTTTCTACAAGCCATTTTATGAAGTTGTATAAACTCATAAATGATTGCGAGAGATTTTGGAGCTGACCGGAGCCTATCGAAAAATCACCGGCTTAACGGCCGATGATGTCAGAGAAGCGAAGGCAGCCCAAATGATCCGCATGATTTTAGCGAATCTTTTTCTACACACCTTAATTTAATGGTTACAACTCAAATCCACTACCTCCTATTTTGGAAACCGAAAAAACTCAATAAACAAAATTATTGAAAACAACTAAAAATATAAAATATGCAGGTGCCTTCCTTCCGGAAACGGAAGAAGCGCCGGCAACTTACCACGAGAATAAATATTTAATTTTATAAACCAAAACATTAACAACACATGAAGCTTTACAAATGGCTCTATGGAGCGATGGCGCTCACAATGCTCGGCGCATGCTCCGACAACGACCTGATTCCAAATGAGGATCAGCTGAACAAACCGGGTCAAAGTGCCCGGGTCAAAGGTTACCTTGGTGTCCAGATCCAACTTCCCCAGGATGCCGGCACACGCGCACAAAACGACCAGTTCGATGATGGAACCGCCGAAGAATATAGCGTAGAGGAGGGCAATGTGCTTCTGCTTCTCTTCAAAGGTGACCCCGCCAATCCCGGCAATGAGAAGGAAGCCACTTTCTACAAGGCAAAAGAACTCACCAAGCCTTTCTTCTCAAATCTTGATGCTTCTCAAATCTCCGCTTCCTATTTCGCTGCAGTTCCGGTGGAAGGTGATGCAGATGATGGTGATGAGTACTACGCACTTGTCATGCTTAACCGCGACAAAACTCTGATAAGAGTGCCTTCTACTGCAGAGGCAATGGCAACCGAAATCACAATTAATGGCAAAAAATACGAACAGGGCAAGGTTGATAGCAAGTTCAAGGAATTCCTGAAAATCACAACTGATAAGGCTTTCTTTAAGAAAGAGAATGGCAAGGAGTCCAAAATCTTCATGACAAATGCTCCTCTCTATAATACTGCCACAAACTCTGTGCAGTATATGACTAAGCTTGCCAACAATGTGAAAAACACTGCGGATGAAGCAAAAGAAGAATCTGCAGGCTGTATTTATGTTGAAAGGGCTGTTGCTAAGGTGACCGGACAAAAATTTGACAATAGCAAGCTAAACTTGACCTTCGTGGATGGATCGGGTAATGAAATTGCTGACACTTATACTGTGGAAGCAAAAGTGGAATATGCTTTAACCAACACCAACAAGACAAGCTATCTCATTCGCAATGTGGATTTTAAATCAAATTCCATAGCTAACGGATATTTCGGCTGGGATTATCAGGCATCAGGGGCAGCCAAACGTATGATTGGAACAGCCAAAATCAATGCGCTTGAAGCTCCATTCCATGGTGAGCAGCAGAATCTGGTTAGAACCTACTGGTGTGTCGATCCCAACTATGAGACTGAAATGTCAGACTCTAACGATGATCCCGCTGCAAATACAGATAAATACATCTTCGATGGTGTGTATTCCGACAGTGATCTCCCCTTCGACAATACTTTCGCTGAGCTTGGTAAGGAAACCTACTATTGCAAGGAGAATACATTCAATGTCCCCAATATGACTTATAACAACACTACAATGGCTCTCTTCAAAGTCACTTATAATGTGTTGGATGCAGCCGGAAATAACATGGCGGATCATCTCTATATCAAGGACGGAAACAAAAAGAAAATTTATTTGCATAAGGAAGATGCTTGTGCCGACGCTATCTCACGTGCATATAACAGCCAGACAATTCAGGATGCCCTCAAGAAATCTGTGGCTGATGGAAAAACTTTGCCTGCTGAGATCAAGATGGATGAGAGCATAGATTTTGAATGGGAGGTTGACGCTGATAATAACGTTCTCATCAAGACTATCAAGATCAAGGCCGGTTCGGTATTTGATCAAGCCAAATTCATTGCAGCAATAACTTCTGCAAAACTCAAAAGCATTGTCGATAACATCAATGCTCTCAGTGATGTGAAGCGATACAAAGATTGCGTTTCATATTACGCAATTCCTATCGAGCACTTCGGTGAATACTATACTCCTTGGCAAAACAAGAATATCAAGGGAGAAACCACAGATGATGTGTATGGTGGTGAAAACGGAACCGCAGCAGATGAAACCGCGCATAAGAATTATCTCGGCCGTTTCGGTATGGTCCGTAACAACTGGTATGATCTCGGTGTCAACACCATCACCGGTCTCGGATCAACCAGAATTCCCAATGTCTGTGTAGAAACTTCCGACGACAATATCGAGGATAACAAATATCTTGCAATTGAAATCCACATGATGTCATGGGCTAAGCGTGTCCAGAACATTGATCTCTGATAAATTATATTTACTGAGTTAAGATTTAGTTTTCAAATTTACCGGGAGCGGAGGAGCGTCTCCTCCTTTGACGCGGAGAAGTTCGCCGCTCCCTTTCTCTCCCCTCTACCCAAATTCCAAAACTTGACAAAATGAGACTTACACGCTCGAAATTCATATCCTCTCTTCTATTTGTTTCAGCGGCATTTGCCGGTTGCTCGTGCTCATTGATATATGAGGACCGCGGCGACTGTCCCTCGGGTCTTTATGTCCGTTTCGTGTATGACTACAATACCCTTCGAGTGGATCTCTTTAAGGATCATGTCGGGCATATACAGCTCTTTGTTTATGACGAAAATGGAAATCTTGCCGCTCAAAGAAGCGTAAGTAACTCCGACAGCTTCTCCCCTCTTTCCCAATACGGTTATACCGTGCATTTCACTAATGCCGAACTTCCGGCAGGACATTCCTATCGTTTGCAGGCAGTGGCCATGCAACGCGACTGGGATGAGGCTTTGGCCTCTCCGGGTGCCAAATACAGGCTATCCCCCTCTCATTCTGAAAATTCCGAGAGCATGATTATTTCTCTCGACCATGATACCCAGACAATCACCGGCACACAGCAACACGCTGTCGATGCTTCAGCTCCCCTCGATACTCTCTGGCACACCCTCAAAGTGATCACTCATCGGCCAAAGGATGGCGTCGATATCCCCGATATGGACTGCACCACTGCTCCTTATTCCATCTATCCCATTGAAGAACAGATGGTGGAAGTGAAAGCAGACCATGCCACTTATGCCACCGTTTCGATGATCCGGGATACCAAACATCTGAACCTCACCCTTCGTCATGTGGATTCTCCGAAAAATGTATCTGCCGATGATTATGAGGTGAAGATCATCGACAACAACGCGCATCTCGCTCACGACAACAGTGTGCTCACACACGACTCCCTGCGCTACACCCCTTATGCATCATGGACCTCCCGCATGCTCTCCGACAATACCGTGGAAGTCGAACAGATTCATAACGGAAATCCGGGCCAATACCGTTCGGCAGAGAATGCCGATGAAAGGGAAATCATCGAACGCTCAGCGCATTTCAACCTGATGTTCAACCGTCTGGTGATCAATCCCGATAACAAGGATGACAATGCCATGCTCGAAATCCACAACAAGAAAGACGGAAAACTCGTGGCCCGCGTGAATCTCCCCTACATCCTTTCGCAGGGCAGACAGGCTTACGAAATCCAAAACTATGGTCAGCAGGAATATCTCGACCGTGAGCACGACTATCGCCTCGACCTTTTCCTCAAAGGAGATGATTGGATGATGGTGGAGCTTCATGTGCTCTCATGGAGCAAACGAATCCAGAATTTCGACCTTTGAGTAACGCTAATAAATCAATCTGAAACTTTGCGACTCATTTGAATTATCATGAAAATTTCTATAAATAAACATATATTCGCCTACCCCCTCTTCTTGGCTCTTCTGGCAGCCTGTTCCGACCACGCAATACCCGATCCCATGCTTGACTCTGAGGATGGCGAGATCACTCTGACTCTCAGAATCCCTATCGATAGTAACGTTCCGGTCACCCGTGCCAACCCTGTGGGTGGCGAGGATGGAAACGGAAGGGAATATGGTCTGGAGAAGGAGAACACAATCTACGATGCCAATATTTTCTTCTTCAAGGCCTCAAGCCTCAATCCGGGGAATCCTCAGGCTATAAGCGTGACGGATGTATATGTGCCCGACCTTTCGAAAGCACAGACTTCCGGTGCGTCTGACAAGTTTGAGAAATCTGTCACAATAAAGATAAAGACCTCTCAAACCTCCCTGTCAGCCGATGGGCTTCTCCCCTCATCTACAGGTGACGATATATCCTTCATTGCCGTGCTTAATGCCGGGAAGGATCTTTCCGGAGAGGTGTCCGACCTCAAGGCGCTCAGAGAAATGCAGCTATCCTCCTCCCACGCCAATGATGAGAGATTTGTGATGACCACGGCCTACGATGCCGATGCCGCCGGTATAATCAAAATCAATGGAGAAAACAGGAAGGTGGGCAGCAACCGGCTGGTGGTAAATAACGACCCTGATGCTTACCCCGAAAACACCTGGGAAGGGAAGAAATGGAAAGGGGAAGCCACCGTGCAGCGGCTTTGCGGCAGAATCGACCTGATGTATAAGACCGGAAATATAGCCGACGATGAGCTGATCTACACCGTCTCCGAATCCGGCAACAAGGTGCATATCACCAATATCCTTCCTGTGAACGTCATGGCCAAACCCTCCTACCTCCTGACCAAGACCACCGCAGCCATCCCATCGGCATGGACAGAAGCCGGTCTCGGAACCATCAAATGGGGCGGAGTGCAAGCGACCGACGCCTCCTCGATTCCATCAAATTATGTGATCGAGCCTACCACTCTAACCAAGATCTCAACCACATCCGTTCCCTCCGATTGGTATGGATCATCTTCAGCGGCAAGTGTAAAGACTGCCATAACCAATGCGGAAACCGGAAAATTCAGCACATATTATTCAGGAACACTTCCCACTCCGGAGGACGCTACATTCGGAAGCTGCGATAAGATGACGATAATATCTTATGCTGATGAGAATATTCTTGCTCCCGAAAGCTTTGATTCGCACTTCATTACGGGAATCTCATTCCGTGCATTGTTCCAGCCCGGGCAATGGTGCAGGGAGGGGAACGACGGCTATGTCAATGAAATCTTGAATGATGAGACATGGAATAAATTGGCCGACAAGACTTTCTATCGCTATCTGCCCACTGCCGGAGTAGATGCCGTAGATGATTCCGAGGCTATCTATTTCCACACCAAGGAAGAGGCGGAAGATTATGCAAAAAAGAATCCTGCCGATTTGGCTACTATCACCGAATTCAAGGATGGTGTGTGCTATTACAACCTGTGGCTGCGTCATTTCAATCTTGATAATGCCGACCCGCAGCAGGACTATCCAATGGAATATGCCATAGTGAGAAATAATATCTACCGTGTGGCAATCACTTTCTCGGGCCCGGGCGATCCCGTTCCCACAATGCGCGAGCCCGACACGATGATGAGCCGCATATTCGTAAGAAAGTGGAACCAACGCAAAGAGAACAACCCACTGCAATTTTAAATTCTATTTTGTATATGATGTTAAAATCCTTCATATCCCCGTTCTTAACGGCCTCTCTTATATCCGCAGGCACGATTGTGCTCTGCGGTTGTTCTAATGAGAACCCTGTATATGATCAGACTGATTTCGACCAAGGGATTCCCACGGAGGTCAGTATTTCAATAGAGGCGATGCGAAGCGATGCCACTTCCATCTCCGGAGATGCCTTAGTTGCCGACCCGGCCTCTGAATATGAGAAAATCAAATCCTGGTGGATGGTATTTGTCGATAAAAGCGGAAAAGTGGTGAAAATACTCGACCGCACCGACACCGAAACAGGAATATCATCTGCTGCCGGAGCGGTGGAGGCCGAGCGCTTCAAATGCACGATCCCTTCCGGAACGTATGATATATATGCGTTCGCCAACTTGGACGCTCAAACGCTCATGGATGCCACCAAAAAAGATTCACAGGAAGGAATATCTTTTGAAGAAGGGAAAACTATCAATACCTCCACCATCGATTCAGCTGAATGGTCTGCCTCCTTCGATGGCATTGACAGCTCCACTCCTCTCCCTATGTCGGGATTCAAGAAGGGGGTCAAGGTGAGAAACATCAATGAGGAGAACTTTAACATAGAGGTGGCGCGTATGGCGGCTAAAGTGGAGTTCCTTTTCAAGAATACTTCGGAAGATGATATCACCGTCAATGAGATCAGCATCGACCCCGTGACCTCCTCCTCCATCTCCCTCTTCCCCAAAGGATCTACCGGAATCAGTTATTCCCATCTCGGAAACTCTGCCTATACTCCTCTTGATGGAGCAAAATATACTGCCAAGACATTCACATTCACAGATTTCTCCCTCAAAAAAGGTAAAGAGGAGACAAAGAGCTTCTTTATCAAGGAATCAATCTCCGGCAGGGAGAATGACAAGGCTTTCACAATCGGGATGAAAGTGACACATACCAATAGTGAGAATGCCGGCGTGATCGAATATCAGCAATATAATATCACCTCCGATATCCTCGCCTATATCAACCGCAACGACTGGATCATTATTCCTGTGGAGTTGTCGAGATATGATATCGACGTGGATGCGGTGTTCTATCCCCCCATCGGTGGTTATCCGGCAGCGATGAGCTCTACCGATCCGGATGGTTCGCAGATATTCACATTCGAGACAGAAGGGGATTTCGCAATCGTGGCTCATGTCACCGACAAGACCACCGGTCGTCATCTCGACGCTGCTCACTACCGTATGGAATTGAGCGATGTGACCGACCCAAATTCCATATTCTCCGTTGCCCCGACACTCACCTCCTATTCGACATCACTCCCGCAGGAAGTGACCGGAACTCTGGGAAAAGATAAAAAAGGAAAAGCTTCTTTGAAACTGACGGTGAAGGTATATGACAAACCATATTATGATACAGGCGCCAAAGCCATCAATACCTACACCCGCAAAATCTATATCATAAAATAAGCAGCCGACATATATGAAAACCGATATCTTACATAGCCTTATAATTGCAGGGTCGCTGGCACTTATAGCGCCTTGCGCCTTTGCTGAGGAGACTTCGGATGTGACATTTCATGAATCCGATAACCTTCCTGATCAATATCTGAAGAATCTTCACAATTATAAGTTCAAAAATACAAGGGGCATGAAGGATCTGGCTCCCAACCGTATTCCCTGGATTCCTGAAAACAGGCAGGATCCAGACCAATGGGAATTTCCCACCGAAAGCGATGCTGCCAAAATCAGCGATGCCGGAGTCACACTCCCATCCTTCGATTTCATTGAAGGCGGGGAACTTGAAGCCGGTCAGCAACGCCAGCCTACCCACATTGTGGAGCATATTATATATGCCAGACCCGGAGACGCCATATCCCTCTATCCTTATTATGGCCTGGAAGAATATAGGAAAGTCGGAGAAAACGCACCCATCGTCTCCACTACCGACTTCCTCGAAACTTTCTCCCATTGGTATGATTATAAAACGGGAGGTCGTGTAATCCATAAATCAGAAGAGACAGGAAAATCTTACGACCTTCTCGATTTCCCTTACGACCGTCAATATATACAGATTTCCGATTACGGCTTCTACGGCGGGATTTATATGAGCGATGGAGGAAGAAATGATATTCCTGGATTAGCTTCGACTTATAAGGTTTCCAACGCAGATGAATATAACAATGCTGTTGTTGCAATCAACAATAATGATGGAAAAGGGAATATAGTAATTGTAGGAAATCTTGACTTCACCGGTAAGAACATCGAATTATTAGGTTCGGAGAATCGTCCTTTCATAGGTGTTATTGATGGTAATTGCTATACTATCTCGAATATGACAATTTCTTCAAATGATGATTGTATCGGTCTTATAAGATATGCCGGTGATGGGGCAGCTCTTTATAATCTTGTTTTCGATAATTGCAATATCAGTGGTAATACTCAAGTCGGATTAGTAGGCTTCCATTACGGAGGCGGATTGACTGTAAAGAATCTGACAATTAAAGATAATTGCTCCATCACAGGTAAAAAAAATGATGGAGAAGAGAATTTTGTCAGTGGTATTCTTGGTCGTTCTCCTAATGAAGTCGATAATCATCTGACCATTGAGAATGTTTACATCGGTGGCAGAATAGGCAATCCCGTAAATACTCCCGAAGATCAAAAGTATAAAAAGAATACTGCCATTTGTGGTTGGTTAATGACATCAGCAGCTTCGACTCCTTCTTATTTCAAAAATATTGTGGTCAACTGCGAAATCGAAGGAATGGAGAACTTAGGTAGAGAAGCTTATGTGCGTCATTTCCTTGGTGATGACCCGGTGAAGGATGACAATACCGGGATATATACTGAAAATACCGGCAGCACGAAGTTTTACTTCACAAATTGTTATGGAAATATTATTCGGGAGGAATATCCAGAACCCACTTGGTTATCTTTTAATCCTGATGAAATTGATAATATTACCGACGGGTGGTTTGACAAGATCGATTCCAACATCGGCAAAGTGAACATCGGTGGAGATCTTATAAACGAAAGAAATCAGAATCGACGTCCTTGGTATGGAGACATCACTAATGAAAATGACGACGATCAACGCAGACGCAAGGCCGGCACATCCGCAGTGTTCTATTTCCCCGAGACCATTGAAAACGAATGGGATGAGAATAAGGAATATGTGATCGCTGCCGACTTCAGCCAGACATTCTATCCCGATGAGAAACATATCGATGTTGACAACATGGAAGTGGTTGAGCCTCTTATCGCTTTCCGTCATATCTTCCGTATCCGTGATGCCCGTCAGCAGACGGAGGAGCTGCAGAACAGCAACAGCGATTATGCCCGTAAGAATCAGCACCGCGTAACAGCGATGACCGGCACTAAATTCCAGATCCGTCTTGATTCTCCTCTACCCACCGGAGATGGACAAAGAGGAGTGACAAACTACTACTATATCAATCCCGGCACCGGAAAATATGAACGTATCCGGAGATACAGGATTCGAGTTCTTGACGGCGACACACGCACACTGCTCGATGGCCAACAGGGTTTCTATTTCTGGACAAATATCAGAATGCGCCGTTCTCGACCCGCAGGCGACTATGCGGAAAGCGACAATCAGTATGCATACGATATGATGTTGAAAAAGGATGCGCCGGGGAAAGGACATTTCCTTGTTCAGGTGCTCGCCGAAGATCTGAACGGTAATCTTATCAATACCGGCACGGGAGATATGATTCTGATGCAATACGACATCCGGTTCGTTGATTCAAGCTCGGCATCTCTACTCACAGAGGCTGAACTTTACAGCGAAGATAGAAAATTCCGCCATGCGCAGGATGAATATCTCAAGGAAAAATATGGCGACACTCAGTTCAAGATCGATTTCGACAACTATTTCGAGATAAATAAACTCTCCGATGAAACGCTGAGAAACAAATTCATCTCATATACCGTGCCTACATTTGGCAATGGAGTGCCCCGGGAAGAGGGCTGGTATTGGCCCGAGGGAAGAGAAAAAGACAACCTTGTGGTTTATGCAGGCAAATCCGCCTATGACAGCTCCTCCCGGATGCAACATTCATTCTACAAATGGCCTATAGCATGGGAGAGATCCACCTATAGCTACGGTTATAATTACCGTTACAACTACAGCATGTATATGCTGGCCACACATACCGAGAATGTTCCTTATCATGCGAGTGCCGACAGATGGGACGGTAATAATGAAGGCGATGGAAACGGCCTTTATGACCGTCTCTATTATAAGACCAAGCGAATGAGACAGTCGAATAAGAATATCAAACAGGAGCAGGGGTATTTCTATTATGTGAATGCCGCCTCCGATCCCGGTGTGTCAGCCCGTATCGACGTCGATCTCCCTTGTCCGGGAAGCCGCGTGATTGTCTCTGCCTGGGTGGCGGAGCTTACCAAGATGCCCGATGCTCCCGATGAGGCTGCAAATATCTCTTTCAACTTTGTGGCGGTAATGAAAGAAACCAATGAGAGAGTGACACTTCATAATTTTATTACAGGATATATTCCTGACTCCAAATTAGGACAATGGTGTAACGTATATTATTCCTTCATCCCCCGCATGTCGGAATTCTTCAATGATACCAAGACTTTCTCCGATGTGGATCATTTCGAGCTTGAACTTGCCCACAACGGTGAGAGTTCCGAGGGTGCCGACTATGCCATCGATGATATCCGCGCTTACGTGGTGCCATCCTCTGCAGAGGCCACTCCCGACGGTTATTACTGCGATGGAGAAGTGCTCCCCCTCACAATCCAGACTTCTTTCGAAACTCTGCTTGAGAAGTTGGGACAAGCTGAAGGATACACTTCCAATAAACAGCTCGATCTCTATTATGCAGTGGTGGATAAGGATAAGTTTGATGATGACCACTCTATGGAGGATGCCATCATAAGAAAAATCGATTTCAATAATAAATTCTCAGTAAATCCATCCTATGTTGATGAGAACGGAAACAGACTCAACAACATAGATAAGAACAAAGCATACAGTCTCACCAACGAAGCCGGCGACAGAATGATTGTTTTCGAAACCGATGCCAACGGTAAGTTTAAGGTTGGTAAGGAATATTATGTAGTGTTCAGATCGTATCTTCCCGAGGAAGGAAGTGCTACCGAAGGGAATGTGCCTGATCCCTTTACCCCCGCGAATTTCTTTGATTTAGGGGAAGATTGTTCCTACTATTGCCTTATGACTGTGACCCCGGCACTCGAGATAAAGATTGACGGTGTGGTTATGCCTGAATTCAACGCGCTCGAAGTCTGCGAGAACCAGATGCCGGTGGTGCAGCTCAATGTGCTCAGCACCGAGCTAAAGGATAATGAAAAGGTGACCGTGATGAAGAATGCTTATTTCGACTGGTTTGACGGCACTCTCAATGATTTTGAGAATTACCGATTCAAGAACTACCCGGCTTCAATGGAGGTGGTTCACGACTACACCAAGGAGACCGACACCAAGAATCTTCAGAGTGCCCTTAAAGTTTTCCGCGACATCTATCCCGATGCTGAATCCACCACAGGGATTAAGATTGACAATCAGGTTGCATCAGATGGAAAGAAACTCGAACAGTGGATGCTTGATATTATCGATATCGCATCTTCAGCCGGCGAGACCGGTCTTCCCAAACTTGTGTTGCATCAGGCTTCTTTTGTGGTGCCTCCTGTGAACCTTGAAGATAAATCTTCCGCCAAGACTTACTTTGTGGCTATCCCCATCATCGACCTTTACTGGACCGACAGTCAGGGAGAATTCACATCCGGCGAAGGTGTGGCTGTATGCAGCGCGCCTACTGAAATCGGCATCTCAATCGAAAACAGCACTCCCGTGATTCTTCACGGTCTTACAGCTCCCGACATAAACTATCCGGCGGACTTATATGATGTGCCTCTGCGTCTCGGACTCAATCAGATCCTCGATACCTCTGATGTGGCATCATCATCCATGAATGTGGCTAAGAAGGATCTGGATATGCCTTTGCGTGTTGTGGCTTCCACTGACGGCCGGGCAAGAACATTCAAGCTTGTGGAAGAGGAAACCCTCATTAACAATAATAAATTGACCAAAACAGGTTGCATACTTCTTTCCCAGACAAACGACCCCGCTTACCGAAATCTCGGAACCCTTACCGATTCAAAACAGGAGACAGGATATCTTCTCTGGGTGGGCGAGATAAAGGAGTTTAACGCTTACTCTGTGGATGGTGCGTCATCCAGTCCGGATTCAAGAAGATACTTCGTGGCGGATTTCGACAATAGCTTCAATTTCAAAGAGGGCTATTACTACAGAATGCGCTATCAGTTTGAGGAGAACCACGACGAGGGTATCGATGCCGATGCGGCAACTATCTGCAACGGTCAGGATATGTTCACCATTAAGGTGGTGCCCCAATATCTGAAATGGACCGGCGACAAGAATCTCAGCTGGGATAATGACGCTAACTGGAGCCGCCTCTCCACCGAGGATATCAGCAAGAGTGATGCAAACGGCAACGACTCCCGATTCACCGACAAGGATCAGTCGAATAGGATCGGTTATGCTCCTCTCGACTTCACCCGAGTGGTGATCGCCAAGCCTGACGTTTCCTCTGCCGACAACAGCGAAGATGTCGAGATCTCAGGAGAGAACCCTTGGCTCTATATCCCGGCAAAAGTGATAACTGAGGTGAACGATGAGTACAACCAGGAAAAGAAACATCTCTGGACTGCCGACCCGACACGTAAACCGACCGCCGAAGAAAGTGAGACCTCCGGAAACATCGGAGATCCGACAGCGCTTATCCAGTATGACATGACAGCATATAATGCCGACGGAAACGTGAAGAAGATTTACTGTCGTCCCTGGGTTGCCAACAACTGTCGAGAGATCCACTTCCTCCCCGGTGCAACTATCATGAATCAGCAGGCGCTTAATTATGAAAAGGCCTGGGTAGATGTGGAGATCGACCACTCCCGCTGGTATATCCTCTCGACTCCTCTTCAGGATATATATGCCGGCGATTTCTATCTTCCCACGCAAAAAGCACGTCAGGAAACCGAGATTTTCACCGAGATCAATTTCGACCCGACGCTTAACGACCGCTTCGCTCCCGCCGTATATCAGAGAAGCTGGGACAAGAGCGAGGCTAAGGTATATGAGCTAAATAAGAATGGTTCGCACAATGCCGCAGTCAAGACTTTCTGGAGCCACGCATATAATGACGTGAAAGAGAATTATGGCAATGGGAATGCCTTCTCGATAAAGACGGACGTTTCCAAAGCTATCGATGTCAAGGATAACGACAAGGTGCTTTTCCGTCTCCCGAAAGCAGATACCCGATATGACTATTACACATCGGAAAAAGCCACCGGCAATCATACCGATGTATTGACGAAGGATAACGCTTATCGTCTCAACATCACCAACAGCGATGAGAATCCTATGGAAGTCTCCAATATGTCAGGAAAATATTTCCTCGTGGGAAATCCTTTCATGACCTATATGGATATCGAGAAATTCCTTGATAAGAATTCCGATAAACTGGAGAAGAAGTATTGGATCATCACCAAAGACGGTCAGATTGCCGTGACTTGGGCCGAGGGTCAATCCTATGCTGCCTATCCGGCAACCGATTCGCCGGAGGATTGCTCCGTAGTGGCTCCCATGCAGGGATTCTTCGTGGAGGCAAAACCGAATATCGATGCCACAACGCTTTCATTGAAATATGACGAAAGCATGATGCGCCGTTATAACGCCGGTTCAGGTGTTATCCTCAACGAGGTAACCCGTGGCGAGACAAGCTCACCTGCATTGAAGATCTCCGCTGTCACCGACGGCAAGTCCACTTCGACTGCTATCCTTGTGACCGGTATCGACGCTTCTGATGAGTCCTGCGTAGAGGCTATCGACCAGCGCGACCTTGATATTCCCTCCACTGTCTTTACCGCTAAACACGGCAAGGCAATGAGCATCAATTTCTGCGAGAATGTCGAAGGGGTGGAAATCGGTGTGATAGCTGATGACGACGCAGAGACAGTGATACGTTTCGAAGGAATGGAAAATTTCAACGACCTTCTCCTGTTCGACTCCTCCGACAAGAGTGTCACTCCTCTTTCTGAAGTGGGTGATCTGAAAGTGAAGGGAAGCGTGAACGGACGTTTCTTCCTTACAGCCGGTCTTGATGACAATGCATCCTTCAACGGACTCAAATGGTCGGCTGATGACAATATTCTCACTGTGACCGACACCGCCTCAACAGGCGATCTCAAAGTGAGAGTCTGCGATCTATTGGGACGAGTGATTGCTAATGTCGCTGTAAGCTCCGACACCGCATCGATTCCTCTCGACAAAGGTGTATTCGTGGTGAAGATGATGAATATGAATGAGGAGATGACTGTCAAGATCAGACTATGAAAATCGTTTTGGAATCTATAATGATGCTGCTTGCAATCCTTCTTCCGGTATCCGGTTCTTTCGCCGGGCCGGCAGAAGGCCCGGCAGCAGGTCAAGCGGAGAAAGGTTATCTGACTCTTGATTCCTGCTCGATAGATTTGGGTACTGTCAAGCGTGAGGAGATAACGGAGAGGGTGATGAATTTCCGCAACGATGGAGATGCCCCCCTGCAGATACTTTCGATTTTTTCGGAATGTGGTTGCACCACCCCCTCCTATACCACCGACCCCGTGGATCCGGGCGAGACCGGGGAAATCCGCATCCTTTTCAACGGCACGAAACGTTCTCCGGGACCTTTCCGAAAAGCACTCAGGATTCGGAGCAATGCCGGCAATCCTCGGGTAGTTCTCTTTGTGAACGGTGTGGTGGAATAATATTGAATTAGCAATAATCAGCCTTTCTTTTTTAAATTTGTTGCATTTGACAATCGTGATTGTTAAGTTTTATTTATTTCATATAAATTTGAGGTAAAATTTCTTTTCGAAGAGTGTGTGAGTTCGCTTCTCCCGCACTCTTCACCATTTTAAGTTATGAAAAGATTATTAGGAAATACAAATAAAGGGGCTTTGACTGTCCTCCTGATTTTACTTATGAGCTTGTGTGGTTGTAAGAAACAATCAAAGGAATTTTTTATCGGAGTATCACAGTGCAGCGACGATGCGTGGCGACAGCAGATGAACGATGAGATCAACCGCGAGATTCTCTTTCACGAGGATTTGGATGTGGAGATCCGTTCGGCCGGCGACAACACGCAGCGTCAGATTCAGGATATAGAATACTTCATCGACAAGGGAGCCGACCTTATCATAGTGGCTCCGAATGAGGCTCAGGGTCTCACTCCTGTCATACGCAAGGTCAGGTCCAAAGGGATTCCGGTAATCATCTTCGACCGCAATATCAACGACACCATCTATACCACCTTCATCGACCTCGACAATACCGCTATCGGGGAGGAGGCGGGACGATTAGCCCTCAACACACACTTTAAGAACGAAGGAAAGGTAGCCGAAATCACAGGCCTACCGGGATCCACCCCGGCTGAAGAGAGGCATAAGGGTTTCATATCCTCTTTCGTGGGGAAAGAGAAAGATTCTTTCATCGGATCCTTCCATGCCGACTGGAATGCCGCTCCGGCCCATAATATCGCTGACTCCCTTATAAAGGCTCATCCTGACCTGAAAGTGATATATGCCCATAACGATATTATGGCCATTGCCGCATCCAAAGCGGCAAGGGAGAACGGCCGCAACGATATCACCATTATCGGCACCGACGGTGTGCCTGACGTGGGGATAAAAGCTGTGGCAGATTCATTAATTGATGTCACTTTCACTTATCCCACCGTCGGTGAAGAGGCCGTGAAATTGGCTGTCGATATTTTGAACGGAAAGAAGGTTGAGAAAATCACCCCGGGTCCCGCAACTACACTTATAGATAAGAATAACGCCTCTCTATCTATCAACCTCAACGACCTTCTTAAAAAGAAGACCGACCGCATTTCAAACCTCAACCGGCAATACTTTATCCTGAGCAATCGCGAAAACACTCAGAAAGCTCTGCTTTATGCCACGACCGCTGCTCTCCTCCTCTTGCTTATCCTCATAGCTTGTCTGCTCCATTTCATTCATCAGAAGAATCATCTCCAGAAGGAGATGGAGGATAAGAACCGGCAGCTCATCGCCCAACACAAGAAGCAGGAAGAACTATACTCCTTGCTCGAAGAGGCCACACGTTCAAAACTGGCTTTCTTCACCAATATCTCCCACGACCTGCGCACGCCACTGGCTCTTATTGCCGACCCGGTGGAGAAAATCGCGGGCGAGAAGTATCTTCCTCCCCACGACCGGACATTGATGAAAATCGTGGTGAAGAATGTGAAGATTCTGCGTAGGATGATGGATCAGATCCTCGACTTCCGCAAATATCAGACGAATGTCATGGATCTCCATATCACCGAATCTGATATCGTGGCATGGGTAAAGGAATGGGTGGATGTATTCCGGGAATATGCCGCAAAAAGGGATATCAAATTCTCTCTCGACATTGAATCGGATCATCTCCTCTCCCCTCCGGATTCTTTCTTTGTGGCGTTCGACAGGGAGAAAATGGAACGTATTATTTTTAACCTGCTTTCAAATGCTTTTAAGTTTACCAAAGACCGCGGAGAGGTGAAGGTGATACTATCCCTGGGCGAAACCCGGTTTCGTATCAGTGTGTGCGACAACGGCACAGGTATGGCTGAAAAGGAGAAATCAAAGATTTTCGACAGGTTTTACCAGGTGGATGCTCCCCGCCCCAAGGGGTCGGGTATCGGGCTATCACTAACCAAAGCTTTCGTAGAGATGATGGACGGCACCATTGATGTGGAGAGTGTCCCTGGAGAAGGATCTTGCTTCACGGTCGATTTCCCGGTCACCCACACCGAAGTGAAGGAGACCGAAGTATCGGATCCGGTGAAATTCGATACCGATATTATAGAGTATGTAGAGATGGAATATGAATCCGAAGTCTCCTCTCCGGAGGATGGTCAGAAGAAAGAGGCATTGAAACCTTTGCTACTGGTGATCGATGACAATGCCGACATACGGGCTTTGGTAAAAATGATGCTATCTGCAAAATATGATGTGATTGAGGCTGCCGACGGCAAAGAAGGATTGCGTATGGCGATAAAATATGTGCCTGACGTGATAATATGCGATATCATGATGCCTGATATGGATGGTCTTGAGGCTACCCGAAGAATTAAGGAGGAGAAGATCACATCACACATCCCGGTCCTTATACTCACGGCGTGCCAGCTCGATGAGCAACGTGTGAAAAGTTATGATTCGGGAGCGGATGCTTTTATTTCGAAGCCTTTCACCAAAAAGCTCCTCGAAGCTCGTTGTGATTCATTAATCACCAATCGTAAACTGATTTATGATCTTTTCCTTGAATCCACACCGGAGAATCCTGTTATCTCTTCCTTAGCTAAGTCTATTGATTATAAAAATAAGAAGAGTATTCCACAAAACGACGAATCCTCTTCCGATCAACGTCGTCAGGAACTCGACAATGCTTTCTACGCCGAATTTATGGCGATTGTGAGGAAGAATTATTCTCGTGAGGATTTGAATGTGGGTGATATCGCTGCCGAACTCGGCATAGGAGCCACACAGCTTACGCGCAAGATCAAGGCCATAACCAATTCCACTCCCGTGGAGATCATCCGCAACCTCCGCCTCAGGATAGCCCGCAAAAGACTCCTTGCCACTGATGAATCCATAGCCGAGATAGCCTACTCCACAGGATTCTCAACCCCTCAATATTTCGCCCGATGCTTCAAGATGGCTTTCAACATGACTCCCTCCGAACTGCGCCAAAGTGTGAAATAGTAGGGTTTGTCGCTGGTGGTCGCCGGGGTTACACTTCCCAACCTTGAAATTTTTTCTACTACTGTCACCTTTTCTATTCCTGATGTGTCTTATAATCGAGATGTCTCAAAAATTTCGAATATAAACTTTTAAAATTATAAAATTATGGTAGAAGATCTTGTCCCGATTTTTATTTGTTGTGTCCTCCCGATTGCGATCGTCCTTATCGTTTCGCTTGTGAAGATCAACGCTGACCGTCAACGATCAAACATAATCATAAAAGCTATCGAAGCCAACAATGAAATAGACGCCGATAAATTGGCCGAATCACTTAAGAAACCTCAACGCACTCCTCTCCAGATCCTTAACCTCCGCCTCCTTAGAGGCTGCATCTTCACTCTGATAGGTATCGGCCTGGTGATATGCGGAATAGTGGCCAATAACACCGAAGTTGAATTTGGTGAAGACCCCGTATTGATTCCTATCATCGCAGGCTCCCTTTCATTAGCTGTCGGGATAAGCTATCTGATTGTCTTTTTCGTGACCCGTAGCCAAGTGAACACAATTACTGAATCTGAGATTTAATTTGGTTTTGATGACACGTGAAGATTTTATCCGACACGTGGAGGGCACACAAAGAGCGTTCCGGCGTTACCTTGTGGCCCTTTGCTGCGGCAATTCACAGCTGGCCGATGACATCGCTCAGGAATCCCTGATAAAGGCATATCTTTCGATAAATGATTTCAAAAACACAGAGAAATTCAACTCCTGGATTTACAGGATAGGTTATAACACTTTCCTGAATCATACAAGGAAGGTCAAAAGATTCGAGGGATATGAGGAAGCGGCCCGTATCTCCGGATCAGATTTCACTGATTCTTCCTTCCGCTATCAAGACCTTTACTCCGCTCTCGACCTCCTCTCCCCAACGGAACGGACATCAATACTCCTATTCTATATGGAAGGGTATTCGGTGAAAGAGATAGCAGAGATTGAAGAGGAATCGCAAGACGCCGTGAAGCAGCATCTCTCCCGAGGACGCAAAAAACTTAAGAAGCTCATCGAAAGGATGTGAGACACACAAACTTCAATATTATAATATTGTAATATTTAATTCTCTTGGAAATGGAAGATGAAAAAATAAAACGAATATTCCGGGATTTCCAGCCTGATCTCTCCAATGATTTTCAATTCATGTCGCAGCTCAAACGGAGCATGGATTCGGTGGAAATTGTGATGCAGCATAATCTCGAAGTAAAAAGATCCCACCGAAAGGCTCTGATCTTAGCTTTGTCGGTGGGATTCATCTGCGGAATACTTTTCTCTTTATTCCTCCCGGCAATCGGGGAAGCTATGGAAAACCTCCGGATCAATGCCCGGTCAGGAACTTTCCTGAATTCTATCGCTAATCATTACTTCCCCATAACCTTGACCCTGATAGCAGGCGCCTTGACATTCATATCCATCAATACTTACGAACTCTCACTTTTCCTGATGAGACTCCGCCGTTAATTCCCCAATCCCTCACGAAGCTCCGACGGAGTCATCCCGAATGCGTCGCGGAAGCATTTTGTGAAATAGGCCGGAGTGGAGAATCCCACCTCATACGCCACCTCCGAGATACTTTTCTCAGTGGTAGTAAGCAGAAGTCGGGCACGTTGCAGACGCAGCCTTCGCAACAGCTCCACGGGTGAATAATTGGTCAAAGCCTTTATCTTGCGGTAGAATTGCGAACGTCCAAGACCAAGTTCTCCTGCCAACTGATCCACATTCAACTCTGGGTTTCCCATACCTTCCTCCACCTTCTCAAGGAAACGATTGTAGAATTCATTATCAAGAGGTCCTACATCGCCTACACGTGTGATAGCTTTCTTCCTCGACTCATTCTCCCGACTCTCCTTCTTACGGGTTTTGGTCTTGTCTTCCTTCTTTACGGCAATCGGGGTCTGGGCTTCCCATAGCTCCCTGATTCTGCGCCGATTGGAAATGAGGCTTCGTATCGATGCACGCAACACCTCGCTGCTGAAAGGCTTCGACAGATAACCGTCGGCACCGCTGTCGTATCCCTCGGCCTTCTGCTCATCCATAGAGCAAGCCGTAAGAAGAAGCACCGGAATATGGGAGGTGCTCACCTCCTGCTTTATGCGCCGGCAACATTCCATTCCATCCATCACCGGCATCATCACATCCGACACCACAACATCCGGAACATATTTGGCTGCCATCCTCAATCCCTCTTTACCATTGGGGGCGAGAGCCACATTATATTCATCGCCGAGCAATCCGGCAACCATCTTGCGCATATCATCGTTATCCTCGATGAAGAGCACCAACGGTTTATCGGAATCAAATTCCACATCAGTGCTTTCCACCGGTGCCACCTCCGCAAGCACCTCCTTGTTATCTACATGTGATTCTCTTTTCTCCTCGTTCTCCACATGGCGCACAGGCAGGGAGACCACAAAACGACTACCCTTCCCTAACACACTCTCCACTTCTATGCGGCCTCCATGAAGCTCCACAAATGCCTTTGTAAGTGCCAGCCCGATTCCCGACCCTTTGGGACGCACTTTATCCACCTGGTAGAAACGGTCGAATATACGATCCAGATCTTCGGGTGCGATCCCCTCTCCGGTATCGGAGACAGACAATATGAGATTTTCGGCATCACATTCGCATTTCACATCTATTGATCCGTTGGGGGGAGTATGTTTGAATGCATTCGAGACAATGTTGAAGAATACACGCTCCATCTTCTCCGTATCAACAGCTACAGTAGCCGGAACATTATCTGCTATCTCAAGCGAGAACCGGATATCGCGCTTACGGGCCAGTGTCTGAAACGACCCTGCCCAATCCCGGAGACATTCAGCAAAATCTGTTTCCGAAAGATTAATATCCATCTTTCCGTTCTCATATTTCCTGAAATCCAGAATCTGATTGATAAGCCTGCGCAGTATCCTTATATTCTTTGCTGCTATCTGCAGCAACTCTCTTTGGGAGGGTGTAAGATTGGAGGCATCCTTCACCTGTTCCACCGGCTCGGCGATAAGAGTGAGGGGGGTGCGCAAGTCGTGAGAAACATTGGTGAAAAATATCAGCTTGGATTGTGTGGCTTTCTCCAGCTCACGATTTAGATATTCCTGCTTGTCGCGTTCCTCCTCCACGATATGATTGTGCTCTTCAAGCGTTTTCTGGTGACGCTTGGTGACCCAATAAAGACGGAGAATCACGAAAAGAAGCACCGCAAAAAGGATAAGGATAGCCAGCGTGGCATATAGGATAGAGGTCTGGATGGAATGGATTTCCTGAGTCTGATCCACCTCATCCTTCAGGGTCTTGAGCTTATCAGTCTCCTCTTTCAAAAGGCTGTTCTGATGCAGAAGGATATCGGCATTGCTCTTATCCACTGCCGAGGCGGAGGGGAGCTCAAGGATACGTTCATATTTCTCTCCTTTAAGGATAGCAAGTGCGGTCCTTATCAGTTTCTGACCCTCTGTGGGATAAAGGAATGTGGCATCGATCACTCCTTCGTTGGCTGCTTTGATACCGATCTCCGGAGCTGCATCCACACCTATTATGCGAGGATGGATATTATGTTTCTTCGCCACGTCGGAAGCCGCAATAGCCATGCGGTCGTTATGGGCATATACTATATCTACATCGGGATGGACTTTATACAGGGAATCTATAACAGGAGCTGCGTCCTCATAAGTCCAGTTGCCCATCCCCGACCCTATGATCCGGAGAGAGGGATGGTTGTTTACCTCGGTGTGAAAACCTTCGCTTCTTTCTCTTGCCGGTGTCGAACCCGGATTTCCCCATAACTCTATAATCTTGCCATGTCCCGGATTGCTGCTTTCCATTCGGAGAGCATATCCTGCAGCGGCATGCCCGATCTGATCGTTGTCGGCACCTTGCCAGGCCGTGTAGCTGTCTCCATTGATATTGCGGTCGAAAAGTATCACGGGAGTGCCTCCGTCATATACCTTCTTTATAACCGGAGTCAGCGCTTCGGCTTCGTTGGGAGCCACTATGAGAAGATCAAATTTGTTTTTGAGAAAATAGTCGATATCTGCTATCTGCTTTTCATTATTGTCGTCGGCCGAACGGATCTCCACCTCCACTTCGGGATGGATCATGACTTCGCGTTCTATCTCACGGTTCATTTTCTGTCGCCAGTCGTCATCGCTGCATTGGGAGATTCCTATCCTATACCGATGAGAACCCTCTTTCCTTCCACACGAACCCAACAAAATCAAGAGAATCAGGGCAGGAAGAAACACAGATAATAATGATGACCTTAATTGAGAGTTTTTCTGATATTTCATTTGGCAAGTTGTAGATTTATATTCCTAACAACAAAATTACTAATTTTTCCCTATAAAAAAATAGTCATTGCCTTTAAAATTTGATGCTTTGCAACATTTTTAATACCCGTTGCAACAAATATTCTAACATCCCTCCTCTTAATTTATATATCTTTGCGATGCAATTCAGCGAAAGAATGAAATAGATTAGGTTAATAAAGTTAGGTTTGTTAGTAGATTTTCCTCTCTCCCCCTGTGACAGGGAGAGAGAGGTTGTCTTAAAAAACCGAACTTTGCACCAATCGAACTTAAATGTATAAAAAACCAACATCGGCTTCGTGCCGTTGTAATATCATAAAACCAACAACGACAACTAATAAAAAGTCTGATATGATGAAACTAAGGAAATCCCTTCTTATGGCTCCCGCTCTTCTCGCCTCTTCCCTTGGAATGATGGCAGGCGATGGAGTGACAGTGGAACATCTTGGGGTTAACAATACTTTTGTGCGCATCAATGGCGACGGACGCTATCTTTTGCTCCCCGTGCAGGAATCTGTGGCTGATGCCAAGGTGAATGTACTTATTGACGGAAAGCTCGAACGTACTTTCTATGTGCGTCTGGCAAAATCCAAAGTGGATTATACAGTGCCTCTCGACCTTGAACCTTATAAAGGACATAATGTGGTGCTCGATATAAACGCTAACCATGACCGTTCTTCGGTGCGTGAAGCCAAGGAAGGTGCCTGCTGGGATGCGATTACCCTTTCCAACACTTTCGATACCACCAACCGGGAAAAATTCCGTCCGGTTTATCATCATACCCCTGAATGGGGATGGATGAACGACCCCAACGGTATGTTCTATAAGGATGGCGAATGGCATCTCTATTATCAATGGAATCCCTTCGGATCCAAATGGCAGAACATGACCTGGGGACACTCATCATCTTCCGACCTTATTAATTGGAAACATCACGCTGTGGCAATCGAGCCCGACGGACTGGGTACCATCTTCTCCGGATCATGCGCACTCGACCCCGATAACAGCACAGGCTTCGGCAAGGATGCCATCGTGGCGCTTTATACCGCTGCCAACACAAGCCAGATGCAGAGTCTTGCTCACAGCGACAACAACGGCGAATCTTTTATTAAATATCCCGGAAATCCGGTCTTTACTCTGGAAACCGAAGCCCGAGACCCGAATATGTTCTGGAATCAGGAGAGCAAACAATGGAATATCATGCTCGCTCATGCTCTTGAACATGAAATCCTTTTCCTGACTTCTCCCGACCTTAAGACCTGGACTCTCCAGTCTGCGTTCGGCAAGGGCTTCGGTGCCCAGGATGGAGTATGGGAATGTCCCGACCTCTTCCCGCTTACTGTGAACGGTAAGAAAAAATGGGTGCTTCTCGTAAACATTAACCCCGGAGGTCCTTTCGGCGGTAGCGCAACACAATACTTCGTCGGTGACTTCGACGGCAAGACATTCACTGCCGATACCGATAAATCGGGAAAAATTCCTACCAAATGGATGGACTATGGTAAGGATCATTATGCCACCGTTACCTGGAGCGACGCTCCCGACGGACGACGCACCGCTATCGGCTGGATGAGCAACTGGCAATATGCCGCTGATGTGCCGACCACTCAGTTCCGCAGTGCCAACACTCTTCCCCGCGACCTCTCACTCTTCAAAGGAAACGACGGTCAGTTATATCTTGCATCAAATCCTTCTCCCGAGACTCTGAAACTTCGCGATGAAAGCGTGGTGAAGGAGCAGGCTGTCAATACTTCTGCCACTGCGACATCTTTCTCTCTGCCCGCTGCCAACAACGGTATCTGCGAGGTGGTATTCGACATCGAGGCAAAGAAGAATTCAAAGGTATTCGTGACATTGTCCAACTCCAAAAACGAGGAAGTGGTGATCACTTACAATCCTGCGGACAATACAATCGCCTTCGACCGCACTAAAGCCGGTATCTCCGACTTCAGCCGCGATTTCCCCGCAGTGACTGTCAGCCCGACATTCACAAAGAATGGCAAGACAAGCGTGCGTATGTTTATCGACCGGTCATCAATCGAGATGTTTGCAAAGGATGGTAAATACGTGATGACCAACCTCGTATTCCCCAACGAGCCTTATTCAAATATATCCTTCACTTCCGATGGATCTGCGAAAATCTCAAACCTTGAGATCTATTCTCTCAAGCCATCATCCAGCTTATAATACACTGTTAAATTTATAATCATCTATGGCAACTACCAACACTCTTAATGCTGCGAAGCCGAAAGGTATGATCATGCAATTCATCCCGGTGATGCTTTGCTTCTTCGCAATGGGCTTCGTGGATCTTGTAGGATCGGCCACCAACTTCGTTAAGGCCGACCTGAATCTCTCGAGTGCTCAAGCCGGATTCATCCCTTCATTGGTATTCTTCTGGTTTCTTATCTTCGCGGTGCCCACCGGCATTCTGATGAATAAGATAGGAAGAAAGCGAACAGTGCTTTTCTCTCTTATCCTCACCTTGGTATCTCTGATTATACCTATCTTTGATTCAGGATATTACACAATGCTTATAGCATTCTCCCTCTTGGGAATCGGAAACGCTGTGATGCAGACCTCTCTTAACCCTCTCGTTTCGGGTCTTATCAATCCGGCCCGTCTGGCCTCGACCCTTACTTTCGGTCAGTTTGTAAAGGCTCTTGCTTCTCTTCTTGCCCCTTATCTCATGGCCTGGGGAGCAGCGGCATTGATGCCTACTCTCGGACTCGGATGGAGAGTGCTCTTCCCGATATTCGGCGCTGTATGTCTCCTTTCGATCGCTGCCTTGGGTGCCACTCCCATTGAGGAGGAACGTCCCGACAAGGTGACAGGTGTGAAGGAATGTATCGTGCTTCTCCGTATCCCCTTCGTGCTCCTCTGCTTCATCGGAATCATGTGTCACGTGGGTATAGATGTGGGCACCAACACTTTCGCTCCCCAGATTCTTCAGGAGAAATTCGGCCTCTCGGTAGAGGAAGCTGTGATCGGAACCCAGATATACTTCTATTTCCGCACCGGCGGCTGTCTCCTTGGTTCGTTCATTCTTGCCAAGATGTCGGCAAAGGCCTTCTTCGCTTTCAGCGTGGTTTGCATGATGCTCGGAATGATCGGTCTCTTCGCCGCAACTTCCCAGGGTCTGGTGCTCGCTGCAATCGCTTGCATCGGATTCGGAAACTCCAACATCTTCTCCGTAGTGTTCGCTCAGGCTCTCAACCGTCAGCCTAATGAAAAGAATGAAGTATCCGGTCTTATGATCATGGGGCTCTTCGGCGGCACGGTGTTCCCTCTCTGCATGGGATTCGCTCAGGATGCTGTAGGCGTGGCAGGAGCTGTGGCTGTAATGACTCTCGGCGTGATATATCTCGCTTTCTATACTCTTAAAATCAAAAACGTAAAATAAAATATCTCCATGAAAAATAATATGAAAGTAGTCGGAATGGGCGAGGCTCTCTGGGATGTCCTCCCCGAAGGAAAGAAAATCGGTGGCGCTCCCGCCAACTTCGCATACCATGTGTCGCAGTTCGGTCTTGACAGCCGCGCATGCAGCGCTATCGGTGATGATCCTCTCGGCCATGAGCTCAAGGATAATTTCGACCATCAGAATGTGAAATATTATCTCCAGACTGTGCCTTATCCCACCGGCACTGTCCAGGTGGAACTCGATCCCACTGGTGTTCCTGTCTATGATATCAAGGAGAATGTGGCATGGGATAACATCGCTTTCACTCCCGAACTTGAGGAGCTCGCCAAGGAGACCTCCGCAGTATGTTTCGGTTCGCTGGCTCAGCGCAATGTGGTGACTCGCGAAACAATCAATAAATTCCTCGATGCCATTCCCGAAGAAAACGAACCTCTGATTGTATTTGACGTTAACCTCCGTCAGGGTTTCTACACAAAGGAAATTCTTTGCAACTCCATGGAGCGTTGCAATATTCTGAAGATCAATGATGAGGAGCTTGTGACTGTGAGCCGTATGTTCGGTTACCCCGGCATCGACCTCCAGGACAAGTGCTGGATTCTTCTCGGCAAGTATAACCTGAAGATGCTCATCCTCACTTGCGGTGTCAACGGCAGCTACGTGTTCACTCCCGGCAACGTCAGCTTCCTCCCCACTCCCAAGGTAGAGGTAGCGGATACCGTAGGTGCCGGCGACTCCTTCACCGCAGCATTCATCGCATCCATCCTTCAGGGCAAGAGTGTGAAAGAGGCACACGACAAAGCGGTTCGTACTTCAGCATACGTCTGCACACAGCAGGGTGCGATGCCTGTGCTTCCTCCTGAGATAACCGGAGCATAAAGGTAAATTCGAGGCAGTAAAACTAATCAGGGGCGGTTCAGAAAATTCTGAGCCGCCCCTCCTATGATTAATTCGTAAATGATATTTATGCCCTAACTTACATCACCGCGATTTTAGTGGTTTTCTTACCATCCTTCACGATGTAGATTCCCGGTACGAGATTCTGAAGGTCATCCCTTGAAGCGTTCCTCAATACAGAAGTTCCGTCGATTGAATAGACATCAACCGGCACTGATCCTTCGGCAGCAATCTCTCCTACGGATGAATGGAAGAAGTCGGGCATCGTGCCTTCAATGATCTCATTGAAATCCTGCCATACGGGGGTTGCACGGAATTTAGCCGCCGATCCTGCCGGAACGTATAGCGTGCCCTCCTTAGGACATTTGGTATCTACAAACACACAGTCGTTGATTGCCACCGGTTCAGGATTCAGATGCTCCACCGCCTTGAGATAGTGGTTGCCGTAAAAAGCGTTAAGCCCTATTGATGTCACTCCTGCCGGTATTGTTATTCCCTTGACCTTAAAATGTACCATGGAGTCACTTCCGATGCTTTTCAGACTTTCAGGAAGAATGAAATGCTCGATATAGTCGCTGTGGAGATTCACCAAACCGAACGGTGGCATCTGATCAGCAAAATATTCAGAGGGTTGCTTCACGTATAATTCATCTGTAGCCGTGCAAGCTTCGATTGTGACATCCTTCATGTCGAGAACTCGCACACAGGGCATATTGTCGCGGATATACATGAAATCATCCATATTCATATTTCCGCTGAGCACAAGATCCCTCACCCCGTTTGCATCCTTTGAAGAGATCATATCCTTTAAAGTCCCTGCCTTCGCGATATCGAATTTCTCGTCATGGAGTGTCACGACATAAGCCTGCAGCTCATGTTCGCCGGCTATGTCGATGGAATAATTGATTCCTGTCTTGTCAGCCATAATCATGTTGCCGTAGATCAACGGACCGTTAGCCTTGAACACTACGGCTTTCATAGGATCAGGATTCATAACTTCGCAATAGTAACTGAGGCTCAACCCCTTCAGGAGATCCACCTCCTTTTTTCCCGCGGGAATAAAACCGAGTCCTTCGACAGCATCATCCTCCATTCCCCTTATGTTGCAGTGGAATATCGTGCCTTCACCCACATTGATCTTAACCTTACCCCAACGCGGTTTATTGCCTGTCACTCCGATATAGGAGGGACTCTCTATTGTTCCGCCAACCAATTTATAGTAACCGTCATTGTCATTCATGGCCACGACCTGAAGCCTGTCGGTAGGATCTATGTCGGACGATGACACCTTTACCGAAAGAAATTGAAAATCACGTCCGGCTGCTTCAGGCAGGGTATTGACCCGCTCTGAACTCAGCACCTCCTTTATCTTGTTATCCGCACCTACAAGCGCAATCCCGATTTCTCCGGCGAAATTAGCAGGAGTCAGCACCGCACCCGGAAGAATATGGAAGGGTTCATCTTTTTTAACCTCCTCGACACTGATATTCATGGGTTCAGCCACATCTGCGTTAGCCCAGAGGTTGAAGTCGATACAACACTCTGAAAGTTCGTTACCCTCTTTGTCGGGAATGATATTGATTACCATGCCGGTATCGGCCGAGAAATCCGAACCTTCTGTCGGCTGGAGGGCATTCAGGTTGAAATAGCCGTTGCATGAGCCATCCCAACCCCAGTTGACATGATAGGCATCGTTATTATATCCGTCGATAATGAAGGCGTGACTGCCGCTTCCCGAACCGCTGTAAATCACAGGCAATCCCTTGTCGAGACTCCCTCTTAACAGCGAAAGATTCTCCTCTTCCGAACGTTTTCTGGTGTATACGAACTGGCAGTCGGCTGAATACCGGAAGGGATTCTGAAGGCCATGACCGACCCAGGGCATCTGCGCTCCGCTCTCCTCAGGACCATAGGTCATATATACGGCCTCTCCTGCATCCCTCATCAGTTTTGCTAATGAAGCGTAAGACTTTTCATAGTCGATAGGCTCAGCCTCGGTGTTTTTAGGCATCGATGCCCATTCATAGTTTTCGGGCCAGTTATGATATTTCATCATGATCGCCATTGCGGTGGCGACACAACCGGTCGGACACCGAACATCTCCCATCTCGGGACAGTCGGCATTATATGGATAACCCTGACCCCAGTTGGCGGTTTCGAGCAAAACCCCTTGTTCATCAGTTCTTGTGGACGCACTTTTCCATGATGAATGGCTCGGCCTTCCTGCATTTACCGTCTCAACCTTCTCTGCATAGTTATCGAGAAGATATTGGAGTTGCGGAGGGAGGTTGGAGGCATCTAACGCCCCCTTGTCGGAGTAGCCTAAAACCTTCTCGCTTCGATCATCGCCGGAGATAATGACAAAACCATTATTCTCCCCGGCATTATATATATAGAATGGTTGATGGTTATCACGGGTCTCTTTATTCTTGACCTTGACAGCACGTAGTGACGGCTTAAGGCACACTCCCGCAGACTTAAAGAAATCGGCAGCGGCAGCTTCCGCTTCGCGAGGAGTGACTTGCCGTGCATTCGCGGCTAACAGAGCCGGAAGCAATAATGATAAAGTAATTTTTCCTCTCATAATGGTTATTTTAAATGTGTTTTTTAAATGTTGGCCAAATGGATATAATACAAGACGGAACGCTGTAGATCAATATATTATTGTGCAAATATAGCACATTAATTGATAAAAACCACTATTTCATTATATTATTGTTCCCTAACTTTATGAAGAAAGAGTTCTCTCTATATCTAAGACTCCATCCAATAAAAAAATGTTAAATGAAGGGCGCCCTATTTTTGAGATATTTACTAAATTTGCAAATCATTATGAAGGAAAAAGAACAAGAATTGCTGAAGATGAAAATCTCTGAAACTTTAGGATTGAAGGAAATGGAATTTGAAGATATCGTGAATACATTGGCATCGTTTGAGAACGTTAACCGAGCTATTGTTTACGGTTCTCGGGCTAAAGGAACATACAAGCCTTTCTCCGATATTGACCTCACGCTTTGTGGAGACAAATTAACTCAGACCGATATTCTACGTATTGCCGATAGATTTGAAGATTCCAACCTTCCCTATATGTTCGATATATCCGATTTCAGCAACCTGACTAATCCAGACCTGATCGATCACATAAAACGTCGCGGTATCACGATTTTTGAAAGGGAGGAGAAGTTATAAAGACGCTCCAAAACCTTTGTCGTTTTAGGAATAGCCCATTTTCCCTTTTGGACTCCTCTTTTGCGATAAAACACCACAAATCAGCGACAAATATTCGTAACCGTCCTAAAAAAGCCGACTTGATTCCAAATCCAGTCGGCTTTTTTTCGGACGGTTACATTAATTCAGCTGTTGGAACAATCTGAAGGGATTAGTGTGCAGCCATTTCCAGGCAGGCATGACACTTACCTTAAGTCCCTCATATATGATTTCATCTTCCTCGTCAAAAGTAATTATCATACATTCCCGGCAGCCGGTAAAATCGGAAGCTGATTTAAGGCCCCTTAACTCACGACTTAGTGTACCAGCATCCGTGATTGTCCAACAAACCTGTATCAGCATCAAAATCTCATCTTCATTCTGAACTATGAAATCACATTCATATCCAACAAGGAAATAAGATATATTATAAAAAGGATCCTTATATCGTCTTAAATGAAGATATACGGCATTCTCAAGCATCTTGCCTTCATCTTCACCGGTGGTGGTTGTCACTGCATCGCGCATACCGTTATCTATAAAATAATATTTGGGTTGACCCGCAGCCTCCTTTACCACTGACCTTGACCATTTGTTAACCTTATAAAACATAAATATCTGACAGGTCATATCTGCCAAATCATATAAACGGTTCTTATCTACCTTTCTTCCTTGAGATTTAAGATCATTATATATATTATTGATCGAAGTTGGTTTCGATATATTTGCCAATAGTCTTTTAAGAAAGTATCTCACATTTTCCGCACTCTTCAGTTTATAGTGTTCCATGAGATCGCGGAAGAGCATAGTATTGAAATAACCCTGTATCTTGCGAATCTTAAGCGACTCCTCATTCATTAGCACCACTTCCGGAAAGGCGCTTGAATTGAGATATTCCCGGCACATAGTGACTAAACGTGCTCTGCCCGACTCCTCAAAGGGAGATACCGAAACTCCCTTGAATCTCAAATATTCATTGAATGAGAGAGGAAACACCTCGAATTCCAATGGCCAACCGCGCAATGCAGAAGCAAGCTGTGATGAAACCATCTCAGCATTACTCCCTGTGATGTAGATATTCTTGCAATAGGTCTTGTAAAGTCGCAATACAAACAGTTCCCATTTATCCATCACCTGGATTTCATCAAAAAACATATACACCTCCGACAAATGGATATCAGGAAACATCTCTCTATATGCCTGCAACACCTCATCGAGATCTTCTGCCCTCATATCGTACAACCGCTCATCATCAAAGTTTATCCATAGAATTCTTGATGGATCAACACCATTATCAATTAACTTATTAGCTACAATTTTCAACATGGAGGATTTTCCGGATCGTCTCACTCCTGCAACCGTAATCATCTGCCCTGAATTAACAGGCAGTTCCAAATCACGATCTAATACAGGGAAGGGTAGCTCGCTCTGCATGGTGGATATTATTCCTTGTATTATATCTTTCCGTTTCATACGGACAAAAATAATAAATCTTTCCGAAATTTACGGAAACTTTTACTCAAAAATTATTTTCTTAGATCCGTACTTTAGACTCCTTTCCACAAAAAATGTTAATGCAGGGGACACAGATTTTGGCCAAAAGTTCGAAGATGACTGAAATCTGCGGAACGGAGGTAACTTTTCTTGACTTGACCCACTTTCATTATTTTTATCCGTATAAAAAGATGGTTTCATTTATAGATAGTCCCTTTAAAGATGTTCTCCCCAAAATTACTATTTACTTTCGACTCCTTCAAATCTTTATATCAATTGTATGTCAAAGTCAACACTTACGGGCTTCTCCTTAAACTAAAAAGAATAAACGGTAGTGCGGAGCTTTAGGGAGGCACTTGGCCTCGAATGAAGCGGAAACCGCGGAAAAATTCCTTTTTGAAAAGCTATAGTGGTATTCTGAACCCCGCCGAACCGGCGGAAGCTCATTAAATTCGCGCGCGGAACAGGGCCCGGTAATAATGATTAGCCTCCATCAATATCCCAATCTCTTAAGCGCTTTCTTAGAATTTTCATGCCCCTGCGCGGCAGCCTTCCGATACCATCTCGCAGCCTCTGCCTTATCCATTTCTACACCTTCTCCATTTTCATACTTCTCACCTAAATTAAATTGGGCAATCTTATTCCCTTGTTCAGCAGCTTTACGGGACCATTTTACTGCCTCCTGATAATTCTGAGGCACGCCCTTACCTTGATCATACATATACCCTAAATTAGCCTGGGCATATGCATTCCCCTGATCGGCTGCCTTCTGATACCATCTAACCGCCTCCTGATAATCCTGAGGGACGCCTTTACCTTTTTCATA
>CAMWUJ010000005.1 GCA_947177405.1 uncultured Porphyromonadaceae bacterium | reverse complement strand
TTTTTATGGCACTGATTAGCCCGTCAAACTCGAGTTTCTCTTGAGGTTTAGCGGACGCCTTTCTATAATCATCTTGAATCCTTATTAACTCAGATTTTAAATCTTCGTACTTTTGAATCCCAAGTACCTGAGAATATGCAAGACTCAAATCCTTTCGTTGTTCAGCAGTGTTTATCTGTGCAAATGATACAATCTTTTCAGCATCAAAGAAAAAGAATTTAGCAATCTCTATAGGTAGGATATAATCTCGGATGAATATTTCCTCTTCTTTAGCAATTTCTTCCTTTGTTCCAGTAAATAAATCACTTTTTCGACCATCAATTAAGATCTCTAACTCATCATCATAATTTGTGGCATTATCATACGACCGGACTATCGTAATTTCAGCACATGGAGTATCGGGGATTTCAACATCGGTAAATGTTACCGCAACTGAGAACTTCGTTTCTCCATTTTTATATGCTTCAAAATTAAGGCTATTACCTATGTATTTGCTATAGCCACCTTTTTCGTCAATTTCCTTGCGATATAGTTCATCTACCTTTCCCATGTTTTTTCCATAAAGGCACCACACAAGTGACATGAGAAAAGTAGTTTTACCGAAACCATTGTTACCGCTAACGATAATCAGATTTCGGTCTCCATTTGGGGAAAGATCAATTTTATTCTTTCCCTTATAGATACGAAAGTTATTTAATTCTATTTCTCGTATAGTCATGATTTTTTCTTCGTTTTTACAAATTCTTCTAAACGAGATTCTATTTCGGTCTTTAACCCTCTACGACGTTGCATCAAAGACTTGCTCTTTTGAAGCATCAGAAGTTGTTCGATCAATTCGCCTTCTTCGATGTTTTCTTTGCAAATTTCACGCATCAAATCGGCTTCCAACTTATTTTTTATCTTGCCATCTTCCATAGATAATGTGGAATTATAGATTTTATTATATATTTCTGATACCTGATGCCCAAAATTGAAATCTCTATACCAATTAACCTGTATAGCGATCAGTTCCTGATTTGTAATTAATTTTATCTTTGGGTCATGTTTTTGTAATTGGTATTGAACAGTTAACAACCTTTTAAGAAGATCAGCCCTATAATTAAATGTGTAAGGACCTAAATTTTTGACTGCTTTTTTACCATCTCGTCTAAAAGGGAAACGATTCTCAATATTGTTTCTCTCTTGTTCTACTTTTGACCTAAATTCATACAATGGTTGCATCCATTCGTAGCCATTCTTAATCAACGATCTCATGGATTTATCATCTTTAACCACTGTGCAAGTCCAACATCCAAATCGGCTTCTTCCACAAGAACTATGACTATCATCGGTCACTACGGAGGGACACTCATAATCATCAGCACTCGCGTTTAAATATATGTTGAATAATATTGAATTATCAAAATCCCAAGGAGAAGGAATCTTATTTATTATATACCAGACTTCTTCTAACATCAATTCTTTTATAGGTGCATATACAAATGTATTTTTTAATGTAGGATGATTCGTTAAACGCTTACCATATTTTTCATGTTTTTTTAATGAACGAGCTCGAGTAAAACTTTCCTCTTTTCTTGCACCAATTAGAATAATTACTTCGCCACATTCATCAACTTGATCTAATATAAAGTTTGAAGTGGGTTTAATTTTCATTCTGTCAGTACACCAACGAAAAGCCATATTGGGTACTGGATAACCTTTCCCAATAACATTAACCCAAAAAGAATCTTCAAGTCTTGGAGTAGTCTTTCTTACAAAAATTGGTAAATCTTCATCTCTTGCCTTTGTTTCAATCTTTTCTAAAACATCATCTACATAGCTTGCAATAATTGGATTCTCCACCATTGTATCATTACACACTACATAAATAGGTCTTCTTAATTGGAAAGGATATGCTAATTCTTTCAGTTTTCGCAACGCAATCCAAACCAGCATGAGCAACACTGTAGAATCTTTTCCTCCACTGAACCCAATTATCCATGGACGGTTAGTTTCATCAGCATATGCATACTGATCCAAAATTTCATCAATAATATATTCTATGCGTTGATTTCTCATAATTATTAATCAACTTTTAGAAATATTTGATAAACACTGCTTATTCACTAAATCAGCTAATTCTACTTCTAAAAGATTTGCTATTTTAACTAAAGTTTCAATGTCCGGTTGCGAAGAATTAGTACACCACTTTGAAACAGTTGATGGGTTAACATTAAGTTGCTCACATAACCATTTATTAGTCCGTTTCTTTTCAGCTAAAACTACTTTTAGGCGATTTATATCTGTTTCCATTAAATTCAAATCTATTGCTTGGCTACAAATTTAGTGAAATTTTTTCACATGGTAATAAAAAAGGTGTATGTTATTTATCATAAAACGCCCCGGCAAGAGGGGGAAGTGCTTGTCGGGGCGAGGAGATGGGTGTGGATTAGTAGAGGCGGATGCAGGTTATATCGGTGTTTTTGACGTCGTATGGTGTGTCATAGTGTTCTTTCGAGAAGACGATGGCGAGGTGTTGGATGCGATGTTTGACCCCAAGTCTTTTGAGGAAGATGATGAAGTTTCCGAGGTGTTCGATGTAGTAGTCATCGCCTTTGTCGGTTTTGACACAGCCTAAGAGGATTACGTTGTCGGGGAGATTGAGCTTGCCATTGGTACGGGTCAGAATGACAACTGCGGTGGAGAATGTCGGGTCGTGTCGTCTGGAAATGTAGAATAGTAATAATTAACTCCGCTTTTGTTTTACACCTCAATTGTTATTAATGTCAATCCTACCAACTTCGCATATAGTTCTTTAACTGCCGGTCACTTTCCGATACAGCGTGGCAAACTATTGTTGAATCAAGGAATTACAGTTTAAAAGGTTCAACCTCAATTTCTGTAAGTAATTGAATTGAAAAACCTTACTTTATCTTATTTCTCAAAGACTATCTCAGCCTCCATCTCCAAGCCACTCATGGCTTGCTGCTTTCGATTACAAAATTAGTGAAAATCGGCGACATACACAACGACTGTAGAAGGATTAATCCTTCATTTATGTTTTATAAAATCTAATTGGGTTTTTATCTGAGGGTAAATCTACTCAACAAAAATATCGGCTGGAATGTTGCTAATATTGGAAACTTTTATTAATTTTGCTTTTGCTAATAAGAATAATTATGGCAGATAGATTTGATGAAATAGGAAATCTTTTTCTCCAACGAAGAAAGGAACTTGGACTTACTCAAGGACAATTGGGTGAGAAAGTCGGTGTGACTAAATCTGAGATTTCGAAGATTGAGAACGGTAGAGGTATCACTTTCTCCACAATCAATAAGTTGTCAGAAGCTTTAGGAGTATCGGCACGTGTAGAATTAAAACCAACTGAATCAGTTTCGTCAGATGTAATTCATTATATAGTGATGAGTCTTGGTTTATTTGCTCGTAAATACAAATTGACAAAAAAGGAGGCTTGTAATTATCTGTCGCGGTTCAAGGGTCTTGAGTTTTCAATCCGTAATTATGAAGCAGAGCATCAGCTCTCACTTCAAGAGTGTGTGGAGGATATGGCTGCAATATGTCAAAGAAATGGAGGTGCGGTGTCATGATTCTATATCACGGTTCAAATCAGACTATAAACAACATAGATTTGTCGCATGGCAAGAAATTTAAGGACTTCGGTCAGGGTTTTTATACTACCCATATAAAAAATCAGGCCTTTTATTGGTCAAGGAGAATAGCAGATCGCTTCGATGGAGTTCCTACGGTTACAGAATTTGAGTTTGATCTCGATGCTGCCACTGCAGCGGGATTGAATGTGAAGGTATTCGATAAACCAGATAAGGAGTGGGCATTGTTTGTGATGGCAAACCGTAGGCAGGATGGAGAAGAATTTCATCATGACTACGACATTGTCATCGGTCCGGTGGCCAATGACAACATGGCTCGTCTCTTCGGACTTTATGATATGGAAATCATCGACCTTGATGCTGTTGTGACCGGTCTGATTTACAAAGACCTCAATTCTCAGTATTTCTTTGCTACAGAAGAATCGCTTAAATATATAAGACGGATATGAAACAGCCAAACAATAATTTTGATTTCCTTGTGGAATATATAACCACTCGGGTGGTGGAGTGGATTATGCGTGACCAAGCTCTTGGTCTTGAGGAAGCGTTGCTTCTGTTTCATAATTCTGAGACGTTCGACAAACTATGCGAGAAGCGCACCGACCTCTATATAGAGAGCCCGGCATACATATATGAATTGTTAACTGAGGAACTACGCCGAGGAACCCTAAGGGGATTGAGCGAATAAATACCGAATATCACATGAGCTAGTATATAGCCCCATTCATCAAGGATAATTTGGAGTGTGAAATAAAAGGAGCTCCGAGCATTGATTGCTCCTATGGTGATATGTTAACACTTATGGACTTCATGCATTGGATGAGTTCCATAGTATTGGATGAGAGAGGATGCTGCATGGATAACACGCGATTACAATATGAATTGGATGATTGTCTGTTTTATAAGAATGATGTAATTGAAGGCATCCAAGAGGAATACATAAATGACACGGCTTATGCTGAATATTTGATTGGGTTATTCAACAAATACATCGAGATTCTAAAGTTTTCCGTTGATGGTGAGTATGGAATAAGATGGGCTTGACTCAAAAACTAAATGAAGATTATTACCGATATGAAGGAAGTTAAACTTGACATATTTGAATTGGGGTATCTGTTAGACACATGTCTTCGGGGTTCACATCTCCGCTCCGGCACAATTCGTCGGTTTGTTGATGAATGGTATGATATCCTTAATCCAACAGAACGGATGCAACTTTTCGAGTGGACAATCCGCCTCACTTACGATGATCGCTGGAACTGCAATGAAGATAACAACAAGCCACACTTTGAGCCCGATAGCCGATGCTGCGGCGAGGATAAAATGTTTGTTCATCGCTACCATCCTTACAATCAATACAAGGTAACTATAAAGGTTGACGGAAAGGATAAAATGTTCGACACATTTCTGCTTGACGGTAGTTATCATATAAACAGTCGTGAGTATATTTCGCCTGAAGACATAAAAGATATTCGCCATAATCCCAACCCGGATTGGGAGGAATTCAAGCATGCTGGGGTTGATTACGACCGCAATATAATTGATAAGTACCCAGGTCCAATTTAGTAACGGATGAATGTAAAATTTGGATAGATTGAACTAAAGCCTGCAAATCAAATTTGGTCAGTAGAGGAAATTTTATTAATTTTGTCACCGTGGTAATAATTACGACGGTAATAAAATATGAAATTCTATAATCGGACAAAGGAAATAGAGGAACTAAGAAGAATCCAAGGACGAGCCTTTGACTCCCGTTCAAGAATGACTGTTATAACAGGTCGACGTCGCATTGGCAAAACTTCGCTTGCTCTGCGTGCAACGCAGGGCGAATACCCTACTGTATATCTATTCGTAAGCAGAAAAAACGAGGCTGCTTTATGCGCAGAGTTTGCCGGACTGATTTCCTCGGCTCTTGATTGTTATGTGCCGTCGGAGATAAAGTCTTTCAAATCATTATTCAAAATGCTGATGGAGCTTGCGAAGACTCGCAAGTTCAATCTGATTATTGATGAATTTCAAGAATTTTTCAATATCAATCCATCGGTTTACAGTGACATGCAGAATATCTGGGATTCTTACCGAAACGATACTCATGTCAATTTGCTTCTCATGGGATCAGCGTATTCGATGATGCATAAGATCTTTGAAAATTACCACGAACCGCTCTTTGGCAGATCTGATGCCATGATACGTCTCTCAGGATTCGGCACCGATACAATGAAAGAGATTATGCGGGATTTCCGCCCGGACTATACCAACGATGAATTGCTTGCATTATATACCATCACCGGAGGAGTGCCGAAATATATTGAGTTACTATGTGACGACACGGATCTGTCAATTGAAGGAATGTTTGATTATGTAGTCCGGGAAAATTCTCTATTCGTAAATGAAGGTCGTAACCTGTTGATTGAGGAATTTGGAAAAGATTACGGACTATATTTCTCTGTATTGAGCTGCATTGCATCCGGTATCAACACTCAAGGTGCGATTGAAAGCGCATTAGGTGGAGTGACGGTAGCCGGTCATTTGAAACGTCTGATCGAGGATTATTCGCTTATCAAGCGAGTACGTCCGATTTTATCAAAGCCACGATCTCAAAATGTGCAGTATGAGATTAATGACAATTTCCTACGTTTCTGGTTTAACTATTTTGACCGAAACCAGACCTTGGTAGAGCTCAACAATTTTGAGTACCTACGTCAGATCGTCCTCTCAGATTATCCGACCTTTTCCGGACTTGCGCTTGAAAAATGGTTTCGCCTGAAAATGATGGAAAGTCACAAGTATTCGGATATCGGCTCATGGTGGGAACGCAAGAAGGGAAAAGAAGCCAATGAGATTGACATCGTGGCACTCTCAATAGATGGAAAATCAGCCCTTGTAGCCGAAGTAAAGCGTCAGCAACGTAACTACGACCATAAAGCTTTTATGGAGAAAGTAAACTGCCTCAAAACAAGCATCTTATCAAAGTATAAGATCGAAACTAAGCTCTTCACATTAGATGATATGTAATTAGTTTTGGCACTATGGTAATAATTACGGTGGTGAAAAAGTTCTAATTATCTGATGACGTTGTCGAGAAAGGATTGCCGGGTTATAATCCTAAGATGGCAGCGGGTGCTATCCCCAGAATAAGGCAGATTGCACGAGCAATACGCAATGTCGGTTCGGCTCTTCCTGAAATATAATCATTTACGCGCGAGGGACTTACACCTAATTCCTGTGCAAGTTGCTTCTGAGTCATCCCTTTTTCTTCTATTGAAAGACTTATCAGTTCTCTGATAGTTGGTTTAGCAATAGGATAGTGGATCTTTTCGTATGCTTCAACCACATCAGAAACAATGGTAAGTTCAACTGAATTCCTGTCGCTTGCCGGAGTTTCATCTGATACAAGTGGTAGCAATTCCTCAATGCGACTAAGTGCATATTCATATTGCTGTTTGGTTATTTCCATATATTTATTTTAGATGGTTGAACAATCGATCTTATCATACTCTGCGTGAGTGCCTACGAATCGGATAAAGATTCTTCCGATGGTGAACTTAATAACTACTACAAGACGGTAATTTTTACCTTTGATATTGAATACGTAGTGTTGATTCCCTACATAATCAGTTGCGGGAAAATCCTCTTTGATTTCCGATAGGTTATGCCATTCTGCTTGTTGAGCAATGTCATACCATTGCTCTAAAGCGACCTTTGAGCCTTTTAAGGGATAGCAGGATTAAAGAATTGTAATAGACACTCTTCTGCCAAGACCCTCAAAGATTCTGAACAATGTGCCGAGTTGGACATCAGCTTTTCCATTCTCCAAACGGGAGATATAGGTTTTCTTCGTGCCAATGCGCTCTGCCAGTTGCTCCTGAGTTAAGCCGGCTCGTACTCTCTCTTCCTTTAAAGTTTCCGCAAGACAGAAGGCTGCAGCGTCCTTTTCGAATTGATCTCTGGCAGGTGTTCCTACCATCCCGTATTCCGCATCAAGAAGTTCATCAAATGTTGAGGCTTTCTTGATTGCTTCTATTTTAGCCTTATCCATGATTCTTTTCTTTAAAATATTCTTTCATTAAACGGAGTGCCTTATCTTTCTCTTTAGTTGGTGTTTTCTGGGTTTTCTTCTGAAAGCCATTGAATAAGATTACTATAGCACCCTCATCAAAACAACAGAACACGCGGAAGATATTGCTACCCACCTCAATTCTAATTTCATAAAGACCATCCGTTCCTTCAATGAATTTCAAAATTCTTGAAGGAACTCGGTCAAGAGTCTTTACCATATTGATGCAGTAGTTAATTTTATTTCTTACAGCATCAGTCTGAGACAAGTAGAATTCTTTAAAGTACTCCTTATAATAATCGTATGGTTCTATTTGCCATAAACTCAAATTTATATGCAAAGTTAACTAAAACGTTTACTTTATCCAAATTTTAGTTGAAAATTATTTAAGCTTGATTCTATCAACAGTCTCTCGTTTTGTGGAATCCACCAGTTTCGCGTAGATCTTGGTGGTAGTTGCGTTGGCATGGTCAAGCATCTTGCTGACTGTATAAATGTCTGTGCCCGCAGCGAGTTGGAGAGTAGCGAAAGTATCCCGGAAGCGGTGAAAGGTGATACGCTTGGTGATACCGGCAGCTTTCAGCCATTTCTTAAGAGGAGCCTGCGTCATAGAGCGATTGAAACCTTTGAAAACAATTCCCGTCTTTCTTTCGCCACATAGAGCCAGCATCTCATCACTCAGGGGATGCACCGACTCCTTCTGTGTCTTTTGAATACGTATGAATGCAGCTAATTTACCATCGGCATCCGGACGAATATCCTCCCAACATAGGTTGAGAATATCACTTATCCGCAATCCCGTAAGGATGGAGAAAAGGGAAGCAGCCTTCAATACCGGTTTTTCGCATGGAGTTGCCGCCAGTCGCTTTACCTCTTCGGCAGTAAGGAAGTTTTTCTTCACTTCCTCATATTCAATCTCCTCAATAAAGTCATTCAGATTTTCCTTAAAGAGTCTTTCCTTATAAGCTGCTTTCAGCAATGCACGAAAAGTGGAGAAATAGCCGGCAGCTGAATTTTGTGAGATATTCAATTTGGGATATCGCAGTTGCTTTGCTGTCAGCAGATAGTCACGGAACTTATTGCAAAGTTCCACTGTCACCTCCCCGAAAGTACATTTACCTTTTACAAACTTCTCAAAGTGCCGATATGTGACGGTCCACTTTTCGTATTGCTTCTTTGCTTTCTTGCGGAAATATTCAAGGAAATCAGCCTTGGGCTGCTCGCGGTCAATAAAATCGAATTCTTCATTTATCACCGCCTCCTGGCGACGGCAGCGGATCACTTCCGCACGCATCATTATCGCATCATTATACTCCTTCTGGTATTTCCCCTTCGGATTTGCAAATATATAGAAACCCAGTCCCTCCCTTCGCGTCATCTTCATCGTCTTTGGATGACGGATAGGGGGATAATAGTCAAGATAGAGGGAGAGTCTGTCGTTTTTGATCGGACGCATACGGAGCGTTACTTTAGAACAAGTTGAGGGTAGCATAATATGTCGTTTTTGAATAAATTTTTACAAAACTATATAACTTGCTGATGGTGAACCAGAGAGTGAGAAGTCACTTGTATCACTCACCGTTTTTTAACCTAACTTCGGAGGCGCGAATAAGGCATCGAGAGCCTTTCGGTCTATTTTCACATATCTTCCTTCGTATGTACGCGGAATATTATGAGCACGGATGTAATGCGAAATCTGATCGCGAGTCATATTATACTTAGCCATTACTTCAGGCATAGTATAATATTCGGACTCAAGTTCAGTCTCCACACCCATTGCCTTGTCGAACTGGCGGCGCGAATAGAATACTTTGAACTTATCCTTTCGCTTCCAAATCTTCCGTTCAGACACGAACCGATAGACAGCCTCCTTAGACATGTTGAACTTGGCGCAAACTTCCTCAACCGAATACCATTCTTCCTCGGCAACTTCCGTGGGTTGTTTATCTGCAGGAGCTTTATCATAATGCTTTCGACTCCAGAGCGTTTTTCCTCTGACTACGGTTTTCGGAATGTTCCGTTCCTTAGCCATCTTGAATAGCCACGAATTACTGATACCGAATTTCTCAAGAATCTCTTTCGTAGTGTAGAACTCTTCAATGGGTTCGGCCTCCTTCCTCTCCCTCTTGATATATTCAGGAGGGTTCTCAAACATCTTATCAATGCTTGCCCGGCTGATATGGGTCTTTCCCTTCAAACGTATGCAAGGAATTAGTCCTTCTGCAAGACAACGATAGACAGAAGACTTTCCAATACCAAGTAAGACGGCACATTGCCGAGGGGTAAAGTAATTTCCGAGAGGTTTCTTTTTATCTTCTTTCTTCTCTTGTGTTATCAGATTCTCTTTCTTTACATGTGCTTCTCGCCTTAATGTCTTATAAGCGTGTTCACTACATCGCTTGGAACAATAGCGAGTAGTGCATTTGTGGGCTATAAACTCTTTGCCACACCACTCGCAAATCTTGTTGATGTCAATTGTACTGCTCATCGGTTATTTCTGTTAAAAGTTACACAAAAGTGTCCCAGCGCGTCCCAATGTGTCTCAGAGTGTCCCAACACTCCACGACCTCGAAAGGCAGAGACTGGAAACCACGAATACGGTACAATCGCGATACAAGAAAGCGTTAAAATCGAACAAAATGCGCAAAAATCGGACATTTTGACCAATAAAAAACGCCCCTGAATAGAGGCGTTTCGTGTTATTTATTAGTTAATTATGAGATTTATAGGTATTTACCAATTTGCCGATACAGTGTGGTAAACTATCGTTGAATCAAGGAATTACAGTTTAAAAGGTTCAACCTCAATTTCTGTAAGTAATTGAAAGTAAAACCATTGTCCTTTCATTTTTCCGAAGACTATCTAAGCCTCCATCTTCAAGCCACTCATAGCTTGCTGCTTTCGATTACAAAATTAGCAAAAATCGGCGACATACGCAACATTCGACTCCTCATTCGTTACAAAAAATGTAGCATTCTTATTTTATTCGTTTGAAAAAGTGTGATGGGTCTTTGCATATTCCCTTGAAAAAATGTGGAAAGTCCTTGCATTTACGCTCTAAAAAGTGTAAATTTGCAGAATGAAATCAAGAGAAGTATGCTTAGAAGAAAAATCGAGACATATTTATCAGAGTGGAAACAGGCTGAAGATAGGAAACCATTGGTGATAAAAGGTGTTCGCCAATGCGGTAAGACTTTTATTGTAAAAAAATTTGCAAAGGAGAATTACCAAAATGTGGTATACATGAACTTTCTACTTGAACCCGATAAGAAATCGGCTTTTACGGGCAACCTTGATGTTGATACTATAATCCTCAACCTCTCGGCCCTTATTCCGGGAGCCAGATTCATTAACGGTAAAACCTGTATAATCCTTGATGAGATTCAAGAGTGTAAGGAGGCCAGAACAGCCCTTAAATCATTTAAGTTGGATAAACGCTTCGATGTTATTGCTACCGGCTCTCTTTTAGGAGTAAAGGGGTACGGCAAACATAAAAAGGGGAAAAAGGAAGATGAGGGTGTAGATTCAATTCCGGTAGGATATGAGACTATAGTTGATATGTATCCATTGGACTTTGAGGAATTCTTATGGGCGAACGGGGTTGCCACTAAGGTCATAGACACTGTTAGGTTGTGTTTTGAGAACGAAAGCGCGGTTCCTGATGGTATTCATAAAGCAATGATGGAGTTATTGTATAGATATGTCATAGTCGGAGGGTTGCCGGAAGTTGTGAACTGTTTTATTGAAACGAAAAATATTGATTTGATTTACCAGACACAACGAACTCTTTTAGCCGAATATGAAGAGGATATGGTTAAATATGCAGATGATACAGATAAACCTCATATTCGGGAGTGCTTTGAGTCCATACCAAAACAATTGGCGAAGGAAAATAAGAAATTCCAATACTCTGTGGTTAGAAAGGGTGGTAGAGCCTCCCAATTTAAGGGAAGTCTTCAATGGCTTGAGGATGCCGGAGTTGTAGAAAGATGTTATAATACAACCACCACTGAACTTCCGCTGAGTGGTAACGCCATTGAAGATTGCTTTAAGGTGTATACGACAGATATAGGCATTCTAATGGGAATGCTTGATTATGGCACTCAAGCAGACATTCTGAAAGGAAATCTGCTTGGATACAAGGGCGCGATCTTTGAGAATCTAATGGCAGATTTTCTATGTAAATCGGGTCAGAAACTATATTACTTTCATAAGGATAGCGGCCTTGAAATAGATTTTTTAGTACGGTTTAATGGCGAGTGTATGCTTATTGAGGTAAAATCCAAGACTGGTAAGGCAAAGAGTATGACTACCGTGCTTAAGAACAAAGACGTATATCATGTCAACAATGCGATTAAGTTAGGTCAATATAATGTAGGACGACAGGGGGAGGTATTAACAATCCCATTATACATGGGTTTCCTTATCAAGGATAAACTTCAAAAATCAATCATCCCAGATGTTGATTTCAGTTTGCTTTTGATTTAAAACTTGATATTTAATAATTGGTAATTATTGTTTTTAATACTATTGTTAAAATATTAGTTGTGAAAAGGACTGTCGAATTTACGGATGAAGAAGTTGTTAGAGGAATTCTTAACAACGATCCTATTATTATTGAATACTTCTTTATCGAGAAGTGTTCTAATATGTTTGTGTATATACTGAACTCAGTTTTCTCCGGACGCATTGACAAAACCGAACTTGTGAATGAATTATTTCTGTTCCTTGCTTACGATAATTGGAGAAAGCTTAAAGATTTCAACTACAATAGTTCTTTGATGACTTGGATAACGGTAGTAGCAACCAGATTTTTCATTCGAAAGCGAGATAAGCTGATAGAAAACGAATCTTCGGAGGCTCTAATAATAGAGAATGATAAAAATATTTTCACCAATATCTCGGAGGACTCCGTTAATCTACCGATGGCCATTGATGCGATGCCAAATGAGAGATATAAACGGACTATTCAGTTGCTGGACTTGCAAGAGGTCTCCTATGAAGATGCCGCTGCTGAACTTAGCGTCACAGTTGCAAACTTATACAATATTCATAGGAGGGCGATTGCACAATTACGTTGTATATTATTAGTATAGAGATGGAGCAAAAAATTGACGACAATTTGATAGCATCTTTTATTGATGATAAGCTAACCCCTTTGGAGCGATTAGTGTACTCCGATTCAATGAAAGATTCAATGATTGAAGAGATAATAGAGGTGACCAAAGACGCAAAATCATTGGAGAGTATACTCAGTGATTTGGAGCCAATACGAATACCTGAATGTGAACGTTATTTAGAAAAAATTTATAATCAAGAAATTCCTTCAAATATTGATAATAAACCTAAAAACATACTATTTTAAATGCAGAGGCTTATAACTTCAAACATAATACCCGCAAATCATCCAATCAATGGTCTTCCAAAGAGACTGAAGATTAAGTATCTTCGTGGACTTGGGGAGACTCTTTGTGCGATTGAGCCTAATAGCCAAATGAGTTATAAGGCTAAGTTCTGTTATGATGTATTATGTGAGACACTTCTAGGGAAGTTTTGACAGACGGATGGAAGCAATCGAAAGACAACAAGAATATCAAAGCTGCGCAATCTCTGATTAGAAATGGCTTAAGATTCTTTAGAATGTCTGACTGTTTCTGGTGGGATGTATACAGAATCGCATTCCAAGCAGGCCTTCCAATCTCGTATGACATTTATGACAAGCGACTAAAAGGAGCAACCGGATTCTTTTCAAAGAAGTACAGAAAGTATGTAAAAGAACTTTTTCTTAACGGTGGAAATGGGAACGGTTTACCCTCTAACTTGGTCGAGCAGTCCGTTGCCGAGATTTCATTCCGACAGAAACCGACAAAGCGTCTACTAATCGTGCTTACAATGAGTGCAGGTAAATCTACATTGGTTAATGCTCTTGTTGGGCGGAAGGTGGCAAAGGTGAAAACTACAGTATGCACTACCTCTATTTCGTATCTCTATAACAATCCGTTCAGAGATACATTGCTATATTCTGACGGGTCAAGTTATATCAATAGTAATGATAGGGAAATTGCGATTGAAGATATTCCCAATAAGGCGCTGAGATTTCATGGAAGTTTGGAAAGCCAACCTCTTATCATTACCGATACTCCGGGGGTTGACTATGCTTATGATACATCACATAAGAAAGTAACTTATGATGCAATCAATCGAGGTGATTACGATTTACTAATCTGCGTTAATAATGGCCCATATATAGAGAGAAACGGTGAGGATGAACTTATAAGACACATCTTAAAGCAAAATAAAAAAAATATCTTGTTTATATTTAATCAGCTTGATAGATTTGACCCTGCCGATGACTCTATAGAAGAGAGCCTAAAGCAATTTAGGCAACTTCTTAAGAGTAAGAAGTCGAATGCTCAAATCATACCATTCTCAGCAAAGGCAGCCTTTTTGTTAAAAAAAGAGTTGGATCACACCCTCTCTCAGTTTGAGGAGAGTGAACTCAAATCTTTGAAAGAAAAAATGTCTTCGCTCTTCTATGACTTTGGTATGTATGGTACCGGCATTTGCTCATCAGAAGATGACTATTTTGCAAGAAGCGGATTAACCAATTTAGAAACGACAATTCTAAACCAATGAAAAAAATAACGATCAAATACAACCCATATCACATTCAGACTGAGATTCTGATTGACGGGAAGGAACCGAAGGACAACAGTAAGTTGCACTTCGGAAAATTGCGCATACAGGAGTGGGCGGAAGAACTTCCTGAAATTCTTGTCAAGGAAAGCAGTGACCGCGAGTTCAATATCCACTTTATTGGTACTCCTACTGATTATAACGACTTAAAGGACGGTTTTAATAGCAAATCTGACATCGTATCTGTTTCAAAATGGAGCCGCGAAGAGAATATCCCTGATGTGTCATCGGTAGAAGGCGAGGTAGATAATATATTTGTGGAAATCCAGAAGGGTCCGGTCAAAAGTCTCAAGGATGCCGATATTGTTGAGGCTTTTAAGAAGGCTAAGAATCAAGAGTTTGAAATCAATGTCGTTGCGACAATGAGTTCGGGTAAATCCACATTAATTAATGCACTACTGGGTAAGAAACTCATGCCTGTCGCAAATACTGCTACAACAGCTACTATTGTACGAATCATTGATACTAATCAGGATAATTTCAGCGCGATAGCATACGATTCCAATGGAGGCGTGCTCTACAAGGAGAATAATATCGAATATTCTCAAATGAAAGCGTGGAATGCTGATAAAGCGATTTCGGCAATTGATATTTATGGACGCATTCCATGCGTTGATTCGGTTGGAATGAAATTAATATTGGTTGACACTCCAGGACCAAATAACTCGCGCGATAAGGACCATGAGAGGATGACATATCAGATGCTTAATGATTCTGATAAATCTCTCGTATTGTTTGTAATGAATGGTACTAATTTAAGTGTTAACGATGAAGCCGCTTTCATGGACTATGTATGCAATTGTATGAAAGAAGGAGGTAAACAATCACGAGAACGTTATATCTTCGCCATCAACAAAATGGATGCTTTTAACCCGGAGGATGATGATATCCCAGGTGCATTGCGTCAGGCAAAAGAAGTTCTTGAAGAACGTGGTATCATGTTCCCCAACATATACCCAATTTCGGCTCAGGTTGCGCTCGAATGTCGAACAAATCCTGTTAGACATAGTACACTCGATTCTTTTCAAGATGCCTTGAAGTATTTTGAAGAGATGAAGTTCGACTCCTATTATGAGTTTAATAATCTTCCTCATTCGTCTAAAAAGGAAATCGAGCGTCTGCTAAAAGAGGCCACAGAAGAAGAGAAAGTCGAGATTCATAGCGGGATTGTGTCAGTTGAAGAGGCCGTGGCCTTGTACGTAAACAAATATGCTCGAGCACTAAAGGTAAAAGACCTTGTAGAGTCTTTTAATAATCGATTAAAGGAACTGGCTGCAATAGAGTCACTAAAAGAAGAGATTCGTTGTAGTGAAGAGCGCAAGGTAAAACTCAATCAGGACATCGAGCGAATTAGAAAGATCATTAGTTCTGGAGATGCTGCCAAGGTTCTGTCAGCACTTATTGACAAGAAAGATTTTACCAAAAACGTATCAGGTGAAATCAATCCTTTCATTAATGAACTTGGTAAAAGAATTGACAAGATAATATTCACACACAAAAAGTCCTCAAAAGTTCCAAAATCTGATGCTCTACGTCAGGTTAAAGAGATCCAGAAGGAATCTTCTACTATTCTAACTCAACTAGATGCTCGTATAGATGATGTACTTACCAAGGCGTTTGAGACGTTATATTCAGACATTCTTGATATGTATAAGGAACACCTCAAAACAATTAGTTTGGCCATAAAGGATGTCGACCTTAATCTCTCTCCGTTGGATTTTGTCTCCGAAGATATTGCCAATATCGATTCTCTTATAAAAAAGAGCACTCAGACTATCGATGAAGGACATTATGAGACCAAAACCAAGCGGGAGTCTCGTAAAGTCAAAAAAACGAACTGGTTCTGGACTCCATGGAACTGGGGCTCTGAAAGATATGATACGGAATATTACGACCGTCAATATCAAGAATGGGTTGCAAAGAACGTTGAATATGTTGACATGTCATCTGTTGCATATCAGTACCTTTTTCCTATGCATGCTCAGTTGGTAGAAGCAAAGAAGGCGGCAGAAAACCATACTCAGAAAGAAGGTCAACGTATTAAAAACGTTCTTAAGAAAGTGCTTGGCCAGATTGATGGAATCCTTGAATCAAAATTGACTGAACTTCAGCGGAGTACAAATGCAGCCGAACAAACCGAACAGGAAATTAAACGGCAGCGCGAAGAACTGAAATGGATGGAGGGCATTATTGCCAGAGTTAACAAACTTATTAACTTTTAAAATAGGATAATGAAAAACGAATATAAAGAAGCCGTTGATAACGGCAATGTGGCAATGGTGAGAATCGCTTTATCAAGCGAATTGCTGTTTGACCCTAGAGGCGTTTCATTCAACGAGATGCTCGAATATGCTGTAGCGCACCTTCCAAATCTTTTTGAGGGAAACAAAGGTGCCTCTTATGCAGTTCCACCTAAAGATCAATGGGACGAAGACTTCATGTATGAAGTCAAAAGTGATCTGGACGCAAACTTCTCAAAAGAGAAATTGGCTTTTTATGAAGCTGTTGTGAAGTTTGTAGGGAAAGATAAGGCAATTGAGGTTGAAGAGGAAGAAGCATTGCCTGTAGTAGATGATAAAGATTCCCATCTAGAACATCCTACACGCACCATCAAGATTACTAAGGTATCGGGTGGCGTAGCAGTTGGTGGCGCTATTGTTGCTACTGTTGGAATGTGTACAGGAATGACTGCGCTTTCAATAATTGGAGGCGCTATATTCGTGGGAGGGGTTCTTCTGATAATTAATGATAATAGAAAGTAATCCATGGGGACTATCCACGACAAAAAGAAAAGAAACAGTGAGTTAGATGCACTTCTTAATGGAACTCCCATTGCTGATAAAACTTCATCTCCTACTAAGGTCGATGATCCAACAGCTATCGCCCAAGTTGTAAAGGAAGATGATCATGCTGCATTAATGAGGCAAAATCAGCTTGAGATGCAATCGTATTCATCGCAAGCCTTGCAAGCATTATCAATGGTTGATGATATAGTTACTAAAGACTATGTCATGCGACTATCAGATATGGAAATTGTGCCCGTTGACAAAAACGAAATTGGTCGAAATACTATCGTGTTTAAGGTTAATAAGATGGTATATGAGAAAGATGAATATGCAACAGAAAAATTTATCAATGCATTGGGAGCAATGAGCTACGCAGATTGCTCCGTTTTTCTCATACTCGATGGCCATAAGGATAGGACTGATTTCTACATTGGTATAAGAAATAACGATGAAAGAAGGACAGATAGTTCGGTTGCTGAAACATTTGAGAACTCATTAAAAGGTCAATTTCCTGGGATAGACTTGGAACAATGTTCCGTCCCTGAACATGTTGGAAGTCTTTCATCACAACAACAGCTTTTTGAACGATTCAATCAAGCATCGAGCGTTTGCTCATGCTCAGGGATCCCTTCTTATAAGGATGAGGATGGAAAATACACTAATCAGACATTTATACAGGGAATAGAAAAACTGGCTCTTGCAATGCAAGGGAAGGAATATACTGCGATTATATTAGCATCGAATATTTCCGGAGATAATCTTGCTGAAGTGAGACACGGATATGAGCGACTTTATACCCAAATGTCTGCGGTTGCAACTCAACAGGTTGCGTATTCTACAACCGAGTCACTTGCAAACGCAATTAGTCGTACTCATGGAACATCAAATTCAAAATCCCATGCTGTTTCGGAAGGCACCTCGGATACAACCGGTACGACTATTACTCATACTACCAATCATAGTGTTTCCAAGAAGAGTGGACTTGCCCAAGCTGGCAGTATTATTGGCGGCGCTTTAGCAGCCATCGGTGGTGTTGCTCTAATGGCAACTGGTATCGGTGCTCCTGCTGGATTGGCACTTGTAGGCGGAGGAGCTGCATTAGCTGCAGCAGGAGCTAATGCTCCCCAAAAAACAAGTGGCACCTCAGAGGCCAATGCTAAACAAGAAAATCACACAGAGAATCGTAATGTAACCGATTCGGAGTCAACTACTGAGCAATTTAGCGAGACCAATGGTAGAACCGTCTCTGTTGGATCTTCCAAGAACTTTACTTTGACGGTTCACAACAAACATGTTGAAGAAATTCTAAAGCGTATTGACAATCAACTTGAAAGATTAGCGATAGCTGAAGGCACTGGCGTTTGGGCGTCAGGATCTTATTTCTTATCATATGAAAATGATAGAGATACGGCTGAGACTGCCGCGGCTATATTTAGATCAATAATGCAAGGAGAGAAATCAGGTATTGAGGCCTCCGCTGTAAATAGATGGCTCGATACCAAAACACCTGAAAAGATAAAGCTTCTGACCACATCAATTACAAGTTTCGTACATCCCACTTTCATTTTTGAAAATACAAAAATAGATCAACAAATACCGGTTACTGCTTCCAGCCTTATTAGCACGGCAGAACTTGCCATGCAGATGGGATTGCCAAGAAAGTCTGTACCGGGTTTCCCTGTATTAGAGCACATCTCACTTGGTAAAGAAGTGGTTACACAATCCGGGAAAGAGATTGAACGCGCGTTACAAATGGGTTGTATCTTTGATCAAGGCAAAATCAGAGAAAATAATCTAGTGAATATTGAAGCCAAAAGTTTGACCCAGCATGTATTTGTTACAGGCTCAACGGGATGCGGGAAGTCCGAAACTGTATACCGACTTATTTCGCAAGCTAAGAAGAAAGGCGCGAAGTTCCTAATTGTGGAACCAGCTAAGGGAGAATATAAAAATGTATTCGGTGATGCAAACGTTTATGGATCGAATCCCGAGATAACGCAATTATTGCATATAAATCCCTTCAGATTCCCCCAAGGAATACATGTATTGGAACATATTGACCGTCTTACGGAGATATTCAATGTATGTTGGCCTATGTATGCTGCTATGCCTGCCGTACTTAAGAAAGCCATAATTCAATCATACGAAAAGGCGGGGTGGAATCTTTTGAATAATAGAAACAAGTATGATCGTTTCTTCCCGACTTTCAATGACTTACTCGTCGAATTGGAAGAGGTTATTAAGGATTCTGCTTACTCAGAAGAGGTAAAAGGCAACTACATCGGGTCGTTGGTGACACGAGTGGAGTCGCTGACCAACGGCTTAAATGGTGCAATATTCGGTGGCGTTGAAATTCCTGACGAAACACTATTCGATACGGATACTATCGTGGATTTGAGTAGGATTGGCTCACAAGAAACGAAGGCTCTGATTATGGGTATTCTTGTAATGAGACTCAATGAATACCGGATGGTGAATGCTACTGAGGCAAATGTGGGATTAAAGCATATTACAGTGCTTGAGGAAGCTCACAATATACTCAAACGAACTTCGACCGAGCAGTCTCAAGAAGGAAGTAACCTCGCGGGTAAAGCAGTCGAGATGATTACAAACTCAATTGCTGAAATGCGAACATATGGGGAAGGCTTCGTTATTGTTGACCAATCACCGACAAGTGTTGACCCAGCAGCCATTAAGAATACAAATACCAAATTCATAATGCGATTACCGGATGGCGATGATCGCAGAATTGCTGGTAAATCAGCGGGGCTTAATGACTCGCAGCTTGATGAGATAGCAAAGCTTTCCACAGGTGTTGCGGTAACCTATCAGAATGATTGGGAAGAGCCTGTATTGTGTAAGATTTCTCTCCGGAAAGAGGATCCTGTAAAATACTCTTATACACCACAAGAGATTGACGAAAGCAATCCTGACAATCTCGCTGAAGTGATTAAGTTCTTAATCGATGGTCGTATACCTGAGAAAGTTGATTTCGACATTAATGTTGTTAATCAGGCCAAATTCTCATCAGAACTTACCACTGCACAGAAGATTCTGTTATCCAATCTCATAAAAGAGTATGGAGAAACGGATAAACTCAGTCTCTGGGATAACGATAACTTCGAAGACTTAGCTAAACTAATAACTGATTTGCTCGGTGTCCGAAGTGTTGTTGAAAAGTATGCAAAGGGATCTAAAACATTCGAAGAATTAGATTCAAAATTATGTAACCTTGTAACAGAACAAATTGGACAAGAGACAGAGAACGTTAACCTTATCGTTCGTCAATCTTTAATGAAAGATTATTCCCTCGGTGGCGATACACGTAAGGACATTTATTATGCATGGTATCGAAACGTAAAGAATCGACTTTGATATGACTGGATTTTCTGAATGTGGCTTTCAGGAGTCATCCATATCCAATTTTGAACGGATTGCAGCCAATAAGGATTGGCACAATCCTTATTGGTTGGCACCTAAGTTGGATTATATCGAGCCTCTGGACGTAAGAGATTATGGCATCTCAAAATGTATAGAATCTGCAAAACGGATTTTTACCCCAGAGATACTGGTACAATGGCCGGATTTTTCACAAGAGTATAGAATAGAATTAGTCCAATTATATGGGCAAGCTGTTGCCGATAATTTCGATTTGAAGGATTTCAAAGAAATTATAATCAAAGATTTAGGATATGGCGTAAACGGAGAAAACTACGGAGACGGATATATCTATCTCAGTCGTTCTTTGGTTTGTGATCCAATGGCCTCTCCATTGCAAGTGGTGGACACAATTACTCATGAGATGCGCCATCAATTTCAATCTGAGTGTATTGAAGGCAAACATAAAGTACCAGCTGCAACATGTGCTGAATGGAAAATCGGACAAGATGAATACACTGATTTACCACCTTTTGCATTTGACCCCTGGGGTTATAAGTATAATCCACTGGAGTTAGATGCTCGCTATGCAGGCGAGACTGTTGTAAGAGAATTCACAAAAGAATATCGTGCATAAGTTATGGATGAGTACAAGACATTTATAAGTCTTAGATTGCGTGAGTCTGGCTATCCTGATACTCCCGGTTTTGTCAATACGGTAAATCGACTGGCATCTCTTCAAGGTGAAGCCAAAGTTATGGTTGATGGTTGGCTACGCAATGACGAGAAAGTCTGTTTCCCAGAAATTGAAGGAATCAATGCAGACTATTTACGGAAGCATCTTGAAATGAAAGAGCCAGCGATAATTATCAGTTATGCCATGCTAAAAGCTGATCCTCTCGCCAATTCAGAATATTTTAAGAACTTAGCAACTAAACGTAATATATTCAAACAAAATAAACAACTATGATAGAAGCGAGCAACCTTCTCAAGGAACTTGCCGATCAGAAATCAGACCTTGGGAAGTTATCCCAAATGGATCCTTCCAGCCATAGAGAGAACGGGGCAAATATATATGATCAGCCATTATCCAAACCAGATGGTTTGGATTCGGCGGAATCAGCGATTGATAAGCCTTGGTATGAAGAGTCTGAAGGCCGAAAAGACGATTTAGACGATGATCTACTTGATGCTCAGAGAGAGCATGAATATACAGACAACCGTCGGGAAGAAAATAATGAGCCAATAACAGACAATTCTGAGATGAATGCGTCAACAGAAGGAGAAGGAACAGATTCTCCGGAGAAACGCACTTCATATATTGATGAATACGGAGCCGATGGCGGTAGATACAAAGACATGAAAGACGAAGGTTGGGGTCACAATACAGAACCTCCAACAGAGGTACATCATATGCCCGCAAATTCAGCTTCTGAACTGCCTACAGATGATGGTCCTTGCATCGTTATGGACTACGAAGATCATAGAGAAACAGCAAGTTGCGGTAACTCAAGAGAAGCGCAGGAGTATAGGGCTAAACAAAAAGAGCTTATAGAACAAGGTAAGTTCCGTGAAGCTTTTCAAATGGATGTGGATGACATCCGTGATAAATTTGGAGATAAATATGATGAAGCTATAAGTAAAGCTGAAGAATATCTTGATCAACTTGAAAAAGAAGGAAGAATATAATGGAATCGATGAATCTTACCCCATATATAAGCGTGGGCGCCATAAAATTTGGTGAATCACGAGAAGAAGTACGCAAGAATCTTGGTGCTTACAAAGAGTATAAAAAGAACAAATTTAGCACGAATACACTTGATGATTTCGGCTTCTGCCAAGTGTTCTACGATGCTCTGAACAAGGTCGAAGCAGTTGAGATGTACCGCAATGTCGAACTTGTATATGATAACGTTAATTTATTTACCCTAAATAAGGAGCAACTTGTTAACCTTTTTCAGAGCCATAATATTGTAGAGGATGAATATGGCATGTCTATACCATCGCTTGGCCTGTCGATTACCTTAATCGATAATCAACCGGATTCCATTTTGGCCTATCAAAGAGGATATATGTAACATGATTATTGACGGTGAAGAGTTTACTTTCAAGTGTAACGAATGCGGTCATAAGTTCAAGCGACTTATCGGTTATGGCCCAATTTGTCCTATACCGACCCTAAGGGGAAAAAGCAAGGAAAATACGACTGTTTGTCCTAAGTGTGGTTCTAATGATGTTCATAGACTCACAATATTAGGAAGATTGTTGGGATTTTTCGATAAAATCAAAGCTTAGGTAGAAACAATCAAAATGATGGCGACTACTCACTAAATTGGAAGTCGCCATCATTGGTTGATTTATAGCTTAGTTCGGTCGAGGGAATGGGTGCGGATGAGGGAGTCGCGGTAGGCGATGTCTTGTTGCCAGCGTCCGGTTTGCCATTCGCGGTACTTCTTGGGGTAGTTCTCACGGTAGAATTGCCCGAAGGAGATTGCCTCGGCATTTTCTTGATGCCAGCGGTCAAGTTCCTTTATACGCTGCTCATACTTATGCCTTTTGTTTGTAGCAGAGTTACAGACCATAACGCTTCCTGTAAGGCAGATACCGACAAGTGCGCCGATGCCGATGACAATAGGGAAATTGAGTTTGATCAGGTTCTTCAACCTAATGAAATTAGTATCAAGGCGGTCGCGGTCTTCATCGCAGAGGTGAGCCTCAATGCTTGATGGTATTTCTCGTTGAGCTGTTTCGATGCGGTCGCAGTATCTATCCATGGCCGATTGGTTTTGGCGAATGGCAGAGATTATCTCCGCAGAGTGAGCGATGTCTTTTATCGAGCCGTCATCGTCAAGGAAGGTTTCAAACATTACTCCGGCAAGTTCTTCCTAATTCTTGGCTACAGCTTCTTCTCGGCTTATTGCTGCCTCAAATCGTTCGACCAGTGAAGCCAGTGCTGTTATAGTTTTCTTGTCAAATGTTTCCGGCACATCAGCTGTGGATGGCACGTTATCAAATGGATTGTTCATAATTATTTACGGTTAAGATGGTTTTTGCTTTTTTGATTTCCTCGGCAATGAAGCGAATAGCCTCAATAGCCCATTGGTCGGATTCTTTTGTAATGTTAAGGTGGTGAGCAATCTGGTTAAGATTGTTCTGCATACCCACGAGATCGCGGAACCACTGTAGCGTCTGAGGAGAACGGTCAGGGATTTTGCGACGCATTACTATGAGGCGACACAGAAGGCTGAGTTTCAAGCCTCGTTCTTTAGCCTTTTCCTCAAGAGACTTTCGCTCGATAGGCGAGAGTCTGAAAGTGATACGTTCAGACAAGTTTTCGTCTGAGTTATTATGTTTGCGCCTGCCTTGCAGGGCTGAGGGTTTAAGTTTCATACTAAATTGTTTTTACATTTTATATCCGTTACGTCTTTTCCATTCTTCATCGGGATCATCAGTACCCTTACCGTTACGAATCTCATACTCAGCATTGCGTGAGCTGCCGGATGGAGCATCCTTGATATTCGCAACAGCGGGACTCTGGGATTTTTGCTTTAAGGGAGAAGATTGAGAAGGTTTGTTCATCGCCGGGGATGCTGTAACTTTGCTTGCCGATACCTTTGATGTTACGGGTGGAGTGATGTTGATAGGTGGAATGATACTCATGTCAATGCCAAGATCCTTTTGCAGGCTGTAACTCCGTTCCTTGCCGTCACTATCACTCATTCTTACACAAAGACCTTTTTTCGGATCATTGAATAGCGTCAGACCATCAGCAGCGAGTGCTCCCATAAAATTAGTAGCCCCTTTAGCCGCTTTCTCAATCAGGTATTTGAGTTTCGTTTTACGCTTCCGCGCCTCTCCGACAGCTCGTTTGCGCCGCATTTTCTCATCTATATGAGATTGAGAAGCCGATGGCTTACGCTGTCTTGCTGTACTATCTTTACGGCGTTTGCCTTCCGCCTCTTGATGAGCCTTCTCACGTTCGGCAGCTTTTCGGGCTGTCTCAAGACCGTACTTCATTGCGATGCAGGCAACAGCTCTGTTGGCGTTCTTGTTTATGAACTTGTCGCAGAACCGCTTGCCGTTAATGTCAGTAGTTCGGATTACAATATGATAATGCTCGTTATCCGTATTGTCATGACGAGCCACGATATACGGGCATCCTGATACATCGTTTCCCCGCTGCGACAGTTCATCAAGAAAATCCCTAATGATTGTCCTGACTTTGTCGCGTCCGTTGTCCGGCATCGAGCGTAGCATTGCGGTCTCTTCAGGAGTGAATGAAATGATGATAGTATAGCATTGCGTCTTATAATTGTTGGCTGTTGCCATCCAGTCCTGCGCCTGTTCATCCGGCGATGCTGACAGATCAGTGAAATTGGCGAATAGTATCCCACCGTCTTTCTCGTGATTTTGCGCATAGCTCAGACTGTAGGAAATGGCGGACGATTTTCCAACTCTTGCGTTCATTCTATGACAAATTTTTGAGGCTAAAAACCGCAGGTTTCACTTGTAGTCTGTCAGACAAATCGGGTCGAGGGGTTTCCCCTTGCAAGGGTGTTTTTTCAGGACGGAGCGACAGCGGAATGTCTGACAAAAACACATCTTGCAGAGCCACCCGAATTCCAGAGAGCAAAAAGGCCTTCATAACTTCAGTCCTCCCTCCTTCCGGTCGATAATCGCGCTCTTTTCCACACCAGACGAAAGCCGTTTCTTGATCTTAGGTGTCATCTCCTTTTGTCCGACATTCTTTGTCTCCGATACGTCAACTTTGCTTTCCTTCTTAACCTGAGATACCTCCCATTTTCTGTAAGATTCCGGTACCTTCGGGCGGTACTTTTCAAACAACGATCCGAAGCCGTGGAACAGGTCTGAGCGGTCGATGGCAGTCCCTTTCACTGCATCATTTATGGCAGCGAATGCTGTCTGTCCAAACTCATTTTTCGGCATAAAGCAACGAACCTCAAGAAAGTCAGGATTGGATTTCAGGTATTCGCAAGCCTCGGCAAGACCTCGTTTCCCATTGAGGATAATGTGATAGCGACGAGCCATAATCGGGTACACATCATTGCGTATCACCGATTCCATGAGTGTAAGGAAGTCAAGGGGATTTTCATAGACCATACAAATCTGATCTCTCCTGCGTTGTCCTACGGTGCTCATACCTGCTTCACCAATTTGGCGGAACACCTTACCATTGAAAGCTATGAAGCTTTCGCTGTCTTTACTAACCGACATCGCTAAGACACGCTCGGGCTTCTGACTCTTGACATGAGGCATCGAGCCTTCGAGAGTATGTAACTTCACGTTATCCATTGACAAGCCGTATCGGGTCATAAGTCTTCCGAGTGCCGGATTTTTAGGATGGCAAGTATCCGTGAAATCCCATGTCGGTTTGCTGATTGGCATATAGCCGAATGTTGGCGGAATACTATCCCGCTCTGTATAAAGTTTCTCCACAAGTGAGAATGCAATTCCGAAATTGTCACCTTCTGTCAACCTTGTCAACCCAAGTTTTTTGACAAGCTGTGATGCACTGCCATAGCAGTCCGGATTTTTCATAGCCCATTCGTTACGGGCGGTGTTCAAGGTCAGTTCCCGACCATCGTTGAAGACATAATGTCGAAGCGCGCGTTTTTGCGATACGCAGATTAGTCCGGCAGCCATACATAGGTCATCAACCGGTACGATAGAGTCAAATTCCATCGAAGTCATTTTCTTTGAATGATTCATATCTAATTTTTTCTAATAGTGATTAAAGTTTATTGTCCCAAAAGACCTTTTGCCCCTTAAAAATCCCCGAACATTATCTTTATTTTTTTCTTTTTGGCGATTAGCGGGCAACACTATTCTCCCTTTTGTAAAATTGGATTTGGTTTGAATGGAAAGGACTTTGGGACGTTTGGGTCAGAATGGAGCTTCTTCGGATTGAAAGAGGTCAAAAGTTGGCGGCTCTTGATTAGAGTTTGGAATATCTGTGCGAATCCACGGACGTTTTACACGACCGTCTGCGCCACAATAATCCGGGTGCATACCCGGCAGTTTCTCGCGCTCTGAGCGTTCCCATCCAGGGATGTGTTCCAATAAAGAGTTGATATATTGCGATGAATAGCGGAATGAGGTGCGTATCACATCATTCGGCAATTCTCGCTTTATCATCTTCGGCGATACAATCGTAAGAGGCTTGCTACCGACATAGCGGTAATCCTCATCAATGTATTTCTGATTATCGACCGCCCATTCCTGCCACTGAGCGCGTCGGGCTATCGGCCATGAGTCGTAGCCGGACGGCACAAGTCGGTTAAGGAATGCCTCAATATCCTCAAGAAGTTCATCACCGGCAGCTGTGGTGTACTCAGCCTGTCGCTGATTTGCCTCTGTTTCCAATTCAGGAGGGAGATAAAGTGGCTCCCCCTGATTATAATAGTGATATGCCTCCGCCCAAAGTTGAGGTACTTCGGCTTTGAGATCGTTGATCCATTCTCTGGGCTGCCCAACACCTTTTATTGGAATAATCCACCATCGGCGGTTTCCGTTACAACTTTGGAGAAATTCAGTTTCGTTAGTAGTGGCTGTAAATACATTACTTCGTGGTATTGATTCACTCTTTCGGGCATAAGCAGGACGCACATCGTCACGGACACGGCTAAGAAACGCTTTGGCAGCCTCGGCATCATGAGCACGTTTCATACCGTTAAGCTCAGATATTTCCACAATCCATGCACCGGTAATGTCCTCGATTTTCGCTTTGTCATCATGTGCGAATGAGAATGAATCTGAGAACCACTCTCCAGCGATAGTTGAAAGAAAAGTACTCTTGCCAACACCCTGCGGGCCAGTGAATGTCAAAATATGGTCGAATTTGCATCCCGGCTCAAATGCACGAGCCACCGCACCAACCATCCACTTGCGGGTCTGCGCTCTGGTGAGCGGAGTATCATCAGCACCCAAATAGCGGATTACCACAGTCTCAATTCGCTCCTGACCATCCCAGTCCTCAGCGATGATAAACTCATGCACCGGATTGAAACCACGTTCTTTAGATGTGGTTTTCAGCATTTCGAGGATACGAGGCTGGGAGAGTTGCAACCCGTAGACGCTTTCTATGTGGAGAGCTATCTTTCCGATAGAATCATCGTCAATGCGGTTGTCGCGCTCGTTGCAGAAATCAGGACTTTCGGTGATGTCTTTCTTAGTAAAGCGGTCAAACCGTACTCCGGAAAGTTGGCTATCATTTAACAGGATTAGCCGAATATTCTGACCGGTCTTCTCAATCTCATTCTTGTCGTTGAGTGTCAGAGATGCTTGCCAGTCATCCAAGTCATTAGACTTTGGACGATTCTTCTCCCGGATGATGGTAAGACGAACTCCTGGATCCTCCTTGCATAGTTGCAGCATCGACTTATACGAAGGCATACGGTTAGGAGGAGTGTCCGCTTTTGCATTGAGATCTGATTCTCCGAACTTATAGACTCTAACGGTATCAAAAGCATTATAGGGTGTATTACTGTCCTTCGGCCAAACAATCTGCTGATCATCATCAACCTCAAGAGTGAATGAACTGTTGATGTCAGATACATAAAGTCCACTTTCCTTATCAAAGGAAAAGAACTCAGAAAGGAATTTTTCAATTGCCTCACTGCAGGAGTAGGTCCGGCAAAAGATGCCTACAATATCCTTCTTTTCTGATGGACGCTTGTATTTGCTCATGAAAACCTCCTTCCTTTTGCGCTATTGCGCATACCTTTGGTCATCAAAACCATTTGTTCCTCTATTGAGGATTGTCCTCTGCGCTTGCTGTCTGAGAGCCATCGGCGCAGCTCAGAAGGGAGAAACAGCAGATTTCTCCCTGGCTTGTAGCAAGGCACACGCCCTTCCTGCACGAGAGCGCGTACTCTTGATACGGATAGATGAAGGATATTGGCGGCCTCAGTGATTGCTACCATCTCCTCCGGATCTTCTGGTGGGGGTGTGTATAGCCGTTGAAATAGTTTAGTGACTGTTTCGGTCAGGGCATCGAGCTTCTCTTCAAGCCGAGCCACAATCTGAGGCACTGCCTCGAATGGAGTTTTATTGTTCATATTGCGGAACGATTTATTTTTGAAATCGTGCCGCAAAGTTCATTGGTTATATCCCGGTTATCAAGTTATTACCCAGATAACCAATAGATAACCGATAACCATAGTTTACAGCTTATTATATTTTGTCTTTGTCAGTTTTTTTTGCCAATCAAAAGGAACCAACTCTTTTCCTATTTCAATAATAGGGAGTCTGAATTTTGTAGGTATTGTCGAATCACGGAGTCGTTGTTTTAAAGTATCAATCTCGTAATTTATAAGTGTAAGAGGAAAAGAGGCTTTGATCATCTCGGCAGTCGCAACGGTAAAGATAAGCGAACATAAATTTTTATCGTATATCCGTTTACAGACGTTCCAGGCAAAATGAGCTAAGTCAAATTCAAGAACAGTATCCAGTTTCTTTTTCTCAATAACTTCATAGGGTCCTCCATTATTAAGATTTCGAAAATTATTCAGAAGCTTTTCTATTAGATCAGAAGAAATGATATTCTCAAAAGTTCTTGTAACATAGTTGATTATCTCCTCACTAAGCACTGTAATGTTAGTGGGTGTAGTCGTAGTCACCTCATAGCTACTTCTCTCCTCATCTTCATTTTCAAAATTTATAGGTGTATTACTATCATTAGAAACAAACTGTGTACTTTTATTCTGTTCCTCTGGAAGTTGAACTTGCTGAATTGTTGATTCCTTATGTAATACAGCTCTTAGTTTATTCTTTATTTTGACTTTGTATTCCCATATCCCCGGAGTGGCATCAGATAGCAGAGATCCGAAGACATATATAGTTACAAAAAGTATTAGTTCAAAAAATAAGAATTTCCCAGAGATAGTAAGAATCATATCCATTGTATCATCTGCCGGATATGAAGTCTTGATAGCAATAAGAAGGAACAGTATTTATAATGCTGTTACGAGAATTTTAAGGGTATTGTCGGTGCGATCCATATAGTTTTAGAGGTTTTTTATGATTTGTCCGACAAAATTACAATAGATCGATTGCTAAAAACGAAATGTGCAACATCAAATTTTCATAGGGGTGTCGTTTTTAGGAAGAAATAGCAAAAAAGTCCACCGCCAGAGGCGGCAGACCCTTCATTCGACCAGAAATGGCGAAGTAAAAAGATCGTCGTTTTATACCGTTTGCCCGAAAAGATGACGATTACATGTCCCTCTATTCAGTCTTTGGTTTTATTGAGATTTTCCCTAATGTGTCAACGAGGGCAGTTGGGACATTGTGAGTGTATCGGAGAGTGGTTTCAAGATTCTTATGTGTAAGCGCCTGACTAACTAGGTAGGGATTGCTGCTCATCGCCATCTGTAATGTCGCATAAGTATGACGGAAACAATGAAAAGTTATCCGTTTGTCTATCTTGGCGGCCTTTATCCACTCTTTGAGTGGTTTGGCTGTCAGAGTCTTCTTAAATCCAACAAATACTTTTCCTGTCTGTCGCTCACCAAGAAGTTCGATAGCATCCTCACATAGAGGGAGAGTGGCAGGTGTCTTCGTTTTCTGAGTTTTCAGAACAACACATAGTCCGATTCCGGCAACTTCCTGAATATTATTCCATCGGAGATTGAGAATGTCGCTGAACCTCAGTCCTGTCAGACAAGAGAATAGAGACGCTCTGCGGAGGACATCACTGTCACATGGAGTCTGAGCAAGCCGTATCAGTTCATCCTGATTCAGAAATTCACGCTCAACATCTTCCCATTCGATATATTCCAGATAGTCGTTGATGTTCTCTGTGATCAGCTTCTCCTTGTATGCCATTTTCAGAAGGGCACGGAATGTGGAGAAATATCCGGCTGCAGCGTTCTGAGACAGACTTTTTCGCTTATGTTTCAGTTGCTTTGCTGAAAGCAGATATTCGCGAAACTTTGTGCAGAACTCTACTGTGAGGTCTCCGAAGGTGCATTTGCCCTTGCAGAACACCTTGAAGTGTTCAAACACGATGCGCCATTTCTGATACTTCTTCTTTGTAACAGCCTCGAAGTATTCCAGAAAATCAGCTTTGAGTTGGCTGTGGTCGATGAAACCGAACTGACGGTTAATGACAGATTCCTGACGGCGACAACGGATTAGTTCACCCTTTTCAAGCATCGAGCGGTTGAAATCGCGCTGAACCTGATTGGTGGGATTGGCATATAGGTATATACCAAGATACTCATGCTGTTGCATACGGTTGGTTTTCGGGTTGCGGATTGGAGGGTAGTAGTCGAAATACAGCGTGATCTTACCCGATTTAAGAAGACGCTGCCGAAGGGTTACTTTAGTGCAGATATTCATTATGATATTTTTTTGATGATTGATTTTTGATGCAATTAGAAATCGCGAGTGAACTTGAAGCGCATGTCGGCAAAGCCGGTGCGTGTTGGCGAAGCCATCAAGATTCACCGCAAAGTTCGTATGTGGCTATCCGGTTATCAAGTTATTTGGCAGATAACCAAGAGATAACCGATAACCAGACTTATTTCAACGTAGGAGGACGGAGAATCGCATCGATTTCAGACTTAAAGATATAAGAGTACTTTCCGACTTTCTTACGGCGCAGTCCGTGATACTTCACATAATTGTGAAGCTGGTCATGCGTCAGATTGTATTCTGCGCGCACATCGGAATACGATATCCAATCTTTTTCTTTCGGAGTTTCAGGCTTTGCCGTAAACACCCGGTCACAATGCGTCTTGCTCCAGAGTGTCTTCCCTCGATGATACACCTTCGGGATATTGTGAGCCTTCCCCTGAGCGAATACCCATGAATTGCTCACTCCAAATTTCTCGATAATCTCCTTTGTCGTGTAAAATTCTGAGATTGCCTCACCGTTCTCATCATTGGCAAGTGCGGTCGCTTTCGGTTTACGTTCATAAGGACGAGCCTCGATCATTGCGTCAATATCCGCTCTTTTGATTACTGCCCATTGTGAGGTGAGACGATAGGCTTTGATGGTACCTCGGTAAATGAGATTGTATACTGACCTTGGCGTAACATTAAGGATTTGCGCCACTTCAGCAACCGATAGATAGTCTCGGCCTGAGAGTTGGTTTATCTTATTTTCACGAGCAGTAAGCGAATCAAGAGTTTCAGTAATTTTCTTCTTCTCTTGTCTTTTACGCTCTTTGTAAGCGTGCTCGGCACATCGCTTACAACAATACTGGGTTGTGGTCTTTTGAGCCTCAAACTCATTTCCACACCACTGACAGACCTTCTTGATTCTAATGTTTGAAGTTGCCATAACTGTGAGTTAAAATTGTGTCACTCATTGAGCTATTTCGTTGAACTCGTATGAATACGCCTGAATGAGCGTGAACGAGTATGAACATCATCCACTACCGAGCAGAGCAACTTAACTCGGGTAGCAGACGAGCAACAAATGTGGTTCAAAAATGGAGTGAAAAATAGGTAGAAACGGGTTCTACCGATTAGTTTGGCTATCTTCGGGCAAAAGAAAAGACGCTCAAACTGAACGCCTTGACTATTATTTCAACTTATAGTTACCTGTCTTTAACTGCCGGTCACTTGCCGATGCAAAACCGGCTGAATATGGAATGGAGTAGGGTGGAGGTGGAGATGGTGCCGGTGATTTCTCCGAGATGGTGGAGGGATTCTCGTACATCCTGTGCTATGAAATCGGCTGATATCATAGCGTCCAGCTGCGTGCGCGCCCGCTTGAGCGCTTCCCTCCCTTTTATCACCGCTTCATAGTGACGGGCGTTGGTGAGCATCATCTCATCTCCTTCCTTTATCATCTTGTCGGCCGCATCGGTGAGCAGTCCCATCATCTCTTTCACTCCCGTGGCCGCCGAAGCCGAAATACGGTTCACCGCATTTATGTATTCCGGCACAGGAGGTAGGTTGTCAAGTCGGCTGTCCGGGTGATCAATCTTATTATAGATTAGGTATTGATAGGTTTCGGGATTAATTTCGTTCTGATGATTTTCGATGGTGTGCAGCTGTGAGAGGATGTCGGAGGTGGTATCTACCATCCAGATGATTACGGCAGCACGCCGGAGACGATCCGTGGCACGGTCGATTCCGATTTGTTCCACCACATCTTCGGTGGAATGTATCCCGGCTGTATCAATGAAACGGAAGAGAACACCGTTGATCTCACGGGTATCTTCTATTATGTCGCGGGTGGTACCGGGGATGGAGCTGACAATCGCCTTGTCCTCCTCCAGAAGAAGATTGAGAAGGGTGGATTTACCCACATTCGGTTCCCCTGCAATCACCACAGGGATGCCCTCTTTGAAAGCTTTTCCGGCAGCGTATGAATCAGCCATCTTGTCGAGTTGGGCGATTATCCGGTCGGCAAGATCAGCCAGACGCTGTCGGTCGGCAAATTCCACATCCTCTTCTGAGAAATCGAGTTCGAGTTCAAGAAGAGAGGCGAAGTTTATGAGCTGTTGGCGCAGATCTTCAAGACGTTTGGAAAATTGTCCGTTTGCCTGCATCATGGCAAGGCGATGAGCCGCCCGCGAAGAGGATGATATAAGATCCACAATACCCTCGGCCTGTGCCAGGTCGATTTTGCCGTTGAGAAAAGCTCGTTGCGAAAATTCTCCCGGACCGGCACCTCTCGCACCGTTGCGGATAAGAAGATTCACCACTTCTCTCTGAATCCATCGTGAACCATGACATGAAAGTTCGATCGTGTCTTCGCCGGTGTAGGAGTTGGGGTTAAGAAATAGAGTGGCCACCACCTCATCGAGGGTGCATCCCGATTCATCTACAATACGGCCAAGGTGAGCTGTGTGGGTAGTGCAGTCGGAAAGAGGGGTGCCTCTCCATACGGATCCTACGATATCCAATGCGTCCGGTCCGGAGATACGCACCACTGAGATTCCTCCTGTTCCCGGAGGGGTGGAGACGGCTACAATTGTGTCATGAGCAAAAGAGATAGGGGAGGGGGTCATCTGCGGTTCCATTCTTTAAAAGAGGCTTTTGATTCTATTTCGTTCTCGATATTGTCGGGGAGCTCGGAGAAGAAGTCGTATCCGGTGATTTTCTCAACTTCATCAATTGTCATCATATAATTCTCCATGTTGCCCGGAGCTGCCATGTTGGGATACACAAAAGCTATGCCACGAGGATTATCAAGATATGGGGCAGCCAAAACCTTGAAGAAGGCGCTTGGCACGCGCACACCGGTCTGGCCTATACGTTCCCGGTCACTTTTCTCATATATAGGGCCTGCCACGATCAGGATAGCAGAATCCCTTTGAGCCCAGGTCCTTTCTTTATTCTCAAGGGTGTTCCATGCCCCGGTGTTAAGCGACTTATTCTGAGGGCAGATGTTTGTGAGATAGAAGCAGTCGTTCATGGCTTGTTCGCTCCATTTCTGATCCGCCGCCGGGCAGAGATGTCCGCGGTCGTATCCGGAGTTCTTGTAATCAGCTGTTACAGGACAGCCTTCGATTTCGGGATCGTTCCAGAATCCTTTGGCTCTCGGAAGGTCACCTCCCACTTCAGATGCGAGCAACTCCCATGCCACCCAGTTGGGCGTATGGTTATCCTTGTTGAAAGATAGCCTGAACCCTTCATAATCCTTTATCTGAGAGGGAATGTCGGCCGGAATCGTTACGTTGAGAAGCTTATCGGCCTCGGATGTAACTCTCCCTTTCCCTGAGGCCGCAATCCCGGTGATTCCTGAGTTATTGCCGGTTGAGACGCGGCGTGAGCACGTGAGACCATACACGCCTATGGCGATAAGCAGGGCGGCTCCCAAGATAAACAGAATTATGTAAGGTTTTTTCATGATTATAAATTTGAATATGGAAAAGACCCTCGGGATCTTTATCGTATGCAGATCCTTCCCTTGAATTGTGTGATACAAAAATAGTGAAATATGACGGAATAATCAAGAATAAGTGAAGCATAAGATAATTTTTCATCATAAAAGGAGAAAATATAATAGAAAATTGAGAAATTTTTTTTAATTTTGGAGGAAGAAGACGGTAGGAAGTTCAATCATGGAATATCGGATTCTACCGGAAAGTGATTACCGGGGATAAGGAAGGCAAGAATGGGGAGCCTTAAAATAAACCAAAAACGAAGAATAATGACAGTAGTTGACAGATTTCTCGACTTTGTGAAATTCGACACGCAAAGCGATGAGGAGACCAATCTCACTCCATCCACGCCGGGGCAGATGGTATTTGTGAAATATCTCAAGGGAGTGGTGGAAGAGATGGGTCTTGAAGAGATAAGCCTTGATGAAAACGGCTATCTTTTTGCCACTCTTCCTTCCAATATAGAAGCCGATGTGCCGGTGATAGGATTCATCGCTCATATTGACACAAGTCCCGATATGTCGGGTAAGAATGTAAAGCCCCGCATCGTTAAAGACTATAACGGTCTCGACATCGTGCTTAACGAAGAAGAGGATGTGGTGCTTTCTCCAGAACAATTCCCGGAGCTTCTGAATTATTTAGGTCAGGATCTGATCGTTACCGACGGCACCACACTTCTTGGCGCCGACGACAAAGCCGGAGTGGCAGAGATTCTGGCAGCTGTGGCATATCTTCAGGAGCATCCTGAAATCAAACACGGAAAGATCCGCATTGGCTTCAATCCGGATGAAGAGATCGGATTGGGAGCACATAAATTCGATGTTGAGAAATTCGGGTGTGATTTCGCCTATACTATGGACGGAGGGGCAATCGGAGAGCTCGAATATGAGAACTTCAATGCGGCTTCTGCCAAGGTCACCATAAAAGGTCGCAACGTGCATCCCGGTTATGCAAAGCATAAGATGATAAATTCCATTCGGGTGGCTAATAGCTTTATCACCATGCTTCCCCGTTGGGAAACTCCCGAACATACCGAGGGGTATGAAGGATTCTATCATCTCGTGGGTATCAACGGATCAGTGGAGGAGACCACACTTAACTATATTATCCGCGATCACGACCGCGATCGTTTCGAACGCCGCAAGCGCGAGATAGAGCATCTGGTGAATAAGACCAATACCGAATATCCCGGATGCTGCACTGTCGAGATAAAAGATCAGTATTACAACATGAAGGAGAAGATAGAGCCCGTGATTCATGTGATCGAGATAGCCGAGCAGGCTATGCGCGATGCCGGTGTTACTCCTAAGGTGCAGCCGATCCGCGGTGGCACAGATGGCGCTCAGTTATCTTTCAAAGGCCTTCCTTGTCCCAATATCTTTGCAGGAGGCGAGAACTTCCACGGACGTTTCGAATATGTAAGCATCCGTTCGATGGAGAAAGCCACTGAGGTGATTGTCAACATCTGTAAGATTGTGGGAGAAGCCTGATATTGGGAATGACAAAAAAAATGTATGTTATAACAGGGCCGACAGCCTCCGGGAAGTCGGCCCTTGCCGTGCAGCTTGCCCAACAGCTTGGCACAGAAATTATCTCGGCAGACAGCAGGCAGATATATAAAGGGATTCCGATAGTTACAGCCATGCCTACTGAAGAAGAGCGAGCCTTAGTGCGCCATCATCTTATCGACAGGCTACCCTTGGATACTTATTACAGTGCCTCTCAGTTTGAGCAAGACGCCTTGCGGATTGGCCGCGATGTAATGAATCGGTACGGATCGGTAGTGGTGTGCGGAGGGTCGATGATGTATGTAGATGCTCTCTGCAATGGTATCGACGATCTCCCGACCGTGCCCGACGATATACGACAAGGTCTCATGGCCGAGCACTCGGAATTGGGAGACACATGGTTGCTTGAAACTCTGAGGGAACTGGATCCGGAGTATTATTCGATAGTGGATAAACGCAATATCAAGAGAGTGTTTCATGCCGTGGAGATCATCAGGACTGCAGGGAAAAGTTATACTCAGCTGCGTACCGGCCAAAAGCGCGAACGACCGTTCCTGATAGAGAAATATATGATCACAATGCCACGCGAGCAGCTTTTCGATCGAATCAACCGGCGCGTGGATGCCATGATCGAAGCCGGTCTTGAAGAAGAAGCGCGCAGCGTCTATCCGCTACGCGCTCTGAATTCATTAAATACCGTCGGATTGAAAGAGCTATTCTCGATGTTCGAGGGAGAGATGGATCGCCACACGGCCATCAGCAGGATAAAGAAGAATACCCGTGTCTATGCAAAGAAGCAGATGACATGGTGGGCGCGCGACCGTGAGATTATTCCTCTCGATTCGAACGTCTCACCTGATGCAATTCTTTCTTACCATCGGGAAGGGAGGTGAGCTTCGAATTGTTGGCTTGAGGCTTCTTCATCTTAATCTTCACCTTGTCGAAGCCTTTCCCATATACGCCATTCACCGCTCCCTGAGTCACGAAAGCATCCTCATCCACGCTTTTGATGATACGGAAAATTGTTACCGACTCAATCTTACGGCAGAACACCATCAGGATCTTCACCTCATGTTTGGAATACCATCCCTCGCCATCAAGCACGGTGCAACCTCGGTGGGCCTCATTATTGATTTTGTCGGCTATCTCCTGCCATTTGGAAGAGAAGATTATGAATTGAGTGGCTTGACGGTTGGTATTGATCAGGGTGTCACATACGTATGAAACTATGAAGGTCACCATGAAACCATAGACCATAGTGGGGATACGTGCTTCGAGGCGTTGTTCGAAAGAACCGTTGAATGGGAGAAGCAGGGAGCTGCTCACGATGAAGAAATCCACATAGATCATGGTTCGGCCGATGCTCACATTGCTCACTTTCGATACCATGGCCGCTATTATGTCCGTTCCACCCGAAGATCCGTTGTGGTTGAATGCCGTGCCGACTCCGATGCCGCATAATATCGCCCCAAGCACTACCGATACCACTCTGTCGGGAATCAGGGGATGACCCAGACCCATGAACACGCTCTCAAGACATCCGATGCCAAGAGAGACAACGGTGACTCCGAAGATGGTGCGCAACACGAATTTGCGACCCACCACCTTATAGGCCATAGCCAGCAGGATGAGATTGAGCACATACGATGTCACGCCGACCGAGATCATTCCATTGGTGGCGAAATAGACCAGCGTTCCCACACCGGCCAGGCCGCCTATCACAATCTCATGAGGCAGAATGAAAGCCGTGAAGCCAAACGCATAGAGCATAAGTCCAAACACAATGAAGAAATAGTCTTTCGTGTTGGTCATCAAGCTGTTGTATTTTTTTTGTTCCATAGATGATTTGGTACATGAAAGAGGCCGTTACTGATAAATAATCTCTCATACCGGTTAATATAAAATCAGCAGTGCCCCTTCCGTGAATTTTTGATAATTATGAAATCTGTTGTTTTCGCTGCAAAATTAGATAAAAATTTTCGATATAGAATACTTTTTTATAATTTTGCTTCCTGAAGTGGCGCAAGACCTCTTCAAAACATTTGCCGGAAAGTTACGGCAAAAGGAAAATCAAGACAGATGAAGCGTTTTCTATTATCAATAATTGCCCTTGCCGCTTTTACACTCGCAGGGCGTGCGGCCGAATTTTTCTCCACCGAAGACACTCCTTACCTCTTCAATATAGGAGTGCGGGCAGGAGTCAATACATCCAACCGCACCCTCTCCAATGATTCCTGGGGAGGCTACAACTTCCAGAGTTGGGGCACGGGATTTAATGCCGGTGTAGTGGCCGACATAAATATAAAGGATTATCTTGCCATTCAGCCCGGTGTGTTCTTTGAATCGCGGAGCGGCCATTCCTCTTTCGTGCAGTATTATTTCAATGAGACAGGCGATACAAGATATGTCACCCAGATAGCTCATCGCAATTCATATTATCTGAACATACCGGTGCTTGCCTCGATGCGTTTCAATATCTCCGATTACCTTCGATGGCATGTGGATTTCGGACCATATATGGGATTTAAACTGAAATCGAAGATGAAGAATCTTGAGCTCATTTCCACGGCTACCGACATTGATAATAAAGTTCCTTTCACAGCTAACGCATCCGGATTTGATTTCGGCCTCAAAATGGGGATGGGGCTTGAGATATCACGTCACATTTATTTCGGCATCCATTATGAAGCCGGAATGATAAATGCATACGGCCGACAGGATCTCGGAGCAGGATTCTATCAGAGCTATGGCGGAAGGACGAAAGCCTGGACATTCACCGCAGGATGGAATTTTTAAACAATTTCAAAGAAAATATAGAAAAATGGAAAATAAAGATATAGAGAATAAAGAGAACGACAAGAAGAAGATAGTGCTCAGCGGTATCCGCGCCACTGGAAATCTTCATCTCGGTAATTATTACGGGGCTTTGAGCAAGTTTGTGAAGATGCAGGATGATTACGACTGCCGCTATTTCGTGGCCGACCTTCACGCTCTCACCACTCATCCCGACCCTAAGATGCTTCATGAGAATGTGAAGGATATTCTTGCCGAATATCTCGCGGCAGGTCTTGATCCGGAGAAAAACACCATCTATGTGCAGAGCGATGTGCCTGAAATCTCCGAGATGTATCTGCTGATGAATATGCACGTGGGAATCGGTGAGCTCATGCGCACCGCCTCCTTCAAGGACAAGGCCCGCAAAGCCTTAGGTATCCATTCAGATGGAGATGAGATAGAGAAGGAAATCATAGGAAATCAGACCAATCAGCGCGTGAATGCCGGCCTTCTTACCTATCCTACCCTCATGGCCGTGGATATCCTGATCCATCATGCCGACCTTGTGCCCGTGGGGAAAGACCAGGAGCAGCATCTTGAACTCACACGACGTTTTGCCCGCCGATTCAACTCATTCTACAAAACTCCCTACTTCTCCGAGCCCTTTAATTTCAATTTTGGCGGAGAGGCAGTGAAAGTGCCCGGGCTTGACGGATCGGGAAAGATGGGTAAGAGTGAGGGCAACTGCATATATCTTATCGACGATGAGAAGACACTGCGCAAGAAAGTGATGCGTGCCGTGACCGATGAAGGACCCAAAGAGCCCAATTCACCCGTGAGTCAGCCGGTACAGAATCTTTTCACTCTTATGGAGCTCGTGTCGGATCCATCCACGGTGGAACATTTCAAGAATGCATACGCCGATTGCTCCATCCGTTATGGCGACCTTAAGAAGCAGCTTGCCGAAGATATCCTAAAAACCACTCTTCCCATACGCGAGAGAATCCTTGATATCCGCAATAACGATGAATATATCTCCAAGGTGGTCCGTCAGGGAGCCGAGAAAGCCCGCGAGGCAGCGGCCAAGACTCTTGCCGATGTGCGCGAGATAATGGGTATCCGTAAATTCTGATATCCCTTCGTAAAAGAATCAATAGAAATCTCGGGGAGATGACTGCTTGTTGTCTCCTCATTTTCATATCTTGGAAAATGGTATTGAATTGGATTTGGATAGCTTTCTTCGCCATAGCTTTTCTGATGGCGTTGGGCAAGACTCTTTTTACAGGCGATCTGCAGGTGTGGAGCGACATAATGAATTCCTCCTTTGATCAGGCAGCATTTGCATTTGAGATTTCACTCGGACTCACCGGAGTGCTTACCCTCTGGCTCGGTATAATGAAGATAGGGGAGAGAAGCGGAGTGGTGGAAGGGATGGGACGTCTCATTTCACCCTTCTTCTCGCGTCTATTCCCGGGAATCCCCAAGGGGCATCCGGCCATGGGAGCGATATTCATGAATATATCGGCCAATATGCTGGGTCTCGACAATGCTGCCACGCCGATGGGACTCCGTGCGATGCAGGAGATGCAGAATCTCAATGATAGGAAAGATACTGCCACAGATGCCATGATAATGTTTCTTGTGCTCAATAGCAGCGGGTTATGCCTGATCCCGATAAGCATAATGATGTATCGTGCGCAGGGAGGGGCAGCCAATCCCACGGATATCTTCATTCCAATCCTTATTGCCACGGCAATCGCCACATTGGTCGGACTCGGGGCGTTATGTATAAAGCAGCGGATAAGATTTGACCGTGTGATATGCGGGTGGCTGTTGGGTATAGCCGCCTTTGTCGGGCTGGTGACCTGGTTCTTCTCCTCTTTGCCTGCCGACAAGGTTCAATTATATAGCACATTCGGGGCTAATCTGATATTGTTCTGTGTGATAATCTCTTTCCTTATTGCCGGAGTGAGAAAACGGTTAAGGGTATATGACGTCTTTATTGAGGGAGCCAAGGAGGGATTCAAGACAGCAGTGATGATAATTCCCTATCTTGTGGCCATACTTGTGGCGATAGGGATGTTCCGTGCTTCCGGGGCATTGGACGTATTCACGGGATGGGTGGAAAGCTTCGTCGCTTGGCTCGGATTCGATACGCAATGGGTGGGAGCTCTTCCCACTATGCTGATGAAACCATTGAGCGGCAGTGGGAGTTGCGCAATGATGCTCGATGTGATGAAAGCTAACGGGCCCGATGCATTCGTGAGTAAACTGGCCGCGGCAGTAAGAGGAAGTACCGACACCACATTCTATATTCTTGCCGTATATTTCGGTTCGGTCGGAGTCTCCAAGACCCGCTATGCAGCCGGCTATGCCCTTTTAGCCGACATCACAGGAGCCATAGCGGCCGTAGTGATAGCTTATTTCTTCTTTGTGTGATCATAAATAATGGAAAGATATGTCGAAAGCGCAATTGAAAAAGGCTCTTGCCGGAATGGATGTGCCGGAGATTACAGAAATGATTTGCGAGCTCTATGATGCCCGTCCGGAAGCGAAGGAATATCTGGAGTTCTGGCTCAAGCCCGATCTTGAGTCGGAGCTTGAGAAATACAAGGTGAAGATTCATCGACTCTTCTTCACTCCCTCCGGGAAGCAACGCAAGCGGCCCACGATTACCTCTATAAAAAAGGAGTTGAAATATTTCTCCTCTCTATGCTTCGATTCCGAAATAACGGCGGAGCTCTATCTTTATTTATGCGAAACCGACCTACATTGGATCAAGGAAAGAAAGAATCCCGCGCCCTCGATAAAGAGTGCGCGGGGTAATCTTGACCTCGCCCGGCAGTATATAGAGACAGTCGGACTGGAGGAAAGGTTTTCCATAAAGCTCGAAAGGCTCGAAGAGGAATTAAAAGAGCAGGAGAAAAGAGCCGAGCACCGGCGTGGCTATGGCTGGGGACGCTGGAGATGGTGATCAGGCACAGCATCGGAATGGAGCCCCGTCTCCATGTGCAGCGCATTCATCTCGGCTGCCGTAAGTTTCTTTGCATCTTCAAATGCAATCGGATCAATCTTCTTCATATTTTATTTTTAAATTGAGGTTTTATATCCTCTTTTTAATAAACTCGCACACTGCATTGATCGAAAGCATCGCCCCGGCATAGGCGCATCCCAATGGGATGATGGCCGGTTGGATTGGAAAAACGGTTGACCACCATCCTCCCAAAAGGTAGCAAAGAAACTGACACCAAAGGAGACACTGGGTGATAACACAAAGAGTGCACCAGGTCTTGATCTTGAATTTCTGATACCAGATGCTCCAGATCGTGAAGGGGAGACAGCAGGCATTGATTAGTGTCATCGCCCCGATAAGTTTTGGGAAAATCAGCATTGCCGCAATGCTCACGGAGAAATATGCGAAGCCTACTTCACTCCAACTGAAAATGCCGAAAAAGCTCGAAGCCTTATCCTCCAGCACATGGTCGCATCCATGCTCCTGAAGCACACCGCAAACATTATCGGCTGCCACACTTTTCACCTTAAGCGATTTCAGTATCAGAAGCCATGTTATGCCCAGGCCTGCCAGATCGACAATGGTGAGAAGTACGGTTGAAATATTCTTATACAAGCCGGAATCATAGAATCCCCAGAAAAAGATCACCATTCCGCATAGGAACAAAATCCAACTTTTAGCCGATCCCGCCATTTCAAGAAGGTGGTGACGGTTATAATCGGGTTCAATGGATTTCTCATCAGGATAGGCTTGCAGGATCACTCCCGAACACCCCTTGAGAAAATCCTCTGCCGAAGCTGATTCCACTCCACTTTGCGACTTCCATGTCACCGTAGGATTATTATCCCTATCCTTGATTCCCGTTACGATGACAAATGATGACGACTTCTGGGCCATAAATGGCACAGGCACCTTCAGAAGCTCATTGATTTTCTCAATTTTGAAAGCCGAGTTAGGGATTGAATAGCTTGAAAGCAGACGCGAGAAACCAAACAGAGACTTGAAATTCATATTTTCAAATTGCGTGTTGCTGAAGTCTGCCGTATGCTTCACCCCGAGCTCATTCAGAAAATCCGTAAATAAGCTGCTTTCCCTTGCCATAGCGATAAAATATTAATTATGAAAGAGCCTTCTCCAGTTCGGCGGAAAGTTTGTCGGCAGTAAGTTCGCCGGCGGTTCGCCACACAGGTTCGCCGTTTTTGAATATGATAAAGGTCGGTATAGATTTCACATCAAGGGAATCTGCAAATTCAGAATTCTCGTCGATATCAAACTGATATACAGAGGCTCGTCCCTCGAAAAGAGCTTTCACATCCGCCACAACAGGCATCATCTTCTGGCAATGAGGACACCATGATGCATAAAACTCCACAAGCACAACGCCTGTCTCTTTTTCAAGCTGTTTAATTTTTTCTGTTTCCATAGTATTTACATTTAATAATTTCCAACAGAGCCTTAAAGCCACTTAGTTTTATAATTAGAACGCTCCGGGGAGCGGGAGGTTGAGAGATAAAAACGGGAAAAAAGTTAAAATGTGTTTTTAAACATTTAAAAATAATTTGCCACCCCGAATATAGTTGCTATATTTACATCGCAAAACAAAAGAGCCTCGAAAGGGGGAAAAATAGTATTTCATAGACTTAAATACTTAAATCTATACCACCATGAAGATAGGAATTCCAAAAGAGATCAAAAACAATGAAAATCGCGTAGGCGCAACTCCGGCAGGAGTGAAAGAGCTGGTAGCCCATGGACACGACCTTTACGTGCAGCACACAGCCGGTGAAGGCAGCGGCTTCTCAGACGAAGAATATAAAGCGGCCGGCGCAACCATCCTTCCGACAATCGAGGATGTATATGCTACTGCCGACATGATAATCAAGGTAAAGGAGCCTATCGAACCTGAATACAAGCTTATCCGCAAAGGACAGGTTCTATTCACATATTTCCATTTCGCTTCAGAGCGCGCTCTTCTCGACGCCATGCTGGAATCGGGAGCAGTCTGCATAGCTTATGAGACAGTGACCGACCGCGATCATCGACTTCCTCTTCTGATCCCCATGAGTGAGGTGGCAGGAAGAATGTCAATCCAGGAAGGAGCCCGATTCCTTGAGAAGCCTCAGGGAGGACGTGGTGTTCTTTTAGGAGGCGTTCCGGGAGTGAAACCCGCCAAGGTGCTTGTTCTTGGTGCCGGTGTTGTAGGTCGTAATGCCGCTCTAATGGCTGCCGGCCTCGGTGCGGATGTCACTATCACCGATATCTCTCTTCCCACACTGCGCCATTGTGCAGAAGTGATGCCCAAGAATGTGAAGACTCTTTATTCCTCACGCCATAATATCGAACAGGAACTCCCTGATACCGACCTTGTGATTGGTTCGGTGCTCGTGCCCGGTGCTAAGGCTCCGCATCTTGTCACAGCTGATATGGTCAAGCTTATGCGCAAGGGATCGGTTATGGTAGACGTAGCTATCGATCAGGGCGGTTGCTTCGAGACTTCTCACCCCACCACACATTCAGAGCCGACATTTGAGGTTGACGGAGTGCTCCAGTATTGCGTAGCCAACATTCCGGGAGCCGTTCCTTATACTTCTACTCTGGCCCTTACCAATGCCACTATGCCCTATGCCCTTCGTCTTGCCGACCTTGGCTGGGAGGAAGCATGTCGTCGTGACCCGGGATTGGCCGACGGTGTTAACGTAGTGGATGGAGAGATCACATTCAAGGCAGTGGCCGAAGCATTTGATCTTCCTTATCATCCTTTGAAATTATAATACTTATCCATAGGTATCGGCAACATCTCCGAGTTGCCGATACCTTATAAATTCTTTACCGGGGACGAATTATATTTACGCAATGTATATAACCTAAATTTGAAATTATCAGTGACGTATGGATGGAGAAGGGAATCCCAACACAACATTCTCTAACTTTAAAATCAATATTATCTGACAACTCAAGAAATTCAATCAGAATGTGAGAGGCAACGATCACATCGGAAACATGAAAAACAGTGATAAAACGTTCACTAATTTAACAATCAAGAGCGAATCCTTTGGCCGTCTCCGTGAGGAGGCGGCCCTTACTTTATATAGTATTGCAGCAGTTCTTGGAATTCAGTTTATACCATCCTTTGTATCCTCAATAAAGTAAGGTATTTATAATTAAGTTTAGCAATTGTGGTGTTTCCCATGCTCGAGAGATGGGATTCTGTCCTATCAAAGATTTCAGCAGATTAAACATAAGATTTACTTTTTGCATTTAAATGTGCTTTAAGCACTTACGAATTCTGATAGTCTGTAGAATAGTCGAACTTTCAAATCATTATGAATAATATGATTACATTGCAAGGGGTTGATCCCGACATGATTGCTAACAATCTTACTCCATTTGAACCGACTCACCCCGGCGAACTCATACGAGATGAGCTGATGGCCGGTAATATCACTCAGGCAAAACTTGCTGAGAGTATCGATGTAAAAGCTTCGTTACTAAACGAAATAATTAAAGGGAAGAGAGGTGTGAATACAGAGTTGGCTCTCCTGATAGAGGCGGCTCTTAATATACCGGCTGATTTATTGCTGAATCTTCAGAACGATTACAATATGCAGATGGTAAAGTCTTATGTATCGTTTATGAAACGCCTTTCTTCCATCCGAAATATTGCAGCTGTATTATAATAAGACTCCGTCCAACAAGCAATGTTAATGCAGGGCGATATCTGCTCCCGGATATGCGACTATGCATTAACATTTTTTTGTTGGATAGAGTCTTAAAAAACACAAGAAGTGAAAGTAACGCTCTAATTTAAAGCCATGTATTCCATCTATGGCTTTTTACTACGGAATCATCTCTGTCACGCTCAAGATACAACCGGTTAATAAACTCTGGTCCAGAGAAATCCTTTAGGTCGATTTTCTTCTTATTGTAACCCATCGGGATTTATAATTATTAACGATAAACTAATTTCTTAAGCAACCGATCGGGATAACTTTCACTCCATCCTCGCGAGTGTAGGCCATTTCTCCACCTGTTAGGACAATCAGTAAATCCGGCTCTCGAAGTCTGCTTTGTTTCACTGTCTTGTTCTTCTCGGCGATGAGGCGTTTGATTTCAAGAAGATGTTTGGCACCGTCCTCTATATCTCGGCTGCCGAGTTTGCACTCTATCAATGCATAGCGTCCATCATGCAGATGCAATACGGCATCAGCTTCAAGTCCAAGCCGGTCATGGTAATAAGATAGGCGTCCTCCCAATGCTTGTGAATATGCTCGAAGGTCACGAAAACATAAACATTCGAATATGAAACCGAATGTGTTCAGATCCAATTCCAGACTCTCTGGAGATGCGCCTAATGCGGCTACTGCTATAGAAGGATCAACAAAACAACGTTTCTTCCCTGTGCGTATCACCGTCTTCGACCGAATGGCAGGAGACCACGCCTCAATATCATCAATCACAAACAGCTTCTCCAAAGCATCGACGTAATCATCAAACGTTGGCATTGATGTTCCTTCCATCTCTTCCGACACATCAGCAAGCATAGATGTTTTCTTTGCGAGAGTGCAGATATTTCGCGCGTAGGTTCGAAGAATCAGACGCGCCAATTTGGGATTGCGGCGCGTTTTATCAACTCTTGAAATATCTTTGTTGCAAATTTCCTCAACATAATCCTTTGCGATGAGTAGTTTTGCATCCGCACTCATTTCATCAAGAGAAGCCGGCCACCCTCCACGGCAAGCGGCAAATATAAGTTGCTCAATAGAGAGATGAGACATCTCCCCGTCAATATCGTACTCCGTTTCATCGAAAAGACGACGCAATGAAATAGAGCCGTTTGATTCAAGCGACTCGTACAGACTCATCGGAAACATTGCCATTTTAGTAATGCGTCCTGTTCCGGTATGCATTATTTCGTCATCGTCTATTACCGTAGAGCCGGTCAGAATAAACAGGCCCTTCTCTCTGCGTTCATCCACTGCATGGCGAACCGCATCCCATATAACGGGAGCCACCTGCCATTCATCGATAAGCCGAGGCGTAGCACCCTTGAGCAACAACGATGGCTTTGTCCTTGCAGTAGCAAGATAACCTTCCCTCCGGTCAGGATCCTGCATCTTTATGACGCTCTCTGCCCGTCGCTCTGCCGTCGTTGTTTTGCCACACCATTTTGGTCCGGCAATCTGCACTGCACCGAAAGCTTCAAGCCTCAAGTCAAGAGTCTTGTCCGCAATTCTACTCAGATATTTTTGCTCTTTCATAACTGCCTGCAAAAATAGCATTTAAATCTGATACTTCAAAATTATTTTATACTTTTGAATGGTTTTACTTTGTGTTTTTGAAATTACTAACTTTGTTAAATTGAGTTAATATCGGCTTATATTCTTGTGTATGTCATAGCAAATCACTAATTCTTATTTCCGATTCTTGCCCCACGCGATAACCGTATTTTGTGCAATTATGGTGTAATCGATGTCCGGTGGCTTAGAGCTCATTCCAACATCTATGTTGGAATGAGCTCTAAGCCACCGGACATCACATGCCTAATTTATTATATTCAATATACTGTTTATAATAGTTTTTTCATCATTATTTTCGAAATGAGACGATTTTTCAAGGTATTTATCGGCTAAATTTTCATCAATGCCGCATCCTCTCCCAAAACGATAGGAGTTGGAAAGCATTTGGTAAATTTTTATTGGAGATAAAAAATAGTACTTGTTATTTCCCTCTTTTTCTAAACGCTCTATTTCATCGGCAACCGTCAATAATAAAGGGAACGCTTCATCATATCGTTGATTTGCATATAATCCTATTGCATATCGTGAACCGGCAGGTAGAAAAGAATGGTCAAAATCATGGAGAGTTTTATAAATATTCATTGACCGAGTTGGGTCGTATAGTTTCATAAATTCATCATCTTCTTTATCACTTACGAGTCCTAATCTCAAGAAGTCAAATAAAGCATCAAATCGTTCTTTATCCTGAAGATTATCAAGATCGATAGCATTTTTAAAAAATTCAAATGCCTTAGGGATATCAGGAACAATATCGAGAGAATAAAGATAATATTGCTTAGATTTATTATTCCTTAAAGGTACCCCTCCAAAACAATAAATTAAAGCCATGTCGTATAATGCCGGTTTATAACCTAATTCAGAGGCACGCTTAAGGAAACGAAGATAATTAGCATTGTCCCATCGAGTCCATTCTTCCCCATTTAATATGGGTGTTGCATAAGGTATTCCCCAAATAAAATAATTGGCGACCTTATAAATGCAATCAACTTCCCCAGATGAAAAAATCTTTTCCGCATATTGCATACGTTTTTCTTTTCCTAATCCCGGATTAGGAGAACTTAAAGACCAAAGAAGTGCTTTAGGAACATTCTGTTTAGTCGCTTTGTCATACCATTTCTTCGCTTTATCAAAATGGTTTTTCTCATAATTATACGACATCAAGGCATTAGCATAGTCATTCATACTTACACCATCCTTCTGTTCAGCTCTTTTTTTGAGTTCTTCTGAAGGAATAGAATCATTATAATACCATTTGAAAGGCGCCTCCATATGTGTCCAGTCAGCATAAACAGTATTGGAAAGAAACGCAGAAAGAAAAAGAAATAATAAGCTTTTCAAAGAATATATTTTATTCATATTTAAGAAGATAATAAAATTACTTGTCGAAAAGGAACTATTCTATGAAGATGGAAATGAAAGTTACTGATTGTTATGGTGGTATAACTTTAACTTAGGGCTTTATTCTTCTATAAAGTACCCGTCATGATACCCGTGTGCGTAGCCATCCTCATAACTTTGGAGGAAACGACCGGAGAAGTCGTTTTTGGAATCAAACGATTTTCCATATTCCGAGCCGTTGGAACCATCTTCCTTTCCAACCTCATGTCCGTTGTCGTAGCCTGCCATATAGGCATCCTCAAGGGTGTTTATCCCTTTTGATGCGTGGTGTTGCATTTCTTCCGGAGTTATATTATGATCAATTTCTCCATCGAGAATCCGAAAAGGCCATGTGCTGTCATTATCCGGGGAAGAGGTATCCGTTGACTTCTCTATAGATTCATTTCTATCGGATACGTTCTTATTTTGGCTGCATCCGGAAAGGAATAAAATAAGAATCAGAAACATATACACCATTCGGTATCTTTGGGACGGTTTATAAGAGAATAGTTTGTTGGTATTCATTTTTTATAGATTAGCGACCAATATACGATTGCTGAGCGCTTCAATGACTTGAAAGGGAAGATCGTATATAGATTTTACTTATTTCCGATTCTTGCCCCCGGATAATAGAAGGAGAGGATATCTTTGTAGCTGTAGCCTTCAAGTGCCATACGGGCAGCGCCGATCTGGCAGAGACCTACACCATGTCCCCAACCTCGGCCTTGTAAATGCCATGTGTCGGAGGATACCTGATCTATGTCAAACCATGAGGAATAGAGATGTGTCGGGGCGAGAAGACGACGGATCATAAGTTCCTTGCCTATTTCAAGTTCACCTTGTGTGCCCTTCACAAGAAGATTCTTCGATCTCCCGGACAAACCTCGATAGAGAATCTCAATCCCGGTTATATCGCCTATATCGCGGTTGAATTTATCAAGGAGGTTCTTCTTTATTTCTGAAGCTGTCACAGTCGCTTCCCAACGGTAACCACCTTCGTTTTCAAGGTCATAGTCTTTGAGGATGGATTTAAGAACTCTGATTTTTTTATTCGGGTCAAGAGTATCAAGATTGCACCAGGGGTCATCGAAACTCTCCAAACATTCCTCTTCCCTCGGTTGCCAGCAAGAGGAAAATACTTCGGTTTTCCCTCCGCAGCATTTTGAGAAACGGGCATCCACCAATTTTCCGGCAGGAGATATCAGCACCTCACCCTCCGTCGCCTTCAACGCGTCAAGAACTGACCCCGGGATAGGTTGAATCCCTTGATAACGTTGGCAGTGGTCATCGGAGCAGACATCGAAACCATGATGGTCACAAGTGTCCTCCCAATTAATGATTTTATTCGTTAGATTTGTCTTTCCATATTCCGAATGATCGTGGATATTCAAGACTTTCCCCATAGCCCAACTGCGTGAAATAACGGCGTGAGCTTTCAGAAACTCAGACGGTGCCTCCGGATTCATCTCGCTTCCTACTACACATTTCAGATAATCTTCAATAGAAAGTCGGTTGATCACCCTGAATACCTCATCTTTCCCAATTTCCACTTCACCGGGCAAAAGAGCTTCAATGCTTCTTTGCCAGTGGAAATCTTTGCCTATGAGCATATTTTTAAGAAGAGTGTATTTCCCCTGGTTTTCGATTAAGGGATTGCCAAGTGTGGGTATGCCGACAGTGATATTCATGATTGCGGATAATTTATAATCCAGTCTTCAATTCTACGGGTTTCGGAGGAATAGTTGATACCGATTTCAACAACTTGTCTTTTATCCATAGTCCATGGAAGTCTGTATTCCTTTTTTCTAATTTGTGCGATTGCCTCTTCTGCCGAACTGTCAAACTTCAATTCTAATATATAGATATAGTTTTTTGTTCGTATAAGAATATCAATCCTCCCATCTGATGTGCGATATTCAACATCTGTACGCAAACCAATCAATGAGAAGAGTATAAACATTGCATTCTGTACACTCCGCTCATCATCAAGATGCATCTCGTATGTAATACCTGCAAAGAAGGATTTCAGACGTTTTATGAAATCTTCAATATTGCCAGCAGTTAGGTCTCTCTGAAAAAATGTCACCACTGCACTTGTAGAATCGTTCCCCAAACTGGAGTAGAAAGGAAGAATGAATTTGAAGAAACCCTCCTTGACCTCTTCATTAGGAATTCCTAACTGAAATATTTCAAACTCCGGATCGTAATCTTTAATAGTTAAATAACCGGTTTGATAGAAAAGAGCGATTGGATGAAGATTATCAATATCCAGTCCTTTCAGATCTTCCTCTCCACATTCAACTTTTAAGAATGATTCAATATCAGTGTCAGTGCGTTTCAATTGTTCAATAAGTAGGGTTGGGGTACCTGATTCTATCCAATAGTTGCCGTATGCCCGGTTGGCAAAAGTATAGATCAGGGAGAATGGGTTATAGATATCGGGAGAGAGATATGAGAAGTGATAACCGTCGTATCTACTTTTTAGTTTTTCTATTTCCTTTTCGAATGAAAGATTGTTGATTTCCGCTAACGACTCGATTCCTGCTTTAAAGTTATTGGTCAACTCCTCTTCTGTAATTCCGCATATTGCAGCAAATTCATTGGTAAAAGAGATATCACGGATATTGTTAAGCCCTGAAAAGACGCTAAGTTTACCGAATCTGCTTACACCTGTAAGAAAGACCAACTGAATATATTCGGCAGAGCTCTTGAAGTTGGAATATAATGCTGACAAAGTGTCGCGGTAATACTCAAAACACTCCTTGTTATGGATATTATTAACAAGAGGTTTATCATATTCATCTACAAGAATCACCACCTTTTTACCTGTTTTTTCGGCTACCTGCTTTATAAGAGAAGCAAAACGGATTGAGTAATTTTCTTCCAAGAGGGGGAGGTTGAATCTGGTTTCCTGCGTTTTGAAGAAAGAGTCAAGAAAGATGTCAAGGCTATCCTTTTCTTTAAATTTCTGAGTATTGAAATCGAGAAGAAATACGGGCTGAGGCGTCCAATCCCAATCCATCGTATCCGCATAGAGACCTTTGAAAAGGTCGCGTTTCCCCTCAAAGAAGCATTTCATGGTGGATAGGAAAAGGCTCTTCCCGAAACGGCGTGGACGACCTAAGAAATAGTATTTGCTACTGTTGATAATCCTCTCGATATACTGAGTTTTATCAACATAAAGAAAACCTTTCTCCCGAATCGATGAGAAAGACTGGTCGCCAACCGGATATTTAAGTATTTTCTTATTCATTGAAATGCTTTTTGCAAAGATACTCAAAAATATTGTTATCCGGTTATTTTGAGAAAAGAAATATAATACGTCCACTTTCAATGCAAAATAAAAAGAGAAAAGAATAGGATATTGAAAAAAATTTTATAACTTTGCCGTCGCATTGGTATCTCCCATTCCCAAGAGAGGGAAGTCGGAACAATTAATCCGGGGAGATTCAAAAGGGAATCCGGTGAGAATCCGGAACAGTACCCGCTGCTGTAAGTCCGTTTTCTGTCTTTTACAAGACACGATGCCGATGATAAAAGCCATTGGAGCCTGTGTGGATCTGAGAAGGTATCATTAGCAAGGATAAGTCAGAAGACCTGCCAATGCCATACATAGATCAGTGCCTGCGGGATTATGGGTTTCTATTGACCGCGCTCTCACTATTAATCGTGAGAGTGGGATACCGGTTTCATTGAATTGCCGTTTAATTTAAATTTTTAAAAGATTTAAATCCCGTTGAATACTGACTTTCAGTATGTCGACGGGATTTTTTTGTTTCCTGCCCTAAAGTGGGAAACTGAATATTCGACAATTGAAAACAGTTTCTTTACATATTTTTTGCCATTCTCCGGCTCTTCCGGATGTCGTGATGACAGCCGGAAGAAGCGGGAGAAAATCTCTCGGAAGATTCCCGATTAGATCGGAGGAAGGTATGGAAGAGACATAAAATGAAACGAATTATGAGGAATCTCCTCTCTTCTGCAATAACCTTCATCCTTATTGCCCTCTCATCAGAGAGTGTGCAAGGAGAGAAAGTTATTCCTGACAGTATCAACACTCCGAATGACACTACAACACGCAATCTGCGCGAGGTTGTCGTCACTTCCACCCGTAGCTCTCAGGATATAATTCCGTCGCAAACATTGAGCGGAGATGAATTGCGCCGTCTCAACAGCAACAGTGTGGCTGATGCAATGCGCTATTTCTCCGGAGTGCAAGTGAAAGATTATGGCGGAGTGGGGGGTATAAAGACTGTAAACATCCGATCTATGGGAACTAACCATACCGGCGTGGTGTATGACGGCGTGGAGCTTGGTAATGCCCAGAACGGCCAAATAGATCTCGGTCAGTTTTCTCTTGACAATATAGAGTCACTTTCACTATATAACGGCCAGAAAAGCGAGATACTTCAGCCGGCAAAAGACTTCGGTTCTGCCGGATCAATATATATGCGTACCCGTACCCCTCACTTTGAAGAGGGTGAGAATTACCATGCAAGGTTCACAATGCGCACAGGATCCTTCGACCTGATCAACCCATCCGCACTGGTAGAGTTGAAATTAAGTCGGAGGGTCAATGCCTCTCTGAGTGCGGAATGGATAAATTCAAGCGGTAAATACAAGTTCAGATACAGGCGTGTCAACCCTGCCGGGGAATTGGCATACGACACCACCGCCGTAAGGCAGAACGGCGATATAAACGCTACACGCATTGAGCTTGGTATAAACGGCAGCCTGCCCGGAGGCTCGTGGCACGTAAAGGGGTATAACTATAACTCAGAAAGAGGAGTGCCGGGGGCGATAGTGAATAACGTGTGGAGGAGGGGCGAAAGGATATGGGATACGAACTCTTTCGTTCAAGGACGTTATAACGGATATTTCGGAAGATTCTCCACCCTTAACAATATAAAATATGCCTTCTATCGCACCCATTATGTCAATAATGACGACAAACAGGTAAAGGTAGATAATCTCTACAAACAGAAAGAGATATATCTTTCCACAGCAAATGAATACGAGGTATTTACCGGCTGGAGAATTTCAGTGAGCTATGACTTTATGTGGAATGCATTGGATGCGGATGTATATGGTTTTGTAAAGCCCGACCGGTTCTCACAATTCCTTTCAGTGGCTTCAGCCTTGAATCTTGACCGCTTCAAGGTTCAGGCAAGTGGATTAGGCACCTTCATACACGACCACATAATTGGACAGCAGTCTCCGCCCGATAAGCATGTATTCACTCCTGCCGTATTCATTAGCGGCAATCCGATCAGGAACAAGGATTTCTCCTTACGTGCATTTTACAAGCAGTCGTTCCGTATGCCGACATTCAACGATCTTTACTATGCCGATATGGGAAATTCCAAGCTGGAGCCGGAGAAGGTGGCGCAATATAACGTAGGTTTCCTATATGATCATCATGCGGAGCAATCCGCCATTACCGCTGCAAAATTCTCAGCGGATGCTTATTACAACCGCGTGAAAAATAAAATTGTTGCCTATCCTAAAGGTCAGCAGTTCCGCTGGACGATGCTGAATCTTGGATTGGTTGAGATCCGCGGAATTGATGTTACAGGGATGATGACAGTCAGACCCTTGCAAGAACTTTATGTCACTCTTAGGGTGCAATATACATTTCAACGAGCCATCGACATTACAAGCCCGTCAGATAATTATTACCGACATCAGATACCATATATTCCACGAAACTCAGGATCGGCTGTAGGAAATGTGGAGTGGCGAGGGTGGAATCTTAATTATTCATGGATATACGTCGGCGAGAGATATAACCAGCAAGAGAATATCAGATACAACTACACTCAGCCATGGTACACCTCGGATCTTTCCATAAGCAAAGATCTGCGTCTGGGAAGGGTGAATCTACGGGGTATGATCGAGATTAACAACCTCTTGAGCCAGGACTATGATGTTATCCTTAATTATCCGATGCCTAAGAGGAATTACAGGTTCACAATAACAGCAGAGATATGAAGATAAATATAAAATCAATTGCATACCTCCCGCTCCTGTTACTTATAATCGCTGCAGGTTGTCGTGAAGATGAGCTTGTGGTGCCTACGGAATATGATATAATAGGAGATGAGGATCACGAAAGCTCAATCAGGGGCTTCTATCTTGTGAATGAAGGTAACATGGGTTCTAATAAATGCACACTTGATTATTATGATTACCGCACCGGACTATATTCCCGCAACTTTTATGCTGAGCGGAATCCAAATGTAATAAAGGAATTGGGAGATGTCGGCAATGATATAGGGATATATGGAAGCAAACTCTATGTTGTGGTCAATTGCTCTCATAAGGTGGAGGTGATGGATATGAAGAGCGGAGTGAGGATAGGGCAGGTTGATATCCCCAATTGCCGTTACATCAGGTTTTATCGCGGGAAGGCATACGTAAGCTCCTATGTCGGTCCTGTCTTGATTGACCCTGACGCTCCTAAAGGGGCGGTGTTTGAAGTAGATACAGCTTCCTTGAAAATTACGCGTAAGGTAAGCGTGGGATATCAGCCGGAGGAGATGGAGATTGTTGACGACTACATGTATGTAGCCAATTCCGGAGGCTACCGTGTTCCCGATTACGACAACACGGTATCGGTCATTCAGATGGTCGATTTCAAGCAGGTTCAGCAGATACCGGTCGGGATAAATCTTCACCGTGTGAAGAAGGATCGTTACAACAGGCTCTGGGTTACGTCGCGTGGCGATTATCAGGCGCGCCCCTCGCGCCTGTATCTCCTCGACAAGAGGAAGGGTTACAACCAGATGATAGTAACTGATACCATCCCGGTGGCCTGCAGCAACATGGCTCTCAGAGGGGATTCCCTTTTTTACTATGCCACGGAATGGAATAATTTTACCTCTTCCAATGCCATCAGCTATGGTATAATTGATATCAGAAGCAAAGAGGTGGTGTCAAAAAACTTCATTACTGACGGCACGGAAAAAGAGATAACCATTCCCTATGGAATTGCAATTCACCCGGAGACGGGCGATATATTTGTTACCGATGCGAAGAATTATGTATCGTCAGGCACTCTGTATTGCTTCACAAAGGATGGTAAAAAGAAATGGAGTGTAAGAACGGGTGACATACCGGCACATATTGTTTTTCAACCTAACTGAAATGAAACGAGATAAGAAGATATTGATCTTAACTTCTTTGTCAGCCTTGTCTCTGATCGGCTGCAAGGAAGAGATTCCGATGGTCAGCCTGGGGATAGATGATTTCTATTATATCGGCAGGATGCAGAAGCTCGATCTTCACCCTGCTCTTACAGGCAATGAATACCGCTGGAGCATGGCCGGAGAGAACGGGGAATGGAATGCTGTTTCGTCTGAACGCGACTATATATTCCTTGAGGGTGAAGAGGGGGAATACAGGATGCGTTTTGAGATAGTTGACTCAAAAACCCCATATGAGCATGAATTCCTTATCAAGGTCGTGCACGAGGAGGTGGAATACAGCCCTTATATTTCCAGAGTTTATGAATATTATCCGGCTCCGGGTCAGTTCATCAATGAAATGCCTCAATATGAACCTGGTGACACTTATGCCGAGATATTGAAGAAAGCAGAGGAGAGCATTTCCGGCACAAACGACATAATGATTTCATTGGGGGGCTATGGAGGATATGTAACCTTCGGATTTGACCATACCGTGATGAACATTCCCGGAGAGTATGATTTCCGCATATGGGGTAACGCCTTTTACGAGCTCTCTGATCCTGATGCTAAAGGAGGGTCGGCAGAGCCGGGGATAGTTATGGTGAGTCTTGATACCAATTGCAACGGGTTGCCCGATGACGAATGGTATGAGTTGGCAGGGAGCGAATATTATTCATCCGACACGCGTCAAGACTACTCGATAACATATCATCGCCCAGAAAAGGATAAAACGGAAGAGCCTGACGATTCAGGATTTCTTACGGATACCACTTATATCCCTTGGGAAGATTCAGAAGGGAAGCGGGGGTATATTGCCAAAAATTCTTTTCATTCCCAGGATTATTACCCTTTATGGGAGGATCGTGACGAATTAAGATTTGAAGGAACCCTGTTGTCTCCCAATGCTAAGGATTTGAGCGGTGTGGGAACATATTACGTGCTTTATTCCTACGGTTGGGGATACGTTGACAATCATCCTAACGATTATGCGGATTTGAATTCCTTTGATATTGGTTGGGCCGTAGATCGGCACGGGAACAGGGTGAATCTTCCGGGGGTGGATTTTGTAAGGGTCTATACAGGTGTGAATCAATATTGCGGATGGCTTGGGGAAACATCGACCGAGATAGCGAGAGCTCGCGACCTGCATATATCCATTCCGGGAGATAAACCTCTTCCTCCCGCCGAACCGGAAGAACCCGAAACCGAATGAAGATGGCCGATAGCGAATCTAATAAGATAAAATCCATAAATTATGAAGAAAACAATTACATTATTAGCAGCTTCATCGTGCATTGCGATCTATGCTTTTGCTGATTTCCGGATTGATTTCAGCAAGATCAGGCATTGGAGCGGAAAGGGCGACCGGGAAGCAGCCTTGGTGGTTCAATTCCTTGACGACTATGAGAGGAAAGCCTATGTATGGGGCTTCCGGTGGCAAGAAGGGGAGGAGCCTACGGGAGAGGAGATGATAAGGAAAATAGCAGCGGAGAGCACTGATATATGTGCGCTTGTGCAGCTCACCGGTGTCTATGGATCGACGCTTGACGGAATAGGTTACTCCGCAAGAAATTCTATTCTGGATCATATCAGCTACGATTTTGAAGGAGCCGCCGATGATCCCTACATAATGTTTGATTTCTTTTCTCCCAATCTTATGATGGGGCAGCACACCGCTCCGGGAGATGAAGCACAGCAGATGTGCAATGATGCCATTGCCAAAGCAAAGACAACCAATATCATAGAACATCCCCTTAACTATACGGAGTTTGGCTATCCGGCGTATGATTACGACTGGTGGCAGGCCGATGAGACCTCTTCGGAAATGAGATGGAATGCGGGCTGGTACTCAGGTTATTGGAGTTACTGGTTAGGGAATAAAGGGATGGATAGCAGTGAATACAGCTATTCAGGCTTGGGAATGACGAGCGTAAAACTGAAAGACGGCGATGTCAACGCCTGGAAATTCATGCCGCTTGACGGTCCCGTGAATCCTGACGATTTTATCGACGGAACTTCCGGTGCCACTATTCCATGGGCGGAGGTTGTGGATTATGATCATTTCGAGGCTTCATCCTCGGAGGCCATATTCATTGAAGACCACGCCCCGGAAGAAGTTGAAATCTATGACATTCAAGGCCGATATGTAGGCAAATACCATGCTGGAGAGCGATATGATCTTCCCTCCGGAATATATGTTGCGAAACGCGGAACAAAAGCAGTTAAATTCTTTAAAAAATAATTCCGATGAAGATTGCTAATAGCAAGCGTCTGCCATTACCTTTTATTTGCACCTTAATTGTGGGTCAGATATCGGCATACGGCGCTTCACCAATCACTTCAATTGAGCTTCCCGATTTAAAAGGAGGAGAGATAGTCTTGGAAGCATACCCGGCTGTAGAATTCATGTATAATGCCTTTCCTGTTAAGGTGGAGGTGATGCCGGAAGATGCCAATATACGGTCTTTGCGGCTCGTTACTGATCTTGACGATGATCCGGATGGACCCATCGTGAAAGCCTCCTATCAGAAAGCAGACAAGACCTATGAATTTGTCAGCACTCCGTTTGGATCTCTTCTTACGGGAAATCCCGCCAATTATACGGAGAATGAAGTTAGGGAAGCTATGTGGAAAAGCTATGAGGAGCTTGACAGATATAAAAATGCACGGTCGTGCACGGCATGGTTTGAAGCGACCGATGGAAGCGGAGTCACGAGCGAACCTTTCATTGTGCGTGTGGTTCCAAGGGAGCGCAAGCCTCTTGCGGATGCCTATCAGGAAGGAACATTCTGGCTCAACGAAGAATGGTTTGGCCATGCCAACGGATCAATCAACTATATCACCTCTTCAAATGAGATAAAATACAGAGTCTATGAGGCGCAGAATCCGGGGGAAACTTTTGGTTGCACCTCTCAGTATGGCATGATCTATGGAGGGCGTCTCTACGTGATGTCGAAGCAGCAAAAAGATAACGGTGACCGCTACCGCTTTGGCGGAGGGAGATTGGTGATTGCCGACGCAGCGACTTTGAAGAAGATAACCTCCTTTGATGAAATAGGCACAAACCCCGGCACGGGAGCTGCGGGTCCCAATGGATCTACCATGATGGGCGACGGCAGGGCTTGTGTAGGTGTGAGTCCTGAAAAAATATATTTAGGACACCATAAGGGGATAAGGGTGCTCAATATAGATTTGGCAAAGGCCAATAGCTCTGATCCTTCCGTGGCTGCCTCGGCTTTCACTTTGGGAAAAGAGATAAAGGTTGCCGATGATGACAAGGGATTATATGAAGGTCAGGTCGGGAATATGGTATGCACCGGTCCTCTGGTATTTGCAGTGAGTCAGTCTAACGGGCTGTTGGTCATCGATTGTGAGAAAGACGAAATCGTAGCTGTTTTGGGCACTCCGATAGGAGAAGGTGCAAAAACGGTTTATGCCGTCCAGGGAGTTGTCAGAAGTGCCGACGGTCATGTCTGGTTTGCTGAATCAGGAAAGGAAGAGGGAAAGACAATCACAAGACTTGTTGAGGTGGATCCTTTCAGTTCGGAAATCCTTTCCCAATTGGTTTTACCCGATGGAGCAGGAAATATCACCACAGGCTGGGGCGCCTGGAGATCAACCAACTTCATAGCTTCAAAGAAAAAGAACGTGCTTTATTGGGCGAGTGTAGGATCCGGTTATCAAGATGAAATTTTAGGCGCGAGTCCGGGACATATTTACAGATGGGAGATCGGAAAGGATCTTCCGGAAGAGCCTTATTTCTCTTTAGGAAAGAGGGCAGGCAAGGATGATAATACCTTTCAAGTGCCTTACGCCACTATGGGTTATGACGATCGCACGGATGAAATAGTATTTGCCACAACTCATGGAGCAAGCTATAATTATCGGTATGAATGGGTTTACAGAATTGACGGTACCACAGGAGAAATCCATGATTACCAACAGTTGAGACCCTATTTCTGGTTTCCTGCTATGCCGGTTTTCCCCGACAGGTACGACCCCGAATTTTTTGGTCTTGAAGATCTGAATTTGGCATCAGAACCTGTTGAGATAAATCTTTATGACCATATCCGCGACCTTGACGGAGGGGAGAATCATGTAATGTTCCGTTTAGCCGGTGAATCAGAGGTCAGAAGCACCGGGAGGTCTTCTGAATCACCAATAGATATTTCTCTTGAAAACGGTAACCTTACTTTAACCCCTGTAGCTTCCGGGGAGAGACCTTTGATACTTCAAGCGGAATCCAACGGAAAGACAGTCACTTGTGAGATCAATGTTAAGGTTAACCTCTCAACAGGCATTACAGATATTGCACAAAAGGCAGAATTAAACTATTCCGACGGATATGTTATTGCTAAAGGATTAAGCGGCAGACAGCTTAATATCTATAACACTAACGGACAATTAGTTGGGAGTAAGGATATTTTAAAAGATTATTTACGGTTCTCTCCCGATTATCCGAAGGGGATTTATATCATAGTTGTTCCGGGCACATCAAAAACATTAAAACTGAAATTATGAAAACATCAGGTAAAAGATATGTCTCCTTTTTGCTTTTGCTGACTCCTATGCTTTCTTTTGGAGCAGAGGAGGAATACACAGATGGAGTATTTATAGTGAATGAAGATTGGTACGGTCATCAGAACTCCACCGTGAACTGGCTTTCCAGCGAAGGAGAATGGACCTATCGCGTCTTTCAGTTGGCAAACCAAGAGAACGGTAATCAGTTGGGTTGCACCAACCAGTATGGGCAGATATATGGTGATCGTTTCTATTTCATTGCGAAGCAGGATAAGGATCCGGGAGCATCAGTTCAGGGAGGGCGAATCACGGTTGCCGATGCCCGGACAATGAAGATGCTTTACCAATCACCAATCATTGACCCGGCGGGAAACCAATGTGATGGAAGAGGTTATCTGGGTGTCGATGAACATAAGGGTTACATTTCGACAAGCAACGGGATATGGATTTTTGATACAGACTCCTATACCGTAAAAGGACAAGTTGAAGGGTCGGCGAATCCTAACGGTTCTGACGGGCGTCCGAATACGGATCCTACAGGATCTTTATATCATGGGCAATGCGGAACAATGGTAAGGGTGAATGATCGTGTTTTTGCCGCTCACCAACAATACGGTCTGCTTGTGATTGACCCTGCAACCGACAAAGTCACGGGAACCGTTACAATGCAAGCTGTCAAAGATTATCTCCCTGATACTGATGATGGGAAAGAGAAGGTGATGCCCGGTATAGGATCTGTGGTGCTTGCTAAAGATGGTTCTTTGTGGGTCAGCGTGGCTCGCGATGTGCAAGGAACAGGTGCAACTCTACCATACCTTATGCGTGTGGATCCATCAACCCTTGAGACCGATATAATAGAGATTCCTGCGGGTATATATCCTCCTTCCAACAGCTGGTATGCATGGACTCCCGATGGCTTCTGCGCTTCCTTCCGGGAAAATGTGCTTTACTGGAATGGAGGACCAAATTCCTGGTTTTCTAATGCAAGGATATATAAATATGACATAGACAAGGATGAAGTTTCTGTCATAATCAATCTCGACAAGGAGGCACAGGATGAAGGATTGGACAAATATTCAAGATGGAATATTTATGGGTGTTCCATGCGGCCCCACCCGGTTACCGACGAGCTCTATATCTCTCTATTCCATTATTTCCAGAATCCTAACTATACCTTACGACGTGCCGACTCTTCGGGGAATACGCTTCAGGAATATCCTATGATTTCAAATTATTGGTTTCCTTCTCTCCCGGTCTTTCCCGATCTTGAAATGCCGGTGGCTCATGACCCAGGAAGAATCACGGTTTCGACGGAGGAGTCAACGATTATAAACCTTTCAGGACTTTTCACAGATGCCGATTCAATGGAGGCGGCGATAGTGAAAAGCATACTTTCGGTCAGCGACCCCGATGAATTTGCAGCCCGGATCATTAACGGTAATTTAGAGATTGAACCTCTTAATGTCAATGAAGGAAGCGAGGGATATGTGGAAGTCAAAGGGAACAGCAACGGAAAGATTGCGACCGTCAGATTGGAACTTCTGTTCTCTACAGCCGGAATAACGGAAACAACAGGAGTCAACCATACATCGGCGCAATATTATAACTTGCAGGGAGAGAAAGTAAATCATCCTGAAAGGGGAATCTATATCCGCGTATGTGGAGGTAAAACAGAGAAAATTATTCTATAATTCTAAATTTAATTAATTCTTATCATGAAGAAATTTATGATTTTGGCAGTTGCAGCCCTTATTGCGGCCGTTTCTGCAGAAGCCAAGAGAGTCCCGGTCAATGTGCAGGGAGTTCCTTACGGCGAGACATTAAAGAATGGGCATGGACAGAAAATAGCTCCGGCCTGGGAATGGGATCCAAATCCGGACGCTCCGGCCCTTCCCGAGAATGAATTTACATTTGATGATATTCAGAGCTGGACGGGAGAAGGTGAAAACCGGGCAGCGCTCGTGATTCAATGGAACGATCCTCGTGAGACTCATGCCGTGGTATTCGGCTATCGTTGGGATGGGCTTGCCACAGGTGCTGATATGATTCGTGCCGTCGTGGCTAATAATCCGCGCCTTTACGCATTGATACAATACACCAATGTCTCCTCTCCGACAGATCCATTAGGCGGCTATACAATCGATGGATTCGGATGGGATTCCGATTCGGATGGTGAAATTGAGCTTTGGGACAGTGGTAATGACGACTATTATAAAGCTCCTGACGGTCTGTTCATTCATCCGCGCGGCTATGATCCCGATAAGGGAGGATCATCCGATTATGATTACGACAACTGGAAGGCAGTAGATAGTGATGATTTATGGCAGGCAGGATGGTACATAGGTTATTGGAGCTATTGGGTAAAGGATTCTGCGGAGGCTAATTTCAGCTATTCAGGCTGGGGAGCCTCAGGACGAGTGCTTGAAAATGGCAGCTGGGATGGCTGGAATTATGCAGTCGATATGATGGCTTCCGATTGGAAGGAATTCAAGGCTGCTCCGAGTTCAATTCCGGAAGGTGCAAAAACGGAATTTGAAGTTAACGGTCTGTATTTCTCCCTTACTGATTACCAAACAGGGAAAGTGAAACTTGTCAATCCCTCTGCGTTGACAACAATAGAGAATCCCGGTGCTTATACGGGTGAGATTATTGTGCCCGGGGAGTTTATTGATGAAGAAAAGACCTATACGGTAACAGAGATTGATGCTGAGGCGTTCAAGGGATCTTCCGTAACTACTGTTGTTCTTCCGGCAAGCGTGAAGAAGATTGGTGCGTATGCATTTGCGGGCAGCACTCTTTCAGAGATCAAAGGAGCCGAAGGAGTGGATATATCGGAAACGGTTACTTCCTTGGGATCATACGCATTTGAGGGATGCAAGGAAATAAAAGACCTCTTTCTTCCGGTAGCCTTTACCATTGTTCCAGAAGGACTTTATAAAGGATGCGGATTGAAAGAGATTGCATTGCCTGAGGGAATCACAGCTATCGCAGCATCAGCCTTCGAGGATAATCTGCAGCTTGTTTCGTTAGACATTCCCGAGTCGGTGATAAAGATAGAGGATAAAGCTTTTGCCGGATGCAATGGATTGGAGAACATAAAGGTAAACACTGTTTATCCTCCTGAAATTTCCGAAACCACTTTCAGCGAAACTACTTATGCGGAAGCAACCTTACAGATTCCGACAGGTTTTGACAAGGAATATAAGGCAAAAGAGGGATGGAAGAATTTCAATAAAATTGAATTCTTCAATGTGGCTGTAGCCAACGGAGATCTTTTCTCAACTGAAAATGTAACTTACAAGGTCGTGATTGAAGATGAGAACGAGTATGTAGCGGTTACATATCCCAAAATTGACGGGAAGCCAACCCGCGACAATATAAAGGAGGCTAACAAGAAGCTTGAAGGCGCAATCGTAATTCCTGCTTCAGTAAACTATATGGGTCGTGAGTATAAGGTGGCGGAGATGAGAGACAGTGCATTCTATGGCGCTTCAAATGTTACATCAATAATCATCAATGCTCAGATTGAATCTATTCCGAATCAGGCTTTCGTAGATTGTGATAAACTTGCAGAGGTGAAGCTTCCTGAAAGCCTTAAATCAATAGGGGAATATGCTTTCAGCTATGCAGGTGTTGAATCCTTGCAGATTCCGAATGGTGTTGAGACGCTGGGATCACACGCTTTCTTCCAATGTCAGAAACTTACTTCAGTGAATATCCCGACTGCTCTTAAAGTCGTACCTGACTATTGCTTCTCCTATTGCAAATCTTTGGAATCGCTTGCATTTGGAAATCAGGTTGAGAAGATCGATCAACGCGCAATGCAGAACTGTTCTGCGTTGACCGAGGTTAAGTTGCCGGAAAATCTTGAGGCAATTTCCGATTATATGTTCTCCAATTGCTCATCTCTTGAGAAACTGGTAATCCCTGAAAGTGTAAAGTCAATTGGGTCATCCGCATTCTCCTCTTGTTCTGCCCTTACAGTCGTTCTCCCTTCCTCGCTTGAGACAATAGGCGCTTCCGCACTTTCCGGCGTAGCTAATGAAACCATTGTCATTCCGGAGACAATCACAGAACTTCCCAACTCTCTTTTCTCCGGCAACAAGGCCCTTAAGAATGTCATTGTATCCGATAATATAACTTCTTTCGGCAATTATCTGTTCCAGAATTGTTCGGAGCTGACCACTATTTCTGTATTGAAAGGTGAGGCTGAGATTGAGACTCTTTCAGAAGAAACAGGTCTCTCATTCCCCTCTAAGTTAGTTTCTCTCGGCAATTACTGTTTCCAGGGTTGCAACGCGATTCAGAGTGCAGTGGTTCCGGAGGGCGTGACTAAAGTAGGACAAAACCTTTTCTACAGATGTGCTAATCTGGAAGAGGTGATTCTGCCCAACAGTGTTACCACGCTTCAAAGCGGAATGTTCCAGGAATGTAAAAAACTTACGAAACTCACTCTTGGAAATGCAATAACCTCCATACCGCAGAATTTTGTCCGCGACTGCAACGAACTGGAGTGGATAATGATTTCAGGAAATGAAAAAGATGCGGTTGCCGGCAGAATGGTTCTTCCTGAGACCGTAACCACAATCTCAAGCTGGACCTTTGCTAACTGCAAGAAGCTTACAGAGGTTATAATACCTTCAAAAGTTACGAGCCTTGAGATGAATACGTTTGATGGCTGTTCTTCTCTTGCAAAGGTATCCCTGCCGGATGGATTAACTAAAATCGGCAATTATGTTTTCCGAAACACAGCCCTTACCGAGTTAGAACTACCTGCCTCGGTTAGCAATATGAACTATACTTCCGATGTAGTGAATGGATGCACGGATATAACGATTTATGTTTGCAGCAGCGCAGATCCTATAACAATCGGATCAAATGCTTTCAGAATAGCCACAGGAGTATTTGCCCCTGTGATGGTTCCTCTCGGAAAGAAGGAGGCTTACGAAAACGCAAACAACTGGAAGCAGTCGGCGATTTCAGAGGCAGTGCCTGTAATTACTATTGAAGGGGAAGAATTTGAATCAACTGATCTCCAAAAGGCAGGAATTTCGGTTGAGCTTGCCCTTGATTTTGAGGAAGAGCTTCCTGTCAGATTCCGCGAAGCAAACGAAGAAGCCTTGATGAATGAAGCTGAGTTTGAACTTCATTGGAGAAATGGGGAAGAGATTGCTGCCGATCAGCCGTCGCTTTTGGCTCTTGCCGAGGATTCTTCTGAAGAAGAGGGGAATACGGAAGAGGAGATGCCTGAGGAGACTGAATTTAAGAAGTCACCGGTGGAATTCAACTCTGAAGGGAAGGCAGTGGCAACTATCGATCGTCCTGCAAAAGACACGATGATAGAGATCAAGCTTCATGCATCACACCCCTCCGGTGAATATGAATCAGCCGTAGTAGCAATCCCCGTCAAAGGGTCAGGCATTGAGACCGGCATTGAAGAGATAGGAACATCTCCTGATTCTTCCGACATCTATTATGACCTCAACGGACTTAAAGTCGCCAATCCGGAGAAGGGGATATATATTCGCATAAAAAACGGAAAAGTAGAAAAGAAGAACTTATGATACCTTAGAGGTTTTATACTTGTATATTGAAAAGGGGGCACGTCGTGATGACGTGCCCCCTTTATCGATTGGAGAGTATGGATTGATGCTTGAACCGGTATATGTGGCTTTAAGTATTATAATATCGATAGTCATTCATTTTAGGGTGGCATTATCCGCGCTTTCTGCATTATTGCTTTCCTCGGAGTACGTATTCCGGAGCATATCCGTTCAGTTTCCAAGGGAGGAATTTAGAGGGATAT
>CAMWUJ010000004.1 GCA_947177405.1 uncultured Porphyromonadaceae bacterium | reverse complement strand
AAAATAAAATAAATCAAGTATTGGAATAGTTTTATTAAATGAAGTGGTAAGGATTTTTTAACGAAAATAATACAACCACACTAATATACATCGTCAGATAACTATCCGAGAATGAAACCAATAGTGACTTTTTTGCTAAATGATATTCCTGCTCGTCCGGGTGGGGGAGTAAAGGTTATATTGGAATATGCCAACCTGTTGTCGCGATCCGGTTATCAGGTGCGGATAGCCTATCCCGGATTTCTTGATTGGAAAAAAGCGGGCATGATGCATAAATGCAAACTCACTCTTCACTATCTTCGTTCGCTGATAAAAGGCTGGCGTTGTAATAAATGGTTCGAATTAGACAGGGATGTGAAGGAGATCCATCCTCTATCCTTGAATTTCCGTCATATCCCGCCATCAGATATATATATCGCCACAGAAGCACGCACCGCTCCATATCTTGCTCAATATCCCATTGAGAATCATCGGAAGTATTATTTTATACAGGGATATGAGAACTGGCATCTCAGCGAGAAGGAGTTATGGGAGACCTATCGATATCCGTTGAAAAAGATAGTCATCTCCGGTTGGTTGAAAAAGATGCTGGCGGAAAAGGGAATAGATTCCGAGATTGTACCCAATCATTTTGATTTTGAATATTTCAGATGTCAGAACAAAATAGAGGATCGCAAGGGTAAGGTAGTGTCGATGATGTATAGCGATACCCCGCTTAAAGATGTAGGTACCACTCTAAAGGCGCTTGATATTGTGAAAAGTAAGATTCCGGATCTGAAAGTAGAGGCATTCGGCACTCTACCTCGTCCTAATAACCTACCGGAATGGATAAATTATCATCGTAGTCCCGATAGAGAAGAACATAACGCGATATACAATTATTCAGCAGTTTTCGTAGCCTCCAGCAGAAGCGAGGGGTGGGGGCTGACTGTGGGAGAAGCGATGATATGCGGTTCGGCGGTTGCATGCACTGATATCGAAGGATACCGTGAGATGGTAAGCGATAACATCACCGGCTTGTTATCGGCGCCGGGCGATGCGCATGGATTAGCAAAAAATATAATCAGACTTCTTGAAGATAATGAGTTGAGGATTAGAATAGCCAAAACCGGAAACGAGAATATCCGGAGATTCACTAAAGAGAGTTCATTGGAAAAATTCATCAATATTCTTAAATAACATTTCAGGAAGATGAGCTCCTCTGCAAACAAGAAAATAGCCCGCAACACCCTCTACCTCTATTTCCGTATGGGAGTGATAATGCTTGTTAAGCTATACACCACGCGTGTGCTTCTGTCGGCATTGGGAGTGGCCGATTACGGCACATGGAATATAGTGGCGGCATTTGTAGTGACCTTCTCCACAATTAGTTCACCATTGGTGGCCTCTGTGCAACGATTTCTTAATTATGACATGGGGCAGGGGGGTAAAAGACTTAACGATATATTCAATACAGGCTTCGAGCTCTTTGCCGCAGCGGCTTTGATCATGCTCTTCGTGTTGGAGACAGGCGGTTTATGGTTTGTCAATAACAAAATGAACTTCACCCCTGATTCGATGAGAGTGGTCAATATCATTTTCCAGTTTGCTATTTTCAGTTTTGTGTTTCAATTGATACAGAAGCCATACGAGGCCGTTATCATTGCTCACGAGAAGATGTCGTTTTATGCTCTGATAAGTATGATTGAAGCATTCTGCTTCCTAAGCATAGCTTTATTGATTAAATTCGATATTCCGGGTAATAAGCTTGAACTGTATTCCATATTGAATTTCGCCACTGCTGTCTTGATATTCTTTTCCTATAAGATATATTGTAACCGCAAGTTTGTCATCAGCCGACTGAAACCTATCTTCGACCGTAAGCTCTTAAAGGAGATGTCGGTTTTCTCAGGATGGAATATTTTCGGGAGCCTTTCCTCCATCACATCCAATGAGGGAGTCAACATCCTGCTGAATATATTTTATGGGGTGACACTGAATGCCGCATACGGTATAGCCCAGCAGATGAAAACTGCCGCCATGATGGTGACCTCCAACATCCAGAAGGCTTTCGAACCTCAGATAGTGAAAAATTATTCCGCCTCGAATCTGGAAAGGGTAAGGACATTGGCCTCTGTGGCATTGAAACTCTCATATTTTCTTGCTTTCATATTCATCTTGCCGCTGATTATGAATATGGAATTCATATTGAATGTCTGGCTCAGTAAGGACATTCCTCCCTATACTTATTGGTTGGGTGTTCTCACGCTTGTGCAGATACTCCTTCTGAGTTTCGACGGTACTATAGACTCCGTGATATATTCTACAGGAAAAATTCGTAATTATATTTTATGGGTGAGTGGTATCAACTTGCTTAACATCGTGTTTACATATATTCTCTTCAGCAGGGGGATAGGTCCGGTCTCAGCGTTTGTGGTGAAAGTAGGCGTCGAGCTTGTATGTCAGGGAGCAAGGTTTATATTTCTTGGGAAAGCTTTGGAAATCAGCATGGGAAGAATACTGGGAAAAATGATTTTACCCGTGAGTTGGGTGACACTCCTTACCACCGGATTTATCTTCTTGTTGATGTGGTGGATAAAACCGGGATCCTCATTTCTGAGAATTAGCTTAAGCCTATGTTATCTCCCTGTGGCTCTGATATGCGCCTGGGTATGGCTACTGGATACCTCACAAAAAAGGGCTGTAAAGGATAAACTATTTCCAAAGGCGTCGAGGTAGCATCTCCCGTTCATTGTCATACACGGGATTGAAAACTGAATAATAGGGGAACCAGGCGTGGTAAAGAGTCCGGTAATTATTCACCTGGGTGAGAAGCATGAAGCACACAAAAGCTGTTTGTAGAAACTTTCTTTCCCTTAGTTCCCATAGCAGATTTCCTCCGGCTGCGAGAACAAAGAGGAATGTATAGTTGATGAAGCGCTGGAAGATAATAGGGATGGCAAAAGCACCGGCACAGAATACAATCTGCAGGAGGATAAAAGATTTGAAAGAAACATCTTTCCTAAGATATCTTGCCATCAGCAGAACAGCAATCGCAGGGAAGGCGGCACGTATTATCTCACCAATTTTCCAATTGAGATTGATGTCGCCCGCATTCTGAGAATAATACCCCACTCGCTCCGTGATAGCTGCAATCCCTAAAATCTGATTCAACGACTCTACCACGGGTGTGATGGCCAGGAAGAAAAGGCATGCCCCGATGAAAAGATAGTTTGCCTTAAGAAATCTGACCAAAGGGAAAAACACAATTATTATTGCCGAATAATGGAACACTATGGAGAAAGGGACAAATAGATAATACCTGAGCCATTTCTTTTCCTGAAGATTTTTGGAATTGAGAAGAAAAATGCTGATTGCAGCGCTCTCGCGCATTATTTCCACGGAGAAATATATACATAGGAAGCTCAAATACAAAAGCGCTCCCCAGAAAGGATTATTCTTGCAATTCCGCCATATAAAAATAAATATACCTCCATTTGTAATGGTAGCCATAAGCACCTGAACGGGCCAGAACTCATCGGTGAAAGATTTTACAATCGTCGTGACGAAGAGATATCCGGGTTCGAAACGCGATAGCTCAAGCGATTTCCCGGAAAAGAAATCGGCTAAAGGCCGAACCTTCTTATATTCCGACATATACATTAGGGTGTCGGATCCGACTCTGAATCTGAATCCTAAAATCAAAACCACACTTGCCAGCAGGAGGATATAATATACTTTGCGGGCATTGTGAGGGAGACGATTATTTATAACAATGCCTACAATAGTGAGCAATATGGGAAATAAGTATTCCACCGGTTATATTTCTCTTAATGGTAATGTATAATATAGGATGTATGTGAAACAGCCCTAATATATCTAACGCAATTAAAATTCCATTATTACATAAGTAATTTAATGAAGATGGAAGGAAAGATATCCGAAAAATTCAAATTTACTATAATGATTAAAAAAAATGGATTAATTTTGTAAAGGGAAAGCAGAAAATGAAGTTGTTTAAACTTATTTTTTATTAACAATTGCGAGATATTTTGGAGCTGATTTTGGTTCTCGAAGAGGCAGCAACCTCTCGGTTGGTGCCGATGAGAGAGACAAAAGCAGCCCAAAAGATCCGCAAGGGTTAATAAAAGAAGGTAAAACAATTTCATATTAACATTCGTAAATAAGTTTAAACAACTTCAATAGAAAGGATCATATAAAAATCTGAATCTGCAGTATGATATCAGTATGTCTTACCACATATAATGGTGCCCTGTATCTTCGGGATCAAATCTGTTCAATTCTCCGGCAGCTAAATCCGGAGGACGAGCTGATCATATCCGATGACGGATCCACCGACGAGACACTGACGATTGTGGAAGGTCTTGACGATCCGCGTGTAAGGCTTCTGCAAAATCCCGGGCCACATGGAGTGAACGGAAATTTTGAGAACGCTCTGCGGCATGCAGAAGGAGATTATATATTTCTGTCAGACCAAGACGATGTGTGGAAAGAAGGGAAGATTTCAAAATGTATCCAGGCCTTGGAGACGGCGGATTTGGTGGTACATGATGCTGAAGTGGTGAATTCGCAACTCGTGTTACAAAATAAAACACTGTTTTCCGAGTTAAATATAAAAGGTGGATTTTGGAATAATTTTATCCGGAACCGGTTCACCGGATGTTGCATGGCATTCCGCAAGGAAATATTGAGTTATGTCCTGCCTTTCCCGAATCGTGTTTCCTTCTACCATGACAATTGGATAGGACTGCTTGTGAGCTTACATGGAAAGGTGAGTTTTTTGAATGAAAGTCTGATATTATTCCGTCGTCATGGTGCCAATCAGTCCTCTGCTGCCGCCAAAAGCGGGAAAAGACTCAGTGAGCAGATAGGCTATAGACTATCTCTGGGTTATAACATTTTAAAAAGAGAAATTAAAAGGTGATGGTTACAGCGTCAGTTGTGCTATACAATACTCCGCGACAGGAAATCTGTCAGATTCTGGGCTCTTTGGAAGAGAGCGCAGTGGATAAGGTATATGTAATCGATCACTCACCCGGGGAAGAATCCCGGGAGATTGTAGGATCCTTCGGAAAGGCGCTTTATGAACATCATCCTAACGGAGGCTACGGCCGAGGACACAATCACGGAATTCGCAAGGCTCTGGAAAACGGATCGAAATATCATGCCGTGATCAATCCTGATGTATATTGGGAAGGGGATGCCATCGGGGCTCTCCGTGATTTTATGGATTCACGTGTGGATTGCGGTCTGGTGATGCCTAAAGTTCTTTTCCCCAATGGAGATATTCAGTATCTCTGCAAATTACTTCCAACTCCTATGGATCTGATCGGACGGCGTTTCCTGCCTCTGAAAGGTTATACCGAACGACATAATTACGAATATGAGATGCGATGGTCGGGTTATGACCATGTTATGGAGATTCCCTCCCTGTCGGGCTGTTTCATGTTCATGAGATGCGATGTGCTCAGAAAGACGGGAGGCTTTGACGAGCGATTCTTCCTCTATGCCGAGGATATGGACCTTTGCAGGAGGATAGGAGAGGAATCCGCAACCTTGTTCTATCCCGATGTTGAAGTGTATCATGCCTACAAGAGAGATTCTTATAAGCATCTCAAATTTCTTGGAATGCATATCTCCTCAATCATCAAATATTTCAATAAATGGGGCTGGATATTCGATTCCAGGCGAAAGGAGATCAATCAACGTTCGCTTCAGGAGAGAAGATAGATCGTGGTTTACTTTGTTTCATCGACCTCGGAAGGGGTCGTTTTATGTATGTTTCATCTCACTAATCAATTATTAAATTGCCTACCCTAATGAAAATCATGAGGTATATGTTTTCAACGCTGGCTTTACTGCTTGTCGCATTTGCGGGTATTATGCCTCTGTCAGCTCATGAACTTGAAACTCCCGACACCATTGTGTCTTTATCCCTCAATCCCGAATCCGATATCACAGAAATCCGCAGGGAGCTGAAAAGACTCGATGTTTTTGTGCTTGAATTCACTACACAAAGAGCGGAATTCCCTACTTGCGATTATATGGATCATCCCGAGGGGTGTAACGGCACCTCCATTATCAATGCCGACTATGTGCAGGGGCGTCTTGTGATCACAAAGGGAGGAGTGCCTTTTTACGACAGTGGAGAATACGAGGCAAAGACATCGGGCGTGAGAGTGAAATTGCGTGGCAATTCATCCTCCGCAGACGGAGTGATGAAAAAGAGCTATAAAGTGAAATTGTCGAAGAAAGCAGACCTTTTGCTGCGTGATAATTCTAAACTCAAGGATAAGGATTGGATTCTTCTCGGACTTGGCGGTAAGAAACTCAACTATGTAGCCGGTGCTGAAGTGGCACGCGCATGCGGCATGCCTTGGGAACCGGAGGGTCGGCATGTTGCGGTTATCATGAACGACCGCTATCTTGGTTGCTATTATCTTGTAGAGGCCGTAGGAGCCGGATCACACAGGGTGAATATCGACGACAGCGGTTACATTGTCGAGAATGATGCTTATTGGTGGAAGCCCGGTGAAGTATATTTTAAGAGCAACCATCAGCTTTATGAGATGGGATGGACCTTCAAGGAGCCGGATACAGATGATTTTCACGAAATGAGCCTCGATAATGTCAAATGGGCGATCAATACTGTCGAACAGCGTCTCTACGAAGGAAAGGATGTCGTGGATATGATTGACTATGATAGCTTTGCTGCATGGCTACTGGCTCACGATATAATGGCTACCAAGGATGGATATGGAAGTAATATCTTTTTGCAGAAAAAAGATTTTGATCCTTATGCCCCTTTCTCTTCCAAATTTCAAATGGGACCGCTATGGGATTTCGATGCATGTCTGGAAGAGAATGATGACAAGCATGCCGTGATTTCAATCCTCCCCGGCTTCTGGATACACAAACTTTGGCATGACCCTTATTTCAAAGGAATTTATACTGAGTTATGGTTGAAAGTGAGGGATAAGATTGCCGATCAGGTGCTCGATAAAACAGAAAAATATATCAAGGAGAATCCCGACATCTATAAGCTCAGGGTGATGGATCAGATGCTTGGAGTGGACATTCAGACACCGCTGACTCATCCGGTAAATGACCATAACGATCTTGTGAAATGGTTTGAAACCCGTTACGGACAACTCAATATGCTTCTCACGGGTACCCCTAACGGAGTGGAGGATATAGAGGAGACCGATAAAGATCCGGTGATGGGAGAAGGCGGAGGAAAAAGATATTATAATGTCGATGGCACACAGGCCGACAAATCCTCCCGTGGAATCATCATATCTGTCGGATCAGATGGAGAATCTGTCAAGTATCTGAAATAAGATACAAAATAAGATAGAAATCATGATAAAGGGCGAGTTTCAGTAAGGATATTACTGATATTTGCCTTTTTTTCACTAACTTTGCCGACAATAAAGAAAAGCATAAGAAAATGGATTATAATCATAAGGAAATAGAGAAGCGCTGGCAACGGTTCTGGCGAGAGAACAATATCTATAAGGTGACAGAGGATCCGGAAAAAAAGAAATTCTATGTCCTCGATATGTTCCCCTATCCCTCAGGGGCGGGTTTGCACGTAGGTCATCCCTTAGGCTATATTGCCAGCGATATCTATGCCCGATATAAGCGTCAGCAGGGTTTCAATGTGTTGCATCCCATGGGCTACGATGCCTATGGCCTTCCTGCTGAGCAATATGCTATCCAGACAGGCCAGCATCCCGAGAAAACCACGGTTGACAATATCGCCCGATATCGCGATCAGCTCGACAAGATCGGCTTCTCATTCGACTGGAGCCGTGAAGTGCGCACCTGCGACCCTAAATTCTACAAATGGACGCAATGGGCTTTCATGCAGATGTTTAATTCATATTATGACAACGATCTCAAGAAGGCTCAACCTATCGACAAACTCGTGGCACATTTCTCAGATCATGGTAGCGAAGGCATCAATCCCGCCTGTGGAAAGGAACTCTCATTCACAGCCGAGGAATGGAACTCCCTCTCCGAAAAGGATCAGCGTGATCGCCTGATGAATTACCGCATAGCCTACCAGGGCGAGACGATGGTGAACTGGTGTGCTGAGCTTGGTACAGTTCTTGCCAACGATGAGGTTAGCGAAGGATTGAGTGTGCGTGGCGGATTCCCGGTGGAGCAGAAACTGATGAATCAATGGTGTCTCCGCGTTTCGGCCTATGCCCCTCGCCTTCTCGATGATCTCGCGCTCGTGGAATGGAGCGACTCGCTGAAGGAGACCCAGAGAAACTGGATAGGACGCTCCGAGGGTGCCGAGATGCGCTTCCCGGTTGCCGGAAAAGACATAGATCTTGAGATCTTCACCACTCGTGCCGACACAATTTTTGGCGTGACATTCATGGTATTGGCTCCCGAATCGAAATATGTGGAGCTTCTCACCACTCCCGATCAGAAAGAGGCAGTGGAGAAATATCTGGAGGAGGTGAAGCATAAAACTGAACGCGAACGTCAGATTGATAAGAAAGTGTCGGGCGTATTCACCGGAAGCTATGCCGTGAATCCCCTCACCGGAAAGGAGATACCGGTCTGGGTGAGTGATTACGTGCTTGCCGGCTACGGCACGGGCGCCATCATGGCTGTTCCGGCTCATGATTCACGAGATTATGCATTCGCGCGTCATTTCGATCTTCCCATAGTGCCTCTTATTGAGGGTGCCGATGTATCGGAGGAGAGTTTCGATGCCAAAGAGGGAAAGATGATTAATTCCTGCGGACCGAAACTCGACCTCAACGGTCTGGAGGTGAAAGATGCTATTGCAAAGACTAAGAAATTCATAGAGGAGGAGGGACTTGGAAAGGTAAAGACCAACTATCGCCTCCGCGATGCCATCTTCTCGCGTCAGCGCTATTGGGGTGAGCCTTTCCCGGTGTATTATAAGGATGGAGTGGCCTACCTGATGGAAGAGAGTGCCCTTCCGTTGCTTCTTCCGGCTGTGTCGAGCTATCTTCCCACAGAAGACGGACAGCCTCCTTTGGGACGTGCCGAGAACTGGACCACTCCCGAGGGGTATCCTATCGAGGTGTGCACGATGCCAGGTTTTGCAGGATCATCGGCTTATTATCTCCGCTATATGGATCCTCACAACGACAATGAGCTCGTGAGCAAGGATGCGGATGAATATTGGCGTAATGTTGACCTTTATGTGGGTGGTGCCGAGCATGCTACCGGCCATCTCATATATTCCCGCTTCTGGAATAAATTCCTCTTCGACCTCGGCCTTGTGTGCGAACCGGAGCCATTCAAGAAACTGGTGAACCAGGGTATGATCCAGGGTCGCACCAATTTCGTGTATCGCATCAAGAATACCAACACATTCGTGAGTCACGGTCTGCGCAAGGAATACGACACGACTCCGATACGAGTGGATGTGAATATCGTGAGCAACGATGTGCTTGATACCGATGCTTTCCGCAATTGGCGCCCCGAATACGCGGACGCGGAGTTTATCCTTGAGGATGGAAAATATATATGCGGCTACGCGGTTGAGAAGATGTCGAAATCGATGTTCAACGTAGTGAATCCGGATGATATAGTGGATCGATACGGTGCCGACACACTTCGTCTCTATGAGATGTTCCTCGGTCCGGTGGAGCAGTCCAAACCATGGGATACCAACGGTATAGACGGTGTGAATCGTTTCCTCAAGAAGCTCTGGGGTCTATTCGAGAAAGCCGAGAAAGAACCGGCCAAGGAGATGACCCGCGAGGAGAAGAAAGCCGTGCATAAGCTGATAAAGAAGATTACCGAGGATATAGAAAACTTCTCGTTCAATACCTCTGTGGCAGCTTTCATGATTGCTGTCAATGAGCTGACCGCGCTTAAATCCACCAATAAAGAGGCGATGGAGATTATCACTCGTCTCATAGCCCCCTTCGCACCCCATATCGCGGAGGAATTCTGGCACCGTCTTGGAGAAGTGGGAAGTGTGGCCGATGCCGCATGGCCTGTCTATGACCCGGCTGCATTGGTGGAGGATAGCATCAAATATCCTGTAAGCTTCAATGGAAAGACACGCTTCATGATAGAAGTGCCCGCCGGTACCTCCAAAGATGATGTGGAGAAAACCGCACTCTCCGATTCGAATACTGAGAAGTGGCTGGCCGGAAAGACTCCGAGAAAGGTTATCGTGGTGCCGGGCAAGATTGTGAATATCGTGGTGTGATGACAGTAGGATAGAACCTGATAAATGGACAACCTTGATCTTTTTGAGGTTGTCCATATCTTTATTTTCACTTGAACGCAAAGATGAGCGAGGAATCATTGAAAAAGGAGCGTAAATTTTTTCTTTTTATAGCCTATCTCCAGATCATAGGAATCATTCTGGTGGTGATGGGTCATTCCTTCCATGAATATCCGGGAGGAGATGAGGGGAAAGGAATGTTGTGGTATCGTATGCTTTTCACGGTGCGTATGCCTCTCTTCATGTTTGTCTCCGGCTTTCTGATGGCCTTCACCACCTCTCGCAAAAGCATAGGATGGGGGAGTTTTGCGATGGGTAAAGTGAAACGTCTGATGGTACCCTATCTGGTTCTTACGATTATCACATTTGTGCCTCGTGCCCTGATGTCGGGTCTGGCTGATGATGTGGTGGAGCTCAGCTGGACCGGTTTATGGGAGTCTCTGATTGACCCCGGTGAACATGGTATGGCCTATTTCTGGTTTATTCAGTCGTCGTTCACGCTTCTTGTGGTTATATATGCCATCCTTAGTGTATGCAGAAAAGCGGGAATCAAACCGGAAGTGTTTTATGGCGTGATTTGTGCCGGGATAATCCTTCTTAATCTGATTCCAGTGACCTGGCCAGACTTCTTTTCAATAAGGGATACTGTAAGATTAGGCATCTATTTCATATTCGGATGTGTATATAGCACGTGGCAGAACAGGATAGACCGTGTGGTGTCATGGGAGAATCCTTTGGTTTTCATAAGCTTCGTGGTATTATGGATAACGTTCTTTTTCGTTTCCGATAAATATGGAGATACTGTATTCTGTTGTTCTATTTTCGGTATAATGATGATGATCAGTCTCGCAAAAATATTGGAGGACAGGAATATCACGGTATTGAAGCATCTTCAGGGAGCCAATTATATCATCTTCCTGCTGTCGTGGTATTTTAATGTGGCCTGTCAGCAGGTGCTCCATCATTTCACCGATATGCCCTGGTGGATATATTCCTTGTTGTCGTTCACGCTTGGAATCTATGTGCCCTGGTTATTCTATAAATGGATGTGCCGACATCCCGACAATCGGTTCAGCCGCTGGAGTGCCTTCCTGTTGGGACAATCTCTAAAAGATAGGAATAGAAAGACCGGATGATGGGTTGGCCGCCGGATCATTCGGCTCTTATATGTATAATATTGGAGTGGGTTTCTCGTTAATTCTATGATGGAAAATAGAATAAAGAGGTTGGTATTCGCTACCAACAACCCGCATAAACTTGAAGAGGCAAAGGCGATATTGGCAGGCCGCTTCGAACTACTCTCCTTAGCTGATATAGATTGTCATGACGATATCCCCGAGACAGCTGGTACCCTTGAGGGGAACGCTCTGATAAAGGCGCGTTGGATACGAGACCGTTATGGCTATGATTGCTTCGCTGACGATACCGGTCTTATGGTCGATGCACTCGGAGGAGCTCCCGGTGTGATGTCGGCTCGATATGCCGGAGGCGAAGGTCATGATTCCGAAGCCAACATGAAGAAGCTTCTTGCAGAGCTGGAGGGAGAGACCCGGCGCGAAGCACACTTCTCTACAGTCGTGGCTTTGGTGATCGATGGTAGGGAATATACTTTTGAGGGACGTGTGGATGGAAAGATAGCTACCGAGCCGGCAGGGAAAAACGGATTCGGATACGATCCGGTTTTTATTGCCGATGAAAGCGGATTGCGTTTCGCGGAAATGGGCGCTGAGGAGAAAAATTCCATCTCTCACCGTGGGCGCGCGATGAGAAAGCTTGCTGAATTTCTTGAAAATTATTAAGATAGGATAGATGAAGAAAATATTTTTTGTTATTATGGGGATGATATGCCTTCTATGCGGAAGGGTATATGCCGATCAATGGCGTATCCATCCTACATTTGCCGATTATCTTGTGCGGATCATCGATACTCCGAAATATACCTATGTGCTGGGCCGCAATCAGCTTTATATGGACTGGGCTCCTGAATACTCTATGATCACCAACTCCCTCTTCAGATACGATAAGGAGGAGAAGGAAACGAACCCTCTGAACATACAGAATCTTCTTTCAAGCCCTGAAGTTGCCACTGCGGAATATGATTTCAAGAATCGGTTCCTGATGGTGACATATACCGACGGCAATATCGATATGATTTATGACGATGGAAAAGCAGTGAATATCCCTGGATTCAAGATGACCGACGGATATGTAAAGGGCGTGAATTCCATCACCATTGACTCTGACAATAATGAGGCATGGCTTGCCACCAATTTCGGATATGTGTCGGTGAATACCAAGAAGGGAGAAATTGCCACATCCCGCAGTTTTGACGGTGGGGGAGATGCAGTTGCATCATTCAACGGAAAGATTTTTATCGGTACCAAAGACGGGCTCTTTGTCACCGATAAAACGAACGGGTCACCAATCATCCCGGTAGGGAATCTGGACAATGTGACCAGATTCATAAATACCGGCAACCGTCTTTATATACAGGCCGGAAGCGGCATTGACGCATCATTGTCATATATCGCCAAGGATGACCCGGAGAATGGGATCAAGCCGTTGGTGCAGACATATATCACTGATGTGGAGCCTACCAAGAACGGAGTGATCGTAAATACTCCGGGTGAGATATGGATATACGGCGATGAAAAAGATAGTTATTATATAAAACCCGTCGAGTCACATTGGAAACACATGTCGGGTATCGATGGACGTAACTTTTGGCTTGACCGTGGAGCTGAGGGGCTGGTGAAGTTGCAGGGCGAACCGGATAACCGGGACTGGAAAATCACCTCCGAAACTATCCTCCCCAATGCGGCAAATTGTTATAAGGCCACTTCAATGACTTATAGCCCGAAATACGGGATGTTGGTAAGGAATCATGGTATTAATTTCCTTTTTAATAATATTGATCCCGTGATGCCCGACTATCTCAGTGGCCTGAAGGATTCGGAATGGACATCCTTGTCGGCTACTCTGAGAGCTCCGGAGAGCGCCGTCTTTTCAGTGGGACACCCCAATGGTGTAGCTATCGATCCCCGGGATCCGGATATGTTGTATTGCGGATCCGTGAAAGATGGTATTCTGCGTCTCAATCTCAATGATCCTTCCAAATCATTGCGGCTTAGCCGCACCACCGACCCATATATGGGGAAGGCCGGTTTTGTAGGTATTGTAGAGCCGTTGCTGTCGGTTCCGGAATATACCCCTTTCGGTGAGCCGTTCTTCGACAATGACGGAAACTTGTGGTCGCTTTATTGTAACCTTAATGATAAAAGGTCTGAACTATGGTATTGGACTCCGCAAGCCCGACAAGCCACTACATCTGCGGCAAACTATCAGGAAATGAAAAAAATTGTGTTGAAGGATTTTTCATATACGATAGCCACTGCTATCCGTCCTCTGATACATAAGGCCAATAAGAACAAGATTGTAGCGTTCATTCAGGTGAATAAGAATAATTTCGCAGTGTACGACCATAATGGTACTCTTGATAATCCTGATGATGACAAGATGTGTAAATTTTCGGAAACTCTTTATGATCAGGATGGATCGTCAATTGATTTTCAAAATTATACCACGGTATATGAGGATCCGACCAATGGCAATGTATGGGTCGGCACCAATACCGGAGTATTTTATTTCAATCCTTCCACTCTGTCCGGTACTACCAACAACAAGGTGACTCGTGTGAAAGTGGCCCGTAACGACGGCACCAATTTCGCTGATTATCTTCTCGACGGGGTGCAGGTGAATGTAATTACAGCCGACGGCCAGGGTAGAAAATGGTTTGGCACCAACGGTGGAGGCGTTATATGCACCACCCCTTCCGGCAATGAGATTGTGAAAGTATATACTTCCGACAATTCTCTTTTGCCAAATAACATGATTTACGCACTTTGTTATAATCCGGCTAACAACTCCATGATGATTTCCACCGACTCGGGTCTGGCGGAGCTTTATCTTTCCTCCTCATCCGTTGAGAGCGATGACGACCAGACAGCTGTAGTGTATCCCAATCCCGTGCGGCCTGATTTCTATGGATACGTATCTATAGAGGGGTTGGAAGATAATGCCTTAGTGAAGATTATGGACAGTGCCGGGAATCTCATAAAGGAACTTGGTCTTGCTTCTCAGGGCGAGACACGCTGGGATGTGACCAACCTCCATAACAAGCGAGTGAGAAGCGGAGTGTATTATGTGCTCGCTTCCGGGAGTGAGGAGGGATCCGGTTTTTCGACTGTGGCCAAAATATTGGTCGTAAACTAAGTGTACTGATGAAGATACCTTTAATATCTATATTTGCAATCCTGACGGTTCTTCCCTGTATGGCTCGTGAGATAACTCTTACTCCGGGCAGTCTGGGTCGTGAGATAGTCTCTATGCAGCCGGCTTCGGGAGATGAAGTATTATCGCTGAAGGGGACGGCAAATGTGGCCGACCTGACAGCGCTCCGAAATTTGCCTTCCGGAATCACGACTTTGGATATGTCGGATCTCGCATTAAAGGGTGGTCCTTCAGGAAAAACAGACTGGTTCGGACAATGGGAATTTGAGGATGGGGAAATCCCTTCATATATGCTCCTCGGTAAAGAAGTTAAGAATGTTATACTTCCTTTTTCCGTTTGCAAGATTGGAAATGGAGCATTCGCCTCCTCTGCTATTGAGGATCTTAAGGTCCCTGCCTTGCGGGAATTGGGAGAAGCTGTGTTTCGCGACTGTCGAAATCTTAGAAGTGTGGATATGGGTGAATCCTCATTGACATTCCTCCCCGATTACTCCTTTTCCGGATGCACAAATCTTGAATATATAAAACTTCCCCACGGAATTACAAGCGTGGGTGGTCACGCTTTTGAAAATTCAGGAGTAGTAAACGTGAGTCTTCCCGGATGTCAGAAATTGGGAGAATATGCCTTTGCATTCACTCCCCGGCTCACTACCGTCGTTTTAGGTGCAGACTGCAAGATGGGGGAGGGTATATTTTATAGGGCTGATAGTTTTCAGGATTCCCCTGTGAATATGGAGAATACCCCTGACTTGTATATGTACTCCTCTGCCGGAAGCAAGACGCTCTATGTCAATACCCCGCAAGTGGGGGAGGGAGCCTATGCCCACACAAATGCGGAGGTAATAGGAATTACACCGAATGTAAAATATATTGGAAACTACTCATTCAGCGATATGCCGGAACTGAAGAAAGTGGATATATCCGGGTGTGATGACATTCCGGAAACAGAATCCAATGCCTTTAAAGGAGATATTACCTCTGACATAATTCTCTATGTGGCTAACGGAAGTCGTGCAGTCTGGGAGGCGCATCCGGTATGGGGGCAGTTCAATATCTCGGAGGAACCATCCGGTGTCATCTCCATAGAGATGTCCGATGATGAGGATATAGCTGTCGGGCTCGCAGATAACATGATAGTGATTCGTTCTGGAAACGTTATTTCTGGGGTATGGATATATTCGCTTGACGGTCGGTTATTAAAGAGTGCAGGAGGAGACGCATATGTGATTTCAATCCCTTGTCCGGATGGGGAGAATCCAATTATTGTCAAGGTAGAAGCGGGGAATGTTACAAAAATCGTGAAACTAATTAAGTAGAGTCGATGGGAAAGAACAAGCTGAAAAAGTTTGCAGATATGAAGCACTTTGCGTGTGCGCTTGAATATCCACGTGAAGAACTTTTGAAAATGGGATTCCCTAATAAGGGGAAATGGAATGAGGAATTATACAAGGAATCGCATCCAATTGTAGTGGAATTAGGTTGCGGAAAGGGGGAATATACGGTGGGTCTCGCTAAAAGCGACCCTGCACATAATTTTGTGGGTATCGATATCAAGGGTGCCCGTATGTGGAGCGGTGCCAAGGAGGTGGAGGAGACCGGTATCACCAATGCAAAATTCCTGCGTGCCGAGATTGAAAATATCTGCTCTTTCTTTGGTCCCGGAGAGGTGGAAGAGATTTGGATCACTTTTCCTGATCCCCAGATGCAGAAAGTGAGGAAGCGTCTCACATCCACCCGATTCCTCAATCTATATCGCGAGATTCTGAAAGATAACGGCATAGTGAATCTTAAGACTGACTCACCATTCCTCTATGAATATACCCGACGTCTTGTGGATCTGAATGGATTTGAGGTGCTGATGAATACAGATGATCTGTATGGCAAAGGCCTTGCCGATCCCGTGACTTCGATAAAGACCTATTACGAACAGCAATGGCTCTCTCGTGGAAAAAAAATTAAACTTCTCTCTTTTCGTCTTCCCGCCGGAGTGGAATTGAAGGAGCCTGAAGCCGATGATATCCCTAAAGATGATTATCGGTCCACAAAAGGGAGACCCGAGAGTGGAGGAGGAATGAAATAATTGATTTCCTCAATGTTGTAATACATTCGTATAAATAACCCGTGGAAATTAAATGAGGAAGAGTCTGAGTTAAATCAGAATCTTCCTCATTTTTAAATAACGGGTTGAAGGGATTTATTAGGTAATTTTATACGTCACCATAAGGGTCGGGTTCTATTTCCTCTATTTCCCACTTGCCGGTATTATTATTGAAGGTTCCTTCCGCTACTTGATCAATAAGTTGGGAGAAAGAGATCTCTCTGCCATTAAGTGTGAATCCTTCCGGTATTTCCTCTATATAGGGACGATAAATGTATTTTTTCTTTTTACCATTCCTGTCTGTTCCTTCGGCTACTATAACCTGTCCCGAATATTCCCTGCCGGAAAATTTGTCAGTATAAATTTTAGAGAATCCCGGAATATCAATTTGGCAATATCCTTCCGATCTCTCGGAAGTGTCATCTGAGTTTTTGTATTTAAGAATTACTGTTGAGTCAGGATTATTTTTATCTGTATGTCCGATCATTTTATTTGTGACAACAAGAAATGAAAAAATTACGGGTTCGAATTCCGTCAGTTTCAATATCTGTGGTGTATGTCCTTGTTTAGTAATTCTATCTATGGCTTCGTCATAAGAGAGGAATTCTGCATCATCAGGTAACACGGTTTTCCATGTATTCCCATCATTATACATCATCAGCTTGATTCCATCGGAGCTTTCCGGATATGTAGTTAATATCGAAACACCGTCTCTCTTTTTACCGGACTCATCCCAATAGGTATTTACTGTCTTAAAAGAAAACGGTCTGTTACAAGCCTGGAAACCCAGAGAATATTCGAATGGCGGAACGGTACCGTTTTCACTTATAACTAATACTTTGTCATATACAGGTATATCTCCTCCCCAACTATCGCGTTCTCCATTTTTGTTTTGAATATAATTCTGTACCCTGAGATTGGCAGGAAATAAAAATAATCGGTCCTTTATTAGTCCATCGAATTTACCTTCTAAAATTAGGGGAGTTTCCTCCCATTCATTCCTTTGCCCGGAAGCAGAATACCAATCTTTATAATCCATAAAAAAATCTTTCCTGCCCATTACGGGGGCATAATATTTTTTTATAAGGTCATCTAATGATTGCAATTCGGGATCAGAGTCGAACCTTGTATCAGTTATTTTTTTGGTGGGCACATCAGTATTTTCTCCCATCAGCTCCAGCCAAAGGGCAGCCGTGAAAAATGCAGGCTTGGCAATGATCCTTGTCTGCTCTGATTCAAGCTCAGACTTAGCTTTTGTCAGGTCAGAATTAAGGATTTTCTTATTATTATTCGCCTTATTCAGGAAATAATTTAAGCATCCAATAACATAGCCGGAAGAAAAATCCCCTTTTTTAGCACTCTTTATGATCTTCTCTGTGGTTTTTTCTTTCAACTTTTGAAGTTCGGCAATGCGATCTTTTGAATTTTGTGCCTTTTGAAGATCTTTAGGTTTGGAGTAGGCGAAGATAGAGTCTTGGGGAATTTGTTGAAATGAGGACTCAAGAAACTGAACTAATTGATCGCGGACTTCAGCGTTTTTGATTTTGGGTACTAAGGGAGAGAGATTATGATGAATTTCGTTCAGGTATGCCAATTCCTGACCATTATCTTTAAGTTGCTTTTCAAGTCCAAGAATTTTATCTTCCAGATAATTAATTCTTTCCTTTGGCTTGACATTCAAATCATTAATTTTCCTGTCGATAATATTCATGGCTGCTGTGGTATCAACCACGAGGCGTTGGCTGCCAAATGCGTATGCCGAACTCGGTGCGACTGCAAAAACTGTAGCAAATAATGTCAGAACGTAAAATATCTTTTTCATCAAACTTATTTTGTAATTTTAAATTTAGTATACTAAATTTAAAATTACAAAATATAATTATGAAAACCTAACCGAATTTGTTTTTTTCATCCGGAAGGGATCAAAAGGGATTATCCCATTACATAAGAGCGGGTTCTTTAAACTTTTGAGGCCATAATGGCAGCGATTTTTAAAGAACGCGCTCTTAATGATAAGTATGATTCACTCGTTTTCTTTATTTCTTTTCCACTTTCACTTTTTCAGTGGCAGGGAGGTCGGCATTTCTTTTCTCCACAGCCTCAACCACATTGCGGGCGAGGAGTCCGAAGGCACAAGCCTCAGCATTGGCGGAAGCCGGATTCTTTTCAAGCTCCACAGCTACGGGAGTGCCGTCGTCAGCGTGCTCGCGGATACCCATAACTAATGGAATCTGTGCCAAAAGATTGACTCCCATTTTTTTAGCTAATTCCGCACCTCCTTCTTTACCGAAGATATAATATTTCTCGTCAGGATGAGCTTCGGGAGTGAACCATGCCATATTCTCCACAAGACCGAGGATAGGAACGTTGACCCCGGGATTGGTGAACATGGCTATCCCTTTTCTGGCATCGGCGAGCGCCACCTCCTGAGGTGTGGTCACAACCACAATCCCGGTGATAGGCAGAGTCTGCACGAGAGTGAGGTGTATATCGCTGGTGCCCGGAGGCATATCAATAAGAAAATAATCGAGGTCGCCCCACCAGGCGTCGGTGATGAGCTGCTTGAGGGCATTGCTCGCCATGCCTCCGCGCCATAACACTGCTTTCTCTTTATCTACAAGGAAGCCTATCGACAGCATCTTCACACCGTAGCGCTCGATGGGTTCGATATAATCGCGGCCACCCTCATTAACCATATATATTGTCTCATCCTCGACTCCGAACATTTTCGGCATCGATGGCCCGAATATATCTGCATCAAGAAGTCCTACCTTATAACCCATTGCGGCAAGAGCCACGGCAAGATTGGCGGATACTGTGGATTTTCCCACACCTCCTTTCCCTGAACTGATGCCGATGATATTTTTCACTCCCGGGAGCACTTCCGGCTTAGGGGCCGCCTCCTTGCGAAACTTTGTGGAGATATTTCCCTTGATATCCACATCGGGGGAAATATAAGTATTGATGGCGGTTTCGGCAGCCCGGACCACACTTTTGATAAAGGGATCGGTCGGCTTATCGAATATCAGAGAGAATGAGACTTTGTTGCCGTCGATGCGGATATCATCTTCAATCATCTCGTTTTCCACGAGATTCTTTCCGTTGCCCGGATATCGGACATTACGGAGTGCTTCAAGTATAAGATTGGGATATAGAGTCATAATAATTAATTTGCATGTTTATGTCGTTGCCATGTAAAATTCTTGAATCTCGAACTGCGATGGGCAGACCGGAACCAAAGATTGTTAAGCGGCTTGATGAGCCAGAAAAGTGGTGCCTGCCAGGAAAGGGGAGTGGCTCCCAACTTGATTGCTAACTTACGATAGAAAGCGCTTTCCACTATCATGAAAGTTATCCATACCACTGCTGCCGCTATTGTCGGCACAAGATTGGGAAGAGCGAAGAGCGCAGACCCGATTCCGGAAAGGAGTACGATCCATTGTGACATAGAAGCCAAACCTGATCTCACGAACGGTCCCATGGGGAGCCATCGGGCCGTGAAGTCGTATTGACTGCGGCGAAGGCTGACAATTCTTTTGGTGGCATCGCCCCAGCGGGTGATGATGTCTGATTCAGGCGATACAGCAAGAGCTATATTATAGCCGTTGGCTATGTCGTGCACGAAGATATCGTCGTCTCCGGCATGTAGATGGATTGTGCTTGAATATCCTTTCGAATCGAAGAAGGTGGATCGACGCATCGCGATGTTGGCTCCATCTCCACGATAAGTGTGACCATTCAAGGCATATCCCATCCAACGGGCATCAGTGAGAAGTGCAAAAAATTCACTGTATAGCCGCCCCGGGGATGAAAGGTGACTGTAATCGGGATGAGAATAACCCAACGCGATCTGAATAGCCGAATCATCAATGAATGGCTTCATCATTGTTGCAAGCCAGAGATCGGAAGAAATCACCGCATTTGCAAGTGTGATTACCACCACATCTCCCTTGGCGGCTTTTATCCCGATTGTCTGGGCAAGTTTCCTTCTGCTGAGGTTGTGGGATCCGGGCGGTATAAATGTAACATATACATTGCGGAAGAGCTCGGCATATTTCTCGGAAAGTATTCCTGAGGCCTCAAAAGTTGCATCGCATACCACTATCACCTCAAAATCGGGATATTTCTGTGTGCAGACACTCTTGAGAAATTCCGTGAGCCGATCCTCATCCACTGTGGAATATACAATCACGGAGGCTTTGGGAAGTGGCTTTTTCTGAGGAATTATACTAACTTCCAACTCCTCCTCAATCACTTCCGATCCTTCTTCTGCGGGTTCTCCTTCAACGGACTCCTCTTCTTCGTGAGTCTCCTCTTCCAAAGACTCTTCTTCGTGGATCTTCTCTTCAGCAGACTCTTCTCCTTGAGACTCTTCTTCTTCCACTGAAACCACTTCTTCTTCCTCCTGCTCGATATATGGCTCGGCGTATGGCATCTTTATCACACGTCGTAAAGGACGTAATATTATAATGAACAAGAGGATAGGAATCACTATTTCAAGACTCCATAGAATCCATGAAATGACGGGTATATCAATACTAAACATCTGCGAATATATTTGAAAACTGCCGTAGCATTATTTATAACAACTGAATCAAGGCTTATGCTCAGATATACAGCGACGATTCAATAGAATATGAAATTTAGAATTCGGAGAAGAACTTCGGTTTAATCACCATTCCGACTCTGATTCGTGAGTGGAAATGGTTGTAGTCGAGCATATTTTCTCCATATCCGTTGTAATACTGGGCAAAGAGATATTGATTATCATTGGGGAGGATTTTCCAGTTGAACTCGAGGATAGTGTTGAAATTAAGGTTCCAACCTTTTCTCTTCACCAGAGTCAGAGCCCATCCGAACCTTTTGTTTGGGGAAGTCACGGCAGCCCCGGCTTGGAAAATACCGCTGTAATAGAGAATGTCCTTGTTGTTGCCACCATCTACGATCGGAATCCAGAACTTGCTGTGGACCATCAGATATTCATTCACCATTGTGGATCCGCAGAATGATATCTTGTTCCAGCTCCTTGATTCATCTCCATCACGGCCATTGCTTTCATGTTCAAGCAGAAGAGTGAACTTGCCGGCGTATCTTCCTTTTGAGAAGAATGGAAACGACCAACCTATGCCGGGATTAAAGTTTATATCACGCATGGGTAATGATTTTTCGAATACATTCCACATCGTCTTCAGGGTGAAGGCGAGAAACAGATAGGAATTTAGTGGAAGGGTGGTCTTGGTGAGACGCTGTGCAATAGAGAGTTGGAACTTGACATCGGAGTTGTGCTTGTCGGGCACATGGCCTAAGGTGGTTCCAAGAGTGAAATAGTTATCTTTATAAAGACCGAAATAGGGGGCATGGAGAAATTCATTCTTCAGAGAATCAGTAAATTCGGTCTGATTGGGCACTCCAAGTATTTGGGCATTTGCCGATAGATTGCATCCGGCAACCACCATCATCACAAGAGCTAAGATATATAAAGTAATAGATCGCATAATGATATGGAAAAACATCGTTTGTTATCTGATGCAAAATTAATAAAAAAAGTTCAAACTTGGCTATATGGAGAGTTGTTATTAACTTTGTAGCTGTAAAGGGAGCAATCTCCTGTATTTCCCCGATAAAGTTTTATAAAAGAAAATTAAAATAAAAGGATTCACATCAATATACTTCAAAAAATCCGGATATGAACTATACACCTATTGCCCGACTAATTTTTGAGCGAATCGCTCGGCGCACCGACAGCTGGACCACCGATGAGGAGAAAATCCAGCGCAAGGTGTTGGAGTCGTTGTTGCGTCGTGGCGCGAGAACTGAAGTCGGGAAGAAGTATCGTTTCAAGGAGATTTCCACGTTTGAGGACCCTTATGAGGAATTCAGGAATCGTGTTCCTATGGTGGAATATGAGGATATTCGTGCTGACGTGATGCGTATGGTGGAAGGGGAGAAGGATGTGCTCTGGCCTGGACGCTGCATGAACTTTGCCCAATCGTCGGGAACTTCCGGGGGGCGTTCGAAATATGTGCCTGTCACCGATGACAGTCTCAGCTATTGTCATTATAAAGGTTCGGCTGATTGTGTGGCTCATTATCTGCGTAAGAATCCCGGCAGCCGTCTTTTCTCGGGCAAGGGGTTCATTTTGGGCGGTTCTTTCGCTTCCGAACTCAAACCCTCCGATCCGAAGGTGAGGGTGGGCGACTTGAGCGCGACTCTGATAAATAAAATCAATCCTCTTGCCAACTTCTTCCGCGTGCCCGACAAGCGCACCGCTCTTATCCCCAACTGGAAACGAAAGCTCCCTGCGTTGGTGGAGGCATCGATGAATCAAAATATCACCAATATATCCGGTGTGCCTTCATGGTTCATGACCGTGATCAAGGAAGTGATGAAACGTAAAGGATGCACGAGAATATCCGATGTCTGGCCAAATCTTGAAGTGTTCTTTCATGGGGGCATCTCTTTCGAACCATACAGGGAAGAATATATGAAGATAACCGATCCGGAGAAGATGCACTTTCTTGAAACGTATAATGCCTCGGAAGGATTTTTTGCTGTCCAGAACGATCCTGCGGATCATTCCATGCTCCTTATTGTGGATAATGACGTATTCTATGAATTCATTCCTGTGGATGGGGAAGATCCTAATCCGGTTCCTCTTTGGCAATTGGAAGTCGGCCGTGTATATGAGATGGTGATCACTTCCAGTAACGGTCTTTGGCGTTATCGACTCGGCGACACTGTGAGGATCGCTTCCCTGAATCCTGTGAAAATCACCATCGCAGGGCGCACCAAATGCTATATCAATGCCTTTGGCGAGGAATTGATGGAGGAGAATGCCGAGCGTGCCGTGGCAACGGTGTGTGCTGAGATGGAGGTCGGCATGAAGAATTATACCGCCTCTCCGGTGTTTGCACACGACAACAAGAGAGGACGTCACCAATGGCTTGTGGAATGGGACGAAATGCCCGAGGATACGGAGCTGTTTGCCGAACGTCTCGATCAGGCTCTGCGCAAGGAGAATTCAGACTATGACGCCAAAAGAAACGGTGATATATTTCTTGACAGACTGGAACTTATCACAGTTCCCGAAGGCACCTTCGACCGTTGGCTCCGCAGCGTGGGAAATCATAAATTGGGCGGACAGCGCAAGATTCCTCGTCTTTCCAACGACCGTAAAATCGCTGACGCGATTCTGCAGATGATCAATTCTTAGATATCCGAATTATAGCATATATCCGATATCCGATTAGAAAAAACATATCCGTAACATAACATATAATCCATATGGGAGTTCACCATTAAGCTGCCTGGTCCAAGGCAGCTGTTTTTTTAATCTTCTTGATTTGCCAGAAAAGCATGGCTCCTGACACGAATGTTGCCGCAGTATCGCTTATCGGGAACGCGCCCCAGACACCATTAAGTCCCCACATTCCCGGAAGTACGAGCAGGAGAGGAATCATAAATATAATCTGACGGGTGAGTGAAAGGAAAACGGCTATACCGGCTTTTCCGAGAGCCTGGAAGAAATTTGTGGCGACAATCTGGAATCCTACCATCCAGAATGCGAGGGTCACTATTTTCAGACAGTTGACTGCCACATCAATCTGCTCCTCGTTCTGCATAAACATCGAGGCGATAGGACGTGGTGCGAATTGTCCGATAAGTGATCCGATGGTAGTGATCACCACAGCGCATCCTGCGGCGAGACCCACGGTTTTGAAGAGGCGGTTATAGCGTTTTGATCCGTAATTGTAACCTATGATCGGCTGCATACCCTGGCAGATACCGATTATGATGAATACGAAGATTGTGGCGAATCGGTTGAATACTACAATGGAAGCGATGGCATTGTCGCCGCCGTATTTGAGAAGGGTATTGTTGACAATGGCATTGATGGCGGATCCGGCCACATTTATCAGGAATGGAGCCATACCTATATATAGCACTCCGGCAATAATCTTCCACCGCAGACGGAATGTCCCTTTTACGAAATGAAGAGTATTTTTCTTGTTGAAGAAGTGTCCCATCACGAAGAAGGCGGTGATGAGCATTGATATGTCGGTGGCTATAGCTGCTCCGCGGATACCCCATTTGAACACAAAAAGGAAAAGAGGGGCGAGGATTACATTCATTCCGGCACCGATCATGTTGGTGTACATCGCTTTGCCCGGATATCCCGAGGCCCGCATCACATTGTTGTAGGAGAAAGTGATATTCATCAGCACCATTCCCGGAAGCACCCAAAGCAGAAACTCACGGGCATAGGGGAGGGAATTTGGAGAAGCACCGAAGATACGAAGTATTGGATCAAGGAAGATGGCAAAAGCCGTGACATACAATATTCCGATTCCGACCGACATTATCACACAGTTTCCCAATATTATCTCGGCGGTTTTCTTGTCGTTTTGTCCCAGCACAATGGATACCCGAGTAGCGGCACCGGCTCCGATAAGCATTCCGAGAGCGGTGGCAAGGTTCATCACCGGGAAGGTAACTGCGATTCCGGCCACAACGTTAGGGTCGTCGATAGCATGCCCGATCACAATAGAGTCGATGATATTATATACAGCAGATATAACCGTGCCGATTACTGCCGGTAAACTATATTTCAACAATATTCGCCATATAGGGGCGGTACCTAACTCTTTAAGCCGATCGGCTTGTAAAGCTGTATTATTCGCTGTTGCCATGAAGTTCTAATTTAGATAATGCAGGTCTTAATAATGGAATCGAATTGCATCTATAAGTAGTAACGTGGAATAGGCGCGAAGAGTTTAGAAATTTTCTCAACACCACATCGAGAATCATAATGAGATCGAGTTCTAAACCAGGAAAAATCTTGTAACTTTCCAATATGATATTAATTATGTCAGAACAGGAATTTCGTGCAAGTAAAGAACTACGGCCACAAAGGAAGGGAATGGTAGATTTGTGTTGACATCCCCTAAAGAACTTACTTAGACTCCATCCAACAAAAAATGTTAATGCAGGGTCGCATATCAGGGAGCAGATATCGCCTTGCAGACGAAGGAATATGGCGAGCTATATGACTGAGTCAATTGAAAATCAACGAGTATCCTCTTAAATTAGAGATGACGAGTCAAATAGGCCGCCCTGCATTTAACATTGTTTATTGGATGGAGTCTTATATTTTGGATCAGTCTAATCTGTTATAATTGTAGGAATCACTCAGTTCCACCAGAGCCAAAAGGTGGACGAGGAGTTGTACCGTTGAGGCCGAAATCTATGTCGGAACCATCAATTATCTTTGCTTCACCATCTTTACTGATCTCTCCGGCAAGAATGAGGGAGGTGCCAAAGAAAGAGGCAAGATGTTGGGATGGTACGGTATAACTGTGGGCTGAGTTTTCAGATTTATATGAGAAGACTTCTCCATTATTCAGACATTTCACGGTAGTACTGCATTTATATCCTATTGCATAGTTATTCTCAGGAAGATTCGCTTTAGCGTCAAAGTCAAAACGCACGCCTGATTTGTCTGGTATGGAATTCCCTTTCAACGTCCATGTGTTTTTTGCCTTTGTAATGGTCTCTTCCGATACAGTACCCTCCGGAGAGAGAATATACGCCTTAACATCTGCGGTTGCCAACAAATCCTCCGAGAACTCAGCAGTATAAGTAAACTCTGTGGTAAAACTATCTTCAATCTTAGGTTCGTCATCATTACCACAAGCGGTGAATGATAAGATTACTGCCCCTAAAAGCAGTCCCTCTTTAAATTTTGAAAGGATTCTTGTTTTCATTTTATAATTTTTTATTCTTGTTTCAAGGATTTAAAAATTCATCCATAGAGGAGTTGTAAAGATTACCGTAGTTATCAGCGTTATACACCATCACGTGGCTGCCGACGGTGTTTATGAACAGCCGGTTGTAAAGGTCGCGCATTGAGATTACGGACTTGTTGGTAAGAGTCTCAATAAGGGTAGATGTGAAGCGGTTGCTCATCCATACCCCTAAATCCGTGTTGAATACATCAGCTTTTGAGCTTTCGTAAGGATTAGCGGCTGTATAAAATATCATACCCGAAAAACCGGTGCAACCTTCAAATACACTTCCGGAATAGCAGGTCTCCACGAATGCGGCTAATTTTCGGTATCCCTTCCTGACGTGAAGGTCGGAGAGCGCATTCCTCATCATTTCCGGAGTTATCCCCCTGGTCAATTCGTCCCAACACAGAGCTCCCGGTGTGCCGTGACCGCTCCAGAACAGCAGAAGATTTGTGCCTTTATCGCCATTCACTACTGTTGGCGTCTTGGCTGTAGATTTGCCCGAAAGGATATTACAGAAATCTTCAGGACTTAAATCTTTCAGACAATAGTCAATCTGTGCGTCGGTGTAAACATTCTCCCCTCCGTGTTTGATTCGGATAACACCCTTTTCAGGATTGTTGGAGTGGGTGGCTATATCATCGGCGATTATAAGTATGATGCTGTCGTCTGTATAACCATGATCTTTGAGCAATTGGTACATAGCCAATGCATCTGCCTGATGACGATAGTTGCTCCAACCGGTTGAAGAAGCGACAATGAGAGCCTGATGCCCGGTCAGCGGATCGTACTGTATCGAACTCCCGGCTTCGAACTCCTGCATCTGTGTCGCTTTCCAATTCCACCCGGCGAGGGTAGCCTCTGTACGGTTCCCTCCGTCCGCAGTATTATAATCAAGTATTAGGTAATGGCCATCATATATCTTATAGTTATAGTATATGGTGGAGAGCACGTTAGTGTAAACCTTACTGTCAAAGTCCAGCCAACCGGATGCTCCACGCACGTATGGTGCATCCCCCCGGCTAAGAGAATTTACCACATTTCGCATATCTTCACCCATCCATGAACCCATATTGAAGTCACGGCCATCAACGATCTTCCGGAGTGCATCGCGCAAAGAGAATTCGGGATGAAGTTCTTGATACCAAGCCGCATACGCGAGAAGCATTCCGGCATCATACAACTGAGCAGCGCCGACAGTGGGATCAGTTCCGAAGAAAGTTCGATAGGAGACATCAAACCCCGTTTCGGGATTGGCCCCGAAGCAGACCCCCTCGATTCCTTCCGCTTTCTTTCCCAATTGCTCGATTACGTCAGAACCATAACCCATATCGGAAAAGAGAATACGCGGAGCTTTGTAACCCATTTCATTAAACTTGTCAACAATCACCTCTATATCCGCAATATGGCTCGGAGCGCAGATCACATAGTCAGCACCACTCTGTGCAGCCTTATCAGCAGCCACGACTATATCCGAGCTTGAATAAGTATAGAGTCCCTTGACCTGCAGTCCCAGCTCATTCGCCTGAAAAGCAAACCAATCGACAAAAGTCTTACCATAATCATCCGTTTCGTTGGCAATCAAGCCCACGGTCTTTCCGCCATAATTCACCACCTTGCTTAAAAGAACTTCCGATTGTGTAATATCGGTTTCTGTCAAAGCCCATAGATTACCGGTTGAAGCGAAGCCTCTCACAAGTTCTTCGGTTGTGGCAAGAGTCATGAAAGTTACCCCGGTACGGCATAGGGTTGCAGCAAGCGTCTTTGCACTTGTTGAGTACAGACCCCCTATCACAGCATACAAATCATCACGATCTGCCAATTGGCTGCCAAGTTCCTCCAGATTCTCTGAGCTTTCATCGTGATATTCAATATTGAGTTTCACCCTCTTTTCTTGATCTGAGAAAGCCTGCTCGATATTATGGGAGAGCAAGGTGAAAATACGATTCCAATGTTCAGACAGACCATTCTCCATCGGTAATATCACAGCAACAGTTTTCTCTATGGTGGATTTGCTTAAATCCGGCGCCTCGTTAATCTTATCATCACTGCAACCCGATGCAAGAAAAGAGAGCAAAATCGTAAACAGCAACCATAACTTATTTCTCATAGCTCTGACACCTCCTTTCTGATAGCCTCCTGACGGGCTTTATCGACAATTGACTGATATTGGGAATATCGAGGAGATAAAATCCAGTCCACATATCCGCTTTCAAGGCCGAACACGGTTGATTCAGGCAATTCACCGGTAGATAACCATGTTTCCATGAAGTCAAATACCACCTTATCTATATGTTTGATCACACTACCCATGATGTTTCGGGACAAGCCTGACTGGTCTATATCCATTCCTGCTGTCAGCGGAGAATCCGGATATTCCCGCGTATAACGGAAAATTCCTTGATTGCTTCCTCCGGCAACGGGGAAAACAAAAGCATAATCTTTCGACCATTTGCTCATTCTTTGATAGGCCGTCTGAGCGGAAGCATATCCTGTCCAATCATCAGCGAGATATTCGGTATAGGCAACTGCGTCAGGAGCAGCCGAATCAAAACCGGCTTTAAAACCTACGCCTGACTTTGCGATGGTCTTGTCGTTAGGATGAGCGAGAAGAATGAGCGCATTTTTAGTTCCGGTATCCTCCCCAAGATTCCTGACATATTCGGCAGCAGTCACACCGGCGAGGTAAGAAGCGCCATACATTGACATCTGAAAAATGGTTACGGGTAGGTCAAGGTGTGTATCATTCTCAAACATCAACATTCGTTTATTATTTGTAAGAGAATGTCGGGAGAGGGATTCAGTGATAAGAAGCTCATAGTCACTACTTGCCACTACAAAGAGAGCAGGAACATTACTCTGTGGTAGTGAAAGCCAATCATTGACAAGTCTTGCAGCCTCCTCCATCGTCGAGGGAGAATACTGGTACATATCCACCTCCGAGTAATGTTTGCGCTTGAACATCTGCACACCGCTGAGAATACAGTCCATATAGCCCTGGTCTCCAAGACCCCCGGGGCCATACAATACTATAATCTGCGGTGTTGGAATAATGGAAACATCCCTTTCGTCGAAGTTATCTGCTGAACAAGAAGGCAATATGAGTGATAGCACAGAAAAGAAGGAGAGTAATATATATTTTATCAAAACAATTCTGTGTTTCATTCTGATTTTGTTACTTAATGAGAGACTAGTTCCTGTCTATCAAGACTGCCACAAAATGGGCATGATGGCATAAGCTTAGGATATACTTTGTGACAGCCCCCACACATCCATAATTGAGATTCTAACGGTAACGGTGAATTGATCGCGTTAGCACAATAATCTATTGATGAAACTTTCAATGTAAACTTAGGAAGTTCTTTGACATTGAAGTGAATTATATCAAAAACCCCTTCTTCATCAGAGTGATTTCCGGCAATAGTCCCAAATTCCCCTAAATGGATATTCAGTTTATCGTCTTCCCATTTGGTGTTAAGTCTATACTTACATAATTTGCGCGAGTCTTCTGCATTATTTACAGGACAAAGATAGATTTCTTCATTTTCAGTGGGTATAAATCCTATGTTGCCTGTATCATCAAGTATCATGGTCTTAATGTAGTCAACTTGTGCCTTGAACTCATTCGATTGTGGCTCTTCCTCGTTGCTGCAGGAAGTGGCAATGAACCCTACTAATGCAGAAAAAAAGAAAACAAATAGATTTAGTATATTTTTTTCATTTTGATGTTATTTGTTAATTAGCATTATCACACCCTCTTGGTAAGAGAGGCTTAATATTTGTAAAGTTACTAATTAATTTTGAATTAAATACCATACAGACTATTGATTTTAAGACTCCATCCAATAAAAAATTAATCAGAGAAAAGTTTTTCTATATAAATTATATGTACTCTTATCAGAATTGAGAGAAAATAGGATGTCAATATCGTTATTGGTCAACCGTAAAAAATATAAGCCTCTTCATATCACAAAGTGCTTGAACTTATCTATGAGCAGACCAACGAGTTACGAGGAGAAAGAAATAGAAAAGAGGATTCTCACGATGAGAATCCTCTTTTCAGTACCCTGAGCCGGGGTCGAACCGGCACGGATTGCTCCACTGGTGTTTGAGACCAGCGCGTCTACCGATTCCGCCATCAGGGCTTTTACTTTGCAAAGTTATATATTTTTCTTCAATATCACAAATTATATGCCTATAATTTAACCTAATTACATTCCGAATTATGTCAAATTTATGGTGATAATTAGATATTGCGCTTAATTTATGATGGTTAATGCCAATATATGCTAATTGTGTTAGTACCTATATTGAGGTCAGCGGGTGCCCCATTATTTATTTCTCTTTGAATCTCTTTCGCTTGACTTTTGGCTTGCTCCAGTTTGTCGGGTGCACCTACAATTGTAAGAGTTTTTTCTATTGTATATTCGTGTACTCCCAATTTAACAATGCAGTAATGGTCTGAATCAAGGCGGAGGGTATATATATCAGTATAATCATCCCATCCATGAGTTTCAAAGGATGCTATAACCTTTTTCTTGTATTTAAATCCCCGCTTCTTGAGCAGACTTCCGGGATTGCTTGTATCAAGATCCTTCAATGTGGGAACCTTATTTTTCCAAGTCTCTAACTTTTCCTCGGATTCTTTGCGTGCGTTAGCAATTGAGTCCTCTCTTGCTTTTTCGATTTGGTTGGCTGCCTCTTGTTGCTGCTTGGCTAATGAGTCTGCTTGAACTATTGAATCAGCTTTGGCAATCAAGGCCTTTTCTGTTTTTGAAGGACCACATGATACCCCCCCCCAATAGAAAGTATAGTGATAAGGGCAAAGGGGGCTGCAATCTTTTTTAAATATGACATATATAAAGAGAATTAAATATGATTTTATTCAAATCTTATTTTTGATTTGCGAAGCACTTTCCAGCAACCATTTTCGAGGACGGCTGTTCCGGGAGCATCGGTAATGATGCGTGAAGCTGTGTCAGCATCCTCAAAGTTTTCGCAGATACATCCTCCGGCAAGGTATTGAAGAGGATTGGATGTGGCTAAAGCGAAAGCATCGGGCGTCTCGGCAAACCGGAATGTGCCCACAATACCATCTTTGGTGTCAAGACGATAAACGGTATGGTCGGGATTAGGACGACGGTCACCTCTTACGAATTGTCCTTTGGGATTTGCTCGTCCTAAGAATATCTCGTTGATAACTTTAGGCTGCGGTTTGTGCTTGGGCTCCTCTTTTACTTGCATTGCATCGGAGATGGCTGCGGTCATTCCTTTTTTTACTGGAGAAGCAGTAGGAACATTACCCTCCCCTTTCTGACGGATTATTTCTGCTTTGGCAGCTTCAAGTTGTGATTTAAGACGAGCATTCTCCTCCTGCAGTTTCTCTATTGCTGCCTGAGAAGCCATGAACTGTTTGTCGGAGTCCTTGCGTGGAGACTTTTCATCACGGTCTCTACGACGTTGGTCGCGCTCGGAATCTGAATTCTGCTTCTTCATCATATTGGCGGCATATACCATCAGCCATACCACAAGGATTACGAGCACAATAAGAATCACAACATAAATCCAAGTGTTACTTTTAGCTTTTTCAGGGCGATCGGCACGGGCCATGTTATCTTCCTCTGCCTGAATCATCTGGAGCGAGTCGGCAAGTGCTTCCTCCTCGTGTTTTATTTCTGTAGGCTCGGGGATCGATATGGCATTTTCGGGGGGAGTCTCCACTTTGGGAGTTTCCTCCTGACCGGGGTTTTCTGATTCTTCGGGTGCGGGAGCCTGAGGTGTCTCCGCAGGAGCGGTAGAGGCCGTGGTAGCAGCCGGAGCTGCAGTAGGGGCAGAGACATTCATCGCGCTCACCTTAGCTTTCACTCTGTCTTTGGCTCGTTTACCATCAGCGGAGAGAGCAGGGGAGGTGAAGAATGTGGTTCCCCAGAACTGTACGAAACGCTGTTTGTCCCAGGAAGCATAGTCGGAAGGGATATTAACCGACTTGAAAGCCTTGAGATTCTCTTTCTCCTGCGCTTTCAGTTTCGACTCAAGATCAGCCATCGAGGATGCGGTTACATCATCGAGGTATCCTGATCCGTTGTTGGTCCAACGGAGATAAAGCTTTGCGGCTTCTACTTTCGCTTGTTCCATATCCTTGTCGGAAACCGCGAAAGAGGTAAGTGAGAAAGAGAAAGTGATGAGAATGAGTATTATATTCCTGAGTTTCATAATGACAGTCAATTTAGATTGCAAAATTAATTAAAATCTTAATTTAAACAGCTAAAATCAGGAATTTTTTTATGACAATCTCCAAACATAAGGAGAATATCAGGTATGACGGAACAATAGCTCTTTTTCAATATCATCAAGGGTGACTCCCATGGCTTCGAGCAGCACAAGATAATGAAACATCAGATCTGAAGCTTCATATATGAATCTCTTGCGGTTTCCATCCACAGCTTCTATGGCTGATTCCACAGCTTCCTCACCGACTTTCTGGGCTATCTTTTTCACACCGCGGATGAAGAGACGGGTGGTATAGGAATCTTCAGGCATTTCGTGATGTCGGCCCTTCACCACCTCCGAAAGCTTACGGATAAAGCCCTCGGCAGCAGGAGTGTCAAAGCAGGCTTCTGTGCCTCGATGGCAGGTGGGACCTACCGGATCCGCTTTAATCAGGAGCGTGTCGGCATCGCAATCCACATACATATCCTTCACAAGAAGATAATTACCTGATGTCTCTCCTTTGGTCCAGAGTGTATTTCTTGTACGGCTGAAGAAGGTAACTTTCCCCAGGGCAACAGTCTTGTCGAACGCCTCTTTATTCATATATCCGAGCATCAACACCTTCTGCGATACTGAATCCTGAATTATCACGGGAAGAAGACCGTCGCTGCATTTCGAGAGATTGAAATCTTCAAATTTTATTGTGTTCATTTGTTTAATTTTAATTCAGACGTTACCGGTTTACTTTCTCACGTAAATTCCTTTTTCTGCAAGAGATTCTTTCAGCGTCTTTATTGATATTTCCCCATAATGAAAAATTGATGCGGCTAAGGCGGCATCAGCCTTCCCCTCGGAGAGCACCTCTTCAATATCGCGTGCCGAACCGGCTCCTCCGGAAGCGATTACAGGTATGGATAGGGAATCGCATAGAGTGGCGAACGTTTCACAAGGGTAGCCGTTACGGGTGCCGTCATGATCCATGGAGGTAAACATGATTTCACCGGCCCCTCGCTTTTCCACTTCCTTAGCCCAGGAAAAAAGTTCAAGGTCGGTGATTCGCGATCCGCCATGTGTCGTAACCCTCCATATTCCGTCCACTTTCTTGGCATCGATTGCAACAACTACAAACTGTCGGCCATACTTGCCCGAAATTTCTGATATCAGATCCCGGTTTGCCACAGCAGCACTATTTACGGTGATCTTGTCGGCACCGGCTTCCAGAAGTCGGGCGGCATCTTCGAGAGAAGCGATTCCACCTCCCACTGTAAACGGGATATTGATACTCCCTGCAATACGACCCACGAGTTCGGTGAAAGTGTTTCGGCCTTCCTTAGAGGCTGATATATCGAGATATACAAGTTCGTCGGCACCTTCCTGAGCGTATCTGTCTCCAAGTTCAACAGGATCACCCACATCGGTGAGACCCTCGAAATTAATCCCCTTCACTGTGCGTCCGTTCTTTACATCAAGACAGGGTATTATTCTTTTAGCTGGCATAAGTAAGTATTCAAAATTAAACGATAGTAAGTGTTTATTTAATCTTTTATACTATCTGCGGCTTCTTTTTTGCCGATTTTGACTTGTCGCTCAGTCACATAGCTCGCTATGCTCCTTCGCTCCACGCCAATTGGAAATCGACGAGTTTCCAAAACTTAAAACAATGACGAGTCAAAATCGTCTAAAAATAAGCTCGCATATAGTATAAATTAATTTTGAACACTTACTTAATTGATATTGTATTATAACTGCGGATAAGAGGGAGTCATGCACTCGTTCAATCCACATTCATATATTCCTCAATCTCATCGAGGGATATTCGATTCTCATAAATAGCCTTTCCTACAATCACGCGTGGAAGGCCGATCACATCCATCTCTCTGATATCGGCAATGGAAGAAATGCCTCCCGATACGGTGAAAATAATATCGGGATATTTGCGTTCGAGAGCGGAATATAGTGATGTGGAGGGTCCGGTCAACATTCCATCTTTTGAGATATCGGTGACAATCACCTCTTTAAGTCCGAACGGACGGAATCTTAGGATCAAATCGTCGATGGTGAGCGATGAATCTTCCATCCAGCCGTTCACAGATACTTTTCCATTCCTTACATCAGCTCCGAGAATTATCCTGTCGCCTCCGAATTCGGAGAGCCACGCCTCCATAAGTTCGGGCTGTTTCACTGCCACTGATCCAACAATGGCATAATCAGCACCGGCCTCAAACACTTTCATGAGTGCTTCATGGCTCTTGATACCTCCTCCCCATTCTATTTTGAGGAGGTGCTCGCCGGCTATCTGCCGCAACACTTCGAGATTGCGTGGCTCGCCCGACTTTGCTCCGTCAAGGTCCACAAGGTGAAGGCGACCTATGCCGATTGAGGAGTATTGGCGAGCCATGGAGAGGGGAGAGGCGTCATAAATGGTCTTGCGGTCGTAGTCGCCTTGCGACAGTCGAACGCATTTGCCATCGATAATATCTATTGCCGGGATTATTTCAATCATTGGATTCGTTGTTTTTTCTTAAGAAATAATATCCAACTTCCTTATTATTATAAACTAAGGAAATTGGCGAGTATCCGTTCTCCTACTTCTCCACTCTTCTCGGGATGAAACTGGCAGCCGTAGAAATTCTCATATTTGAGAGCTGCCGAGAAGAGGTCGGGATGTCGGGAAGTGGCGATTGTATCGGGACACAAAGGGGCATAGTAGCTATGCACAAAATATACAAACTCGTTGCTGTGGATACCTTTGAAAAGTTTAGACTCCATATTTGCAATAGGCGACCATCCCATATTGGGAACTTTTATTCCCGGTGCTTCTTCAAAACGTCTCACCTTTGCATCGAAAATGCCCATACACTCCACATCGCCTTCCATCGAATGGCGGCACATCACCTGCATCCCCACGCATATACCGAGCACCGGACGTCGGATTTTCCACAGGAGATCCGGGAGGTTCCGATCCTTGAGTCGTTGCATCGCTTCAGCGGCATTCCCTACGCCGGGGAGCACCACATGGGAGGCTTCCAAAATTTCGGAATGATCAGAAGTGAGTTTCCATTCCGCCCCGAGTCTTTGAAGGGCATACCCGAGTGAACGGATGTTACCCATATCATAATCAATAACTGCAATCATAATATACCTTTGCTTGAGGGAAGATTATAACTGAAAGGATCGCGACGTATAGCCATCTTCAATGCTCTTGCGAAAGCCTTGAACACGCCTTCGATCAGATGATGGTTGTTGGTGCCCCGTGCACTGATATGCAGGTTGCATCTAAGCGCACAGCATAGAGACTGAAAGAAATGCTCGAACATCTCAGTCGGGGTGTCACCAATATATTCTCTTGTAAACTCCACATCCCATTGAAATTCTATCCTGCCTCCGAGATCGAGAAGCACCAGTGCTCTGGATTCATCCATCGGGAGTACAAAACCATATCGATCAATGCCATGTTTATCTCCAAGTGCCTTACGGAGAGCTTCTCCCAGAGCAATGGCCACATCTTCCATAGTGTGATGCTCATCTACTTCCAGATCACCTTTGCATGTGACTTGCAGGGAGATTCCGGAATGGTGTGCTATCTGGTCGATCATGTGGTCGAAGAATTTCAGACCTGTATTGATTTCGGATTCTCCGTTACCGTCAAGATCCACGCTTACCGAGATGTCTGTCTCTTTAGTGATACGGTTGCAAGTCACATTCCTTCCTTTGGAGAGAATATGGCGTGCTATTTCGTGCCAGGATCCTGATATAAATGCCGGATTATAATCTTGAGCTTTAATTGAAAGATTCTCGGAATCTGTCTCCCCGGTCAGTAAAATCCCCTGTGCGCCGAGGTTGCAGGCCAGCTGAAGATCGGTGAGGCGGTCGCCGATTACAAAGGAATTGGAGAGATCATAATCTCCACGCATATAATCGGTCAGCATCGCTGTGCCTGGTTTTCGGGTGGGAAGATTCTCTTCAGGGAAAGATCGGTCGAGGAATATCGCGTCAAATTCCACACCCTCGCCCGACAGGGTGGAAATCATACGGTTATGAGCCGGCCAGAAGGTTGACTCGGGAAAAGAATCGGTGCCTAATCCATCTTGATTTGATACCATCACCAATTCATATCCACGTCCCATAAGGGATCGTAGAGCTGAAATGGCTTCGGGGATGAACTCGAGTTTTTCGAGCGAGTCAATTTGCTCATCCTCCGGTTCCTTTATGATAGTGCCGTCGCGGTCGATAAATATAGCTTTTTTCATTTGAATTCCTTGATAAGTGAAATGGTACGGGTATTCTCCTCCGGGGTTCCCACTGTGATTCTGAGTGTGTCGCCACAAAGCGGCATACGGGTGCGGTTTCTCACAAGCACTCCGTTGGCCACAAGGAAATCATAAAGCCTGTCGGCATCTGAGACGCGCAATAAGAGGAAATTGGCATCAGAAGGGAAGATATTGATGACACATGGAGCATCCTTAAGCTCCTCCTCTATCCTTCGGCGCTGGGCTATAATTTCATTCACTTTCTCGTCAGGTCGTGACTCAAGACGATGCATAAGTTCCTCCTGTACAACTGAGCTCATATTGTAGGGATATTTTACACGGTCGAAATAGCCGATCACCTCAGGAGAGGCGTATGCCATTCCTGCCCTGAGTCCTGCCATGCCCCATGCCTTGGAGAATGTGCGGAGCACGATAAGATTCGGAATTTTTCCCACTTCGTTAAGCATCGACTCCACAGAAGAGAAATCGGCGTAAGCCTCATCCACCACCACCATACCGTCAAAGCTATTGCAAAGACTGATTATCTGTTCCTTGGGAAATGCATTGCCTGTAGGATTATTAGGAGAACAGATCCACATCAGTTTCGTGTTTGCATCAGCCTCGCTCAGGATTCTATCCACGGGGAGGGAGAAGTCATCGTTGAGAAGAACATCCTTGATCTTTATATCGTTGATATCAGCAGCTACCTGATACACTCCATAACTGGGTGAGATTGCTATTACATTGTCAACTCCGGGAGTGCAGAACACACGATAAATCACGTCGATAGCCTCATCGCTCCCGGCCCCTCCGATAAAAATATATTCACGTGGGAGTCCGAAGATCGCCGATACTTTTTCCTTCAGGAGTTTCTGGTGAGGATCCGGATAACGATTTGCTCCATTCTGATAAGGAGATTCGTTGGCATCAATCCAAACATCAATGCCCGATCCTGTAAATTCATCGCGCGCTGTGGAATATGGGTTTAATTCCAGGATATTCTTCCTGATATATTTGAGCGGATCTTTCATCGTGAATTAGAGTTAGTTCGTATTTCCACTGCCAGGGCATGGGCATCGAGACCTTCTGCACGAGCCATTGAGGTGATAACGGGGCGCAGAAGATCGAGACCTTCGGGAGTGAGTTCCTGATAGGTGATCTTATGCATGAAGCTATCGATATTTACACCGCTGAATGAATGTGCCCATCCGGATGTGGGGAGGGTATGATTGGTACCCGACGCGTAGTCGCCTGCGCTTTCCGGAGAGAAGTTTCCTATAAAAACGCTTCCGGCGGCATATATCATGTCGGCCATTTCCCAGGGATCTCGGGTAGATACAATCAAGTGTTCAGGCGCATAAAGATTTGCGAATTCAGCCATTCTCTCGCGCGAATCAAGCACAATGATACGGCTATGGGAGAGCGAACCCTCTATGGAATCGCGACGGGGGAGGAGGTCGGCGAGACGATCCACTTCTGCCTTTATATTTTTCGCTAAATCGAGTGAATTGCAAAGAGCAATCGCCTGACTGTCTGGCCCGTGTTCTGCCTGAGAAAGCATGTCGGCTGCAACAAATTCAGGAGAGGCCGATTCATCAGCAAGAACCATCACTTCGCTTGGTCCGGCCGGCATGTCGATGGCTGTGAAACGCGAGATCTCCTGCTTCGCTTTTGTTACGTAACGATTGCCGGGGCCGAAGATCTTATCCACTTTCGGAATACTGTTTGTGCCGAGTCCCATAGCTGCAATGGCCTGCGCGCCTCCGATACGATACACTTTATCTATTCCGCAGAAAGATGCTGCGTAGAGAATTTCAGGCGCAATGCCGTGATCGGGATTATCAGGAGTGCAGAGCACAATCTCCCGGCATCCCGCGATGCGGGCAGGAAGCGCAAGCATGAGGACGGTCGAGAAGAGAGGGGCCCGCCCTCCGGGAATATAGAGGCCAACCCGGCGGATGGGCATTGCACGCTGAATACACCTCACACCCGGCATGGTCTCCACCGCTACCGGGTCCGGAAGCTGGGCTTTATGGAATTTCGTTATGTTTTCGGCTGCCGACCGGATGGCAACTGCCACCTCCGGTGCTACTTTCTTCGACGCCGCTTCGATCTCCTCGGCTGAGACCTCGAAAGAATCTGCGGAGAAGCCGTCGAAGCGTTTGGAATAATGCTTCACTGCAGAATCTCCGTATGCTTTCACATTGTCTATAATCTCGCGTACAGCTTTATCAATCTCAAGATCATCGGGTATATTCCGTTCGCATAGCGATTTCCATTCCTTGTCGGTTGGGTTTTCGATTATATTCATTTTATTACGTTTTCCAGAGCAAGCACCAGAATATCGGCAGCTCCGATGGATTTCAACTGTTCTATTTTCTCCCAGAGGATATCTTCATGGATCACCACATGAAGTGACACCCAGTCAGGATCTGCAAGAGAAAGAATCGTGGGGCTTTTCATTCCGGGGAGAATGCTTACGGCCTCCTCCACTTTCTCTTTGGGGAGATTGAAAAGAACATATTTCATTCCCCGGCTCTCGATTATCGACTGGAAGCGGAACATAAGCTTCGCAAGCTCCTCCTCTTTCTCTTCGCCTATAGTGGGATTTGAAATGAGCACTGCTTCCGACCGGATCACCACATCCTCCTCCCTAAGTCCATTCTGAATCAATGTGCCACCGGAAGAAACTATGTCGAATATCGCATCCGCCATGCCTACTGCGGGTGCAACCTCTACGGATCCGGCAATCTCGTGCACGAAAGCATGGATATTATTCTCATCGAAGAAATTACGGAGAATCACGGGATATGATGTTGCCACACGCTTCCCCTCAAACCAAGAGAGACCGGGATAATCCACGCTCTTTGGGACTGCAAGAGAAAGCCTGCATGCTCCGAATCCAAGATTCATTCTCACATCCACATCCTGCTCTTTTTCAAGCACCTCGTTGAGACCCACGATTCCAATGTCGGCCACACCCATGGCTACAGCCTGCGGAATATCATCATCTCGCAGATAGAGCACATGAAGTGGAAAGCCTTTGGCATCGGAAATAAGTTTGCGATGGCTTGCGGAAGCGGATATACCGGCATCCTTCATAAGAGAGATCGTGTCTTCGTTGAGACGTCCTTTATTCTGAATGGCTATTGTAAGCATAGGAAAGGGTAATTTGGGGGTTTATACAACAATTATGACGGGTAAATCATCTGTTGGCTGGCAAAGTTACGAAATTTTTTTCGTATGGCGAGAAAAAACACATCATTTTATGTAAAAACATGACACTTTTGTTCAATATTCCCGCGGGTATGAGTGGTTTTCAAAGGAACAATTCACAAAATGGCAGCTACATCTCTTTTCTGAGCCGGGCTACGGGGATTTTAAGCCTGTCGCGGTATTTTGCTACCGTGCGCCTCGAAATGTCATAGCCTCTTTTAGCCATCTGCTCCATCAGATGCTGGTCGCTGAGGGGATGGCGCTTGTCTTCCATGTCTATAATCGAACGGATCTCTTCCTCTATCTTTCTATTGGTAAGCGCTTCGGATCCTTGTGTGTTTTCTCCTACAGAGTCGCTGAAGAAGAAACGAAGAGGAAATACTCCCCACGGAGTGGCAACATATTTTCCATTGGTAGCTCTTGATATCACGGAGAAGTCAAGACCTGTCAGTTCTGCCACATTCTTTATCATCATGGGTCGCAAAGCATATACATCCTGCGTCTCGAAATACTCTTTCTGAATCTTTATAATCGCAGTCATGACATCCATCATTGTCTGCTGCCGCTGGGTAAGAATAGATATGAAATCGCGTGCGTCGTTATAGTTTTTCACTACATATTCCTGCTCCGGTGTCTTCTTTTTTCTCCCTTTGGCTGTTCTTTCCATGTTGGCGAGGGCTTGTTCGAAAGCGGAATCAATGCGAAGTTCAGGGATGCGGTTGTTGAGGGAAACTGAAATATGCCCTTCCTCATTAGTGACAATGAAATCAGGGATTATAACCGAGGCTTGGTCGGCCGAATCTGACCCAAGGGTTGCACCGGGGCGTGGATTGAGACTCCGGATGAGGTCGAGTGCATGATCCACTTCCTGCGGAGAAAGTTTCAGTGAAGATATCAGCTTATGCTTATGCTTCATGGTGAAGGCCTCGTAGCCTTCGCGAATGATTTTGATCGCATTGTCGCGGACCGCAGACTGCGGCATACGTGAGAGTTGCAAATCAAGAGTGTCTTGAAGATTGAAAGCACCGATGCCCGCAGGTTCCAGGCTCCTGACAGTCTCAAGGGCTTCCCGGGCTTCCCGGTCTGATACATACACATCTTCATTGAAGGCCAGGTCATCTATAAGGCGTGGGAGAGGACGGTCGAGATAGCCATTGGAATCGAGATTCCCGATTATGTAACGGGCTGCCTCCTTTACATTATCGGTAAGGCGTTTCTCGGAGAGTTGTGTGTAAAGATTATCGTAAAGCGACTCATCAGTGTCGGCCGGTGTGAAAACCGGACCATCTCCCTCTCCGGAACTCCCTTGATATAAAGAAGAGAATGTGGAGGCAGGTCTCTCGGTAGGGATAGTTTCTTCCTTTTCTTCAAGGGCCACGTTTTCTTCGACTTCCTTCTTTACAGCCTCTTCAAGTTCGGGTTCATTCATCTCAAGCAGTTTCACGAAGCGAATCTGCTGAGGAGTGAGTGCCAGACGTTGTGTCTGTTCGAGTGTGAGGTTCTGGGCCATGGAAATGCGGATTATAACAGTATCTTTGAAGATGAATCAAAATAAGAAACGGTGTCGCCCTTAGTGGGAGACACCGTGAAGGAGTACAGAAAGTGGGACTCGAACCCACACAGCCGATAAAGGCCAAGGGATTTTAAGTCCCTCGTGTCTACCATTCCACCATTTCTGCAACAAATCCCCAATCGGAATGTCCGAGAGGAATCATTTGCAAAGGTAATGAGTTTTTTTTAACTGTGCAAATATTTTTTTAAGAAATCTGTGCTTGTATCCTGCCTGATGAGTTGCAAAGATACCGGAAACTTAAATCACGTCGCTACTGAGGATAATTCAGATTCTCCTCTTTAATATTTTCAAGTACTTCCGAGAGAAAACGGCGTGCATCCTCCTTGGCTTGCTTGAGATCCATGAAAGAATAATTGCCACAATCTTTGGGCGTCGCTCCTGGAATATCCCCTTCGAAGTCGGCTATGCGACGGAATGTGTCGATGAGGAGCGGAACAATTTGGGACGAACTCAAATCGCCTTGGATAATAAGATAATTACCTGTACAGCAACCCATCGGGCCCCAATATACAATACGGTTTTTCCATTCCGGATTGTTTCTCAGCAAAGTAGCGGCTAAGTGCTCCATCGCATGAAGCGATTCGGGCGAGAGTGCCGGCTGGCGGTTCGGCTCCGTGAGACGTATGTCGAAGGTGGAGATTATATCTCCGGAGGGAGTGCGGTCTTGACGAGAGAGATAGACTCCTCGCAATAGACGGTTATGGTCGATAGTGAAACTCGGTATTTTTTCCATAATGCAAAATTAATAAAATTCTCCAATATTTTGCTGAATCAAAAATAATTATTAATTTTGCGCGATAAATCATAGCAAAATTAGAACGGCGGGTTGTCCCGCAGACAATACTACTTAAAACAGTATGGCATCAAATAACGAAAATGAGCAGAACGCGATTGACAAGCTTAATAACAATCTGAGCTCTGCGAGCGAGACAATCGCCAACAACAAGAAAATTATCTATTGGGTGATCGGAGTCATTGTTGTGGTGGCCGGTTTTATCCTGAGCTATTTCTTTATATATAGAAATCCTCATTTGAAGGGTGCAGCCGAAGCGTATAATCAGGTTGAGATCTCTTCAGCCGGGAATGATTCCATAGCCGCTGTTGAATATAAGAAGATTGCTGATAAATACAGCAATACGCCTTCAGGTCATCTTGCTGCTCTTGAAGCTGCAGAGAATTTTTATGATCAGAAGAAATACAAGGAGGCTTTGAGTTGTCTTGAGAAGGCGGATGTTTCTGAGCCGATCCTGCATGCCAATGCCATAATCCTTAAGGGTGACTGTTATGTCAACCTTAAGCAATATGACAAGGCTATTGATGCCTATAAGGATGCGGTCAGGAAAGGAGATAAGAATGAGCAGATTGTTCCCCGTGCACTTCTGAAGTGTGCCAATGTGTATGACGAGCAGAAAAAGTATGCTCAGGCTCTTGAATGTTATGAGCAGATCAAGAACGATTATCCCTCTTTCCAGCTCGGCAATGCTACTATCGATGCATATATAGAGCGTGAGAAAGCTCGTCTCGGGAAAAAATAATATCTCCTCTCTAAGAGTCTGTGTGACTCTATATCAAATCTGACAATATTCCATAAAATAATAAAACATTTGCTTATTTTATGAAAAGGGGTTCCGGCTTTCGAGACGGAACCCTTTTCTTATGCCACGAGCTGCTGATCTGTATTTATCAAAACGAGAAACTATTGGAGATGCATAGCGACCGACAGTTGCTCCTCATCTTTAAATAAGAAAGGATAACGGGGCTTCTTGCTGCAATTTAAGCCGCTTTATAATCTATTATATCAATTATATCAATGATTATTAAAGTTCAACTCCTCCGGAGTAGAGGAAAAAATATGGGGTATCCGAGGGTAGGCTCGTACCTCGCCAACCCTCGGTTTACAAAGGTTGAACCCCTCCGGGGTAGAGGAAAAGATATGGGATATGGAAAGACATCAAATTGACAGAGAAGTCCATTAGATATGACGATATAAAAGGTATTCGCATTGACTGAGGAGCCCATAAGATATGGCGATATCAAGATGCTCGTATTGACTGAGGAGATCGTTAGATAGGTTGAGAGAAAGGTACCCGGATTGACTGTGAAGACCATTAGATATGGTGTGATAACGGTATCCGAATGGATTGAGGAGACCATTGGATATGACGATATAAAGATTTCGGATGGGTTACCACGGTGTGGTTATATTTTGGTAAACCTTGGGTTGGCGAGGTACGAGCCTACCCAAGGATCCCTCATCTCGTGCCCTCTACCCCGGTAGGGGTTGAACTTACTCTTATCTTATAATTATTAGATGAATTTATTAAAGTTGGCGGTGCTTATAAAAAGAAAATCGGCAGGCTCCTTTCACAAGGAATCTGCCGGGTGCGAATCTATTTAATTTTCTACAAACCTAACATTAGTGAATTTATCAGTTTAAATCTTACCTGATTTTAATAACATAAACTTTTAAAACCAACTGTTACTTTGAATTCTCAAAGCTTCTAACAACTCTAAATCTTAGTAGTGCGATCAGGTTGTTTTGACTCTTAACAATCTTAAATACCTGTCGTGATTCTCTACTTGTTTTATTTTCACATTGCAAAAATAATATCTCTCGGTGTGTTATGCAAGCATTTTTGTGACTGTATAGTTGAAATATAGATTAATATAATTATATATCCCTTTAAATCAATATGATATAAATTTATAATATAGATATATAAATAGAATGTAAAAATAGGTTGAAGAATATTTTTTTATATATTTCGACTCAAAATTGCTATCTGTCAAGAGAAATAATTATCTTGGATTGAAGATCAAATGAATTAGATTCTCTCTTTGTCCTCATTCAACAAAATATCAAAATATGATCATAACCCCCAGTCAGATTCATCTTCTTCATTGTCGAGATTGGTGACATCATTATCAAATGTGTCGCGTGAGATTGCCTTATTTCTCATCCTGTTTCGATAGGCATATACTGTGTTTGGAGAATAATTGAGAATTTTTGCTATTTTCGCGCTTTCTGTCACACCAAGTCTCACGAAGCCATATATTCGGAGCTCAGGATTTAGAATTCCAGTGTTTTCCTCCTCTTCGTATCTTTGGTCGGGTTGAAGGAGATCATTGATACGAGCAATGAAATTAGGGTAAAGAGATAGGAACACACGGTCAATTGTCTGATAAAACTCTTCGTTTTCAGATTCGGATGCTTTTCCACTTTTTACGAGTTTGAGAAGATCTTGAGCTTGCCCGGCCGTGATTTTGCGAGTCACGGTCTTTGCTAACGAGTCATATTTTTCTGAATATGCGGAGCAAAGTCCGATAAAGTCTCGTATATAACTGTCTTTCATTTTAGACAGGGAAGCGAGCTGGGAGTGACGGTGCCTGCGTTTCCTCATTTCTCTTATCAGCAGAGCAAGGAAAATAGAAACAATTATAAGAATCACCGAAACCATCACTGCATAAAGAGCAAAATCCGATAGAGAATTGCTGATCTCCTTTCTATAGGCTTCATCAATGGCAGGGACCATTGATGAGATGTTGACAAGCCGCATTCTTGCACTTCCTTTGTAGGCATCGTTGATAGCGAAGTTTATGAAATTAAAGGCTTCCTTATAATGAGTCTGGAGATAGAGCCATTGGCTGAGCGATGGGAGCGCGAAACCATCACGAATACCGCCAATGATGTCGCTTTCGGCTGCCAATGCCACATAGGCGGCATACTTGGTCTGATCGGTTTTCATATAACTTTGAGCGATCTGATAGGCCGTCATTCCGTATGTCTGCGAACCTTTTTCCACGCGGTTGAGCACTTTCTCAAGATTTTTACGAGCAATCCCATCCTGGCCTTCATTTATGAGAACTTGTCCATAAAGGAACACTCTGAAATCATCTTCTTCAGGAAGGTTTGCAAGCAGACTATCGATAAAGATTTTCTCTTTTTCATAGTAAAAATCATATAATCCTCCGGTTTGTCCGATATAATTACAGATATTTGAATAAAGCTGGCGTCCGGTTGACCAATATAATATACGGTCCTTTTTATCGAGGGATCTTAAAGAAATGGAATCAAATTGAGTTATTGCAGCCGAGAAGTATCCGGAGGCAGATAAAGCATCGGAATATGTCAGGGCCGCTTCTTCAATTATTTTATCCTCCCCGGTGGTTTTGGCAAGTAGATAGGCTTTGTTTGCATAGGCGAGAGCCGAATCAGCCATACGGGGACGGTAATAGTCGGATACTTTACGGAGAGCATTTATTTTTTGAGCCGGGGAGATGTTAGGAAGATATATGCCTCGTTTTAGGGAGTCGGCTTTCTCTTCGGCTTTTGCACCGTATTTATCTACATTCTTAATTGCCGCCTGAAGGTCGCTAATCTCTTTATCAGGAATTTTCCAATGAGGCGATTCTGATTGACGGCTGCATGAATAGATGGAAGAAAACAGAATTATGGAGAAAATTAATGCAGGAAGGGAGAGGATTGAGGAGATAGATTTATATTTCATGGGAGGGAATTTCATGGATAGGAGTATCTATTATCGGGTATGGTATTATAATGCAAATATAATCAAAAACCTTTTAAGAAACAAAAAAGGATTCCGTAATCGGAATCCTTTGATATATTTGATACAGGAAGGGATTATTTTTTCTTTTTATCCTTCCAAGCTTTTGCGTCAGCTTTCTTTGCTACTTCGTCAGCAGCAGCCTCTGTCTTATCCACAGCTTTCTGAAGAGCAGCCTTTGCATCTTCCTTAGCCTTGTCAGCGGCAGCCTTAGCCTCGTCTTTTGCTTTGTCAGCAGCGTCCTTAGCTGCATCTTTGCCTTTGTTTACTGCATCTTTGCCTTTGTTAACAGCATCCTTCACTTTGTCGGTAGCCTTCTTGGTGGCATCCTTTACTTTGGAAGAAGTTTCCTTAACAGCCTCGGCAGGAGCGGCAGCAGCTTCCTCTACCACCTCTTCTACAGCTGTGGCAGAAGAATCAGTAACCTCAACGATAGTGGCAGAATCCACAGTCTCAACGAGCTGAACAGTATCATTGAGTGCGTCAGCGGAATCATTGTTGTCAGCCTTGTTGCCGCCACATGCAGTAGCGAGGATCATCAAAGAACCTGCGCATGCAAATGAAAATACTTTCTTCATATCTATATAAGATTAAAAATTATCCTATCAGTTGAATTATTTGCGAACGGAATTAACGAGCTCAAGGTGCTTGTTAAGTTCAGCACGCCAATTGTCGGCACGTGTGCCATCGTTGGGAGTCCACATGATGGTGATGTCGCCATCGAAACCATAATAAACCACAGTGAGTTTATCCTTTGAACGATATACGAAAACATCCTCCTCATCATCTTTACTTACATCCTTGTAACCGTTATCCTCAAGATATTTGATTACATTGATTTCATCATCCTGAGTTTCAGTGATAGTGATTGCGCTGGAGGCAAGACGGTTGGCAGCGAAAGCGTAAGTGTAGAAAGGATAGCCATAGTCTGCGTCGTAAGTATAACCGAGGTTAGTGCTTGTCTCGCTCTGGAGCACGTAAGAGAACGGGCTCATCTCAGATTTAACTTCACCAATAGTGTCACCCCAGTCGAGATCAATAGAATTATTGGAAATCTGAAGCACACCAGAAGCATTCTTGGTGAGTACAGGCATCTTGAATTCGATGTCGCCACCGAGGATATCGGTATCGTCATCATCACCACATGCGGTCATAGTGAAGAGCATGGGAAGTGCTACTGCGAGCAAAAGAAAAAATTTCTTCATTTTAAAAAAATTAATATAAATTAGAATGTTTGGTTTGTGTGTTCTCAAAGCAGAACCGCTATGTATTTTAATTATATCAAAGCGCTATCTGCCTGAAAACGTCGCAAAGGTAATACATTTTTTTGTATAAATAAAATGAATATAGTAATTTTGCAGAAGATTAAGGTAAAAATGCAAAGATTAAGGAATAACATCATAAATAATCAATTGCTAAAATAATCAATCGCTATGGGAATGTTAAATGTAAAGAAACGGACCCTTGGCTGGACATTAGTCTCCATTGCCTTGGGAGCCATAGCCCTGATCGGGGTTTTCGACACTATCGACTCTGAATTGTTCGGACTCTCGTCCGACCATTTATGGGCCAACATCGCCTGGATGATCACTGCCACGATATTTGTGCTGATGATGACTCCGGGCCTTTCTTTTTTTTATGGGGGTATGGTCCGTCCGAAGAATGTCATCTCCACCATGCTTCAGAGTTTTATCGTGATGGGTGTGGTATCGGTGATATGGGTAGTCTTTGGTTTCGGACTCGCTTTTGGCAACGACATCTGGCACATCATCGGCAATCCGGCCGATTTTTTTATGTTTCATAATGTAGGAGTGACCAATATAACCGATTCAGCTCATGATTCGCAGATCGGGTTGGCGGTCACCACAATCCCTCTGGCTCTTTTCGCTCTATTCCAGATGAAATTCGCTATAATCACTCCTTCGCTTATCACCGGAGCTTTTGCCGAGCGAGTGCATTTCACCGGTTATCTTCTCTTCATGGTGTTATGGACGGTGATAGTTTATTGTCCGCTTGCACACTGCACATGGCACCCGGACGGATTGTTCGGACTTCTCGATGTGCATGACTATGCCGGTGGTATAGTGGTGCATGCAGCTTCGGGTGTGGCTGCTTTGGCTGGAGCGATGTTTCTTGGCAAACGTCGTTATGCGGGAAATAATAAGCCTGCCAATGTGCCCTTCGTCCTTTTAGGCGCCGCACTTCTATGGCTGGGATGGTTCGGATTCAATGGGGGGTCGTCGCTGGCTGCGGATGGAATAGCTATCTCTGCTTTCCTTAATACCAACACGGCGGCAGCTACGGCTATGGTACTGTGGGTGGCTCTCGACGGAATGAGAGGGCGCAAGCCTTCAGCAATGGGCGCCGCTATCGGAGCCGTGGTAGGACTTGTGGCAATCACTCCATGTGCGGGATGGGTCACACTCGGGCAAAGCATATTCATAGCTGCATTCATTACTATCTGCTGCAATATGGCGGTATGTTGGAAAGGTTATTCCCGTGTGCTTGATGATGCTCTTGATGTTTTCCCTACTCACGGATTGGGAGGTATAATCGGAACACTGCTTACCGGAATTTTCGCCTACGACTATTTCGCTCTTGAAGGAGGTGAAATGATTTCACGCTGGCAATTCTTCCTAAACCATGTTATAGTTATGGCCGGTGTGTTCATATATACCTTCTTGATGAGCTACGCTCTCTATTGGATCACCGACAAGATCATCCCGATGAGAGTGTCGGCGAGTGCCGAGAACCAGGGTCTCGACTCCTCGCAACATGATGAGAATTATGGAGAGGGAGCCGACAAGGATACTCCTACAGTAGCTGAATGGTTTCAGGGAATAGAGGAGAATTGATTCTACTCTGAAGGGAAATCAGACTATCCGGGAAATCTCATTCCCGGATGATCCCTCAGAAAATCTTGAAGTTTCTGCTCCACTTTCATTTTATATTCTGCCCGTTGGTTGTCGGTGGCGACCAGCGGGCAGTGTTTATATCCCTTCATGAGTTTCTCTCCCTCAGTGAGGAGGATGAGTCCTTCCTTATTTATATAAGTGTCTTTGAAGAGTTGCCATATATAATCCACTGCTTGCGTGGAGGGGTGGGTGAGGTCGGATGAATAGAACCGATAATCCCGGAGGTCGTCGTTGAGGATTTCATAGGCCGGGAAATAGGAGCAGAAGGGGAGTGTTTCGCAAATCTCTTCCACAGCCAAGAGCAACACCGCTTTGGAATGGCTGTTCCCCTCGAAACCATCTTTAAGATGACGAACCGGACTGACTGTGAACACGATGTTAAGACCGGGAAAAAGATTTCTTATTTTTTCGGCAAGTCCGATCCACAGATTCGCTATCTCCGAGACACTCATCCGGAACCGAGAAAAGCGGTCGGATGGCAGCTTATGGCAGTTGGAAACTATCCCCGGACTAAATCTCTGAGGATCCTTGAGTGCATATACAATCGAGGTGCCGAAAGTGATGAAGAGAGCTTGAGCATCCTTCAGCTTCTCATTGATAAGTTTTCTCCTCTCCTCTATAGCCGATAAGGTTTCTTCTTTCGACATACGGCACACTTTAGAATCGAAGAGGAATGAATGCCAGAAGCCGTCGGTATGAAGGAAAAGGGAAGATTCTGCGTCATCTTCAAATGATTCGGAGAAAAGAAATAGTTCGAGTGCGTTTGCAATTGATACGGGATTATATAGTGTGCCACAGGGATTCACAGCATCCCAAAGCGAGTTGCGCATACATCCGGCAATGTTTTCGGAGAAGCAAGACCCTAACATTACCACCGGACAAAGAGGAGAAAGGCTAAAGGCTGCCGGACGTGGTGTATATTCGGTGCGGAATTTCATATAATATCGAGTTGGTGTTCGCCCCACCAGGAGGCATCGACTGTTATTTCCAGTTCTCCGGTTTTCTGATTGATACCTGTGATTATGAATTCATAGATATGGTTGCGTACGAGATTCCACGGTTTTGAATCTGTGGGATGCCCGTTTTTGTCGTATTGCCGAAAAAGGATTGTGTTGCTGAGGGGTGTTTCCTCTTCAGTATCATCTGCTGTGTAATTCACTGTAAGTTTCAGCTCATCGGGATCACCGGCTGCAGTATTGTAGGTCTCGGGGATATAGAACCGGAGCATGGATTGGGAATTCAGCTCATAATCATCATCCTTAACGGTGGGAAGAATCTGCTTTCCAGTGGAGAAAGAGTCGTTCCATCCATTCATCGACTCTTCTATTCCGAGGGAAAGAAGGGATTCGAGTTCGTCCCAGCGATAGGGTACAAAGAATCCTTTGTCTGCGTGTCGTGATATAGAAATAGACTGGAGACGCATTTTCCGGGATGAGAAGAGGTTTTTATCAACCTTTACCCTCACCTGAGCCATTGATCTGAGTATAGGTATTACCAAAGTGGAAGCATCACCCCGTTGGTCTTTTATAGGGAAAGGCGTTTCTTTAGAGGCAATAGCTCGGGTAAGGCCTGAGAAATTGGCAGCACCGACTCCATACATGGGAATAGAGGTGAAATCCGAGGTTCCGGAGGCACCACAGAGTGAGAAACAGGAGGCCGACGGATTAGAAATGTCTATGTCGGGAGAATTTACAAAGATTGCCATTCGGAATCTGTTTGTGGCATCTTCAAGCTGGCCGGGAGTGAGCTTGGTCTGAAGGCGTCCTGAGATAGTGAGGGAACCATCAGAATTATATTCATATATAGGATTCACCAGATGGCCTACCGGGTCGGAGGTGATGAGGCGATCGGAGTCATCCACCTCGTAAAGCACAGCCATTATATTTTCCACCTTGCTTTCGAAGGAGACACCCGACTCCGGTTTCGGGTTATTCCCCCAGTTCGGATCGCCCGCGTTATCATCTTCATTATTTCCGGCCCGTGAGGAGGTGCGTGTGGTGGATACACGGATTGTGAAGGACACTACAGGATCGGAAGCATACGAATCCGAAACCTCGGAGGAGTCTGAATCACAGCCTGTGAGGAGAAGAGAAATTAGTAATGAGGTGAAAAAAAGATTCTGAAAAAATCCTGAAAATGGTTTCATGGTGATAGTTATGATTTTAGGTTGACAAATATCATGCGGTTTATCAGCCTTAAATGATTCTTGTTGATTCCAATAATGCAAAATTATAAAAAATAGAAAAGATTTAAAAGCTAAAACCAATAAAAGTAAAAAATGGTAAATCAAAAGTAAAAAACGGTAGGTGTTTTTTCTTAAGATCGTATTATCTTTGCACCAGACTTTTATTGAGGTTTAAATAATTACTTTATCTAAACGAAACCGACATGAAAATAAATATGAAGAAAATATTAATTCTGCTGCTTATTGCAGCTTTTACTACAAATATTATGGCACAGCAAAAGATAGTACAGACAGCAGGGCGCGATGCCCTTGGGGAATTTGCTCCGGAATTTGCCCACCTCAATGACGATATACTATTCGGAGAGGTGTGGAGCCGAAACGACTTGTTATCGCTCCGGGATAGATGTCTTGTCACCATGACTTCTCTGATCAGCCAGGGAATTACTGATTCTTCGCTTAAATATCATCTTGAGAATGCAAAGAAGAACGGTATCAGCCGTATTGAGGCTTCTGAAATCATCACTCACATAGCATTCTATGCGGGATGGCCAAAAGCTTGGGCGGCTTTTCGTCTTGCTAAGGAGGTGTGGGCCGATGATGTGAAAGGTGATGATGCCAAGGCTGCATTTCAACGCGAGATGATTTTTCCGATAGGTGAACCGAATACGGCTTATGCACAGTATTTTATAGGCAATAGCTATCTGGCTCCTCTATCGAACGATCAGGTGGCTTTTTCAAATGTAACCTTTGAGCCCGGATGTCGCAACAACTGGCATATCCATAAGGCAGAAAAAGGAGGAGGTCAGCTTTTGGTGGGTGTGGCCGGACGCGGATGGTATCAGGAAGAAGGTAAGCCGGCAGTAGAGATTCTTCCGGGGACAGTGATTCATATACCTGCCAATGTGAAACACTGGCATGGTGCAGCCAAGGATTCCTGGTTCGCTCACCTCGCTTTCAGCGTGCCGGGAGAGGAAACATCCAACGTATGGCTTGAGCCTGTGGATGATGAGACCTATAATAAGTTGTAATAAGGATAATCAAATCATTTCGGGATAGTTCTGTGAAAAATGGTTCTATCCCGTTTTTTCTTATAGGAGATTGAATAAACTAAAGAATAGGTAAGCTTGTTAGGAGGATATGAAAGTATTGGTAATAAATGGCAGTCCTCATCCGAATGGATGCACTGCAAGGGGGCTCACGGAAGTGGAGGAGACCTTAAAGAAACACGGAGTGGAGATTGAGCGCATCAATGTCGGTGTGAAAGATGTGCGTGGTTGCATAGGATGTGGATTCTGTCGTGAACATGGTCGTTGTGTATTTAATGACATAGTGAATGAGACAGCTCCAAAATTAAAGGAAGCAGATGGTGTATTGGTTGGCAGTCCGGTATATTATGCAGGATGCAACGGGCAACTTCTGGCTTTTCTCGATCGGCTCTTCTATAGCACAGCCACCACTGTGGATAAGACCATGAAAGTGGGGGCAGCTGTTGTGTCCTCTCGCAGAGCCGGATCAACCTCGGCATTTGATGAGATTAATAAATATTTTACTATTAGTGCGATGCCTGTAGTCTCAAGCACTTATTGGAATGAAGTGCATGGATTTACAGCGGAGGATGTGGAAGCTGATCTCGAGGGACTCCAGACAATGCGAAATTTAGGGAATAATATGGCATTCATGATGAAGGGTATAGCCTTAGCTCGGAAAGAAGCCGGGGTTCCGGCGCAGGAACGAGGTCAGTTTACAAACTTTCATGAAGGTTAAGAAATAGAATTGAATCAGGTAATAGAAAGCGGGCAAATCGGGATTAACCGATATGCCCGCTTCTTCATATTTATGATTGCAAGTATATACCGGTAAGCGTGAGATATGGATACGCCGGTTTTTCATATATAGATGTGAAAATCTCATTATTTTTACCTATATTTGCAAAAGCGTGAGAATAAAGAATTATTTGAAACTTGGCAATACAGTTTAATTAGTGTAGGTATTTACATGAAAGGATTGCTTATAAACTTATTGAAAGAGCGGGCTGGTTGTGATGTAACTACCCCTGCGGGGAGCGAATGGCTATGCAAGGATATAGAAGTTCGGACCGGTCAGCGCCTTTCAGTCAATACAGTTAAAAGACTGTCGGGTGTGATTGATTCCGATGAGGATAACAATAACATTCATGCCCGTCGATCCACTATGGACATAATCTCACAATATCTTGGCTTTCGTGACTATGTGGCACTTCATTCCTTTTTAGAGCAGGGCAGCTCATCGTTCAGGACGAAAAAGGATATTGTGGAGATGTCGGAGCTTCCTGTAGGGGCAAGAGTGGTTTTAGGTTGGGCGCTCGATCGGGAAATATCCGTTGTCCATGAAGGGGACGGATGCTACCGGGTGTGCACTTCCAAGAAAAGCAAACTTATGGAAGGTGACCGTTTATTTATTCATAATGTGATGAAAGGTTACCCTTTATATGTGAGAAATGTGATCAGAAACGGTGAATCTTTAGGTAATTATACGGCAGCCATGGAATATGGGGTGGCTTTCGTGAGGATAGAACACGATCAACCTTCAGAAAATGAATGAGAGCGGCTTCAATCTAAGACGGTCATCAGATGAAGTGAACTTCCGGCAAAGTGTCGGAAGCAAGGGAGGACGCTATCTCTTCTTTAAGGTGAGGAGATATGGACGGTTGCATTTTGAGAAGATGATTGCCCCGGATTATCTTGATGATGTTGTGACAGAGGAAGCTCATCGAAAAGAGTTTGAGATTGGTTATGGTCTGGATCATCCGGGTATTGTGAAATATCTGGCTTATGAAGGGTGTTCCATTTATGAGGAATATATAGATGGATTAAACCTCCGGGAGATGATTGAGAAAGGAGATCCCCGTCTGCAAGACAGGGATTTTCTCAAGAAGATCTGTCGAAGTGTGCTTGAAGCACTCGGCTATATGCATCGCAAAGGGATTCTACATCTTGATGTAAAGCCGGAAAATGTGATGATGTGTAATATAGGGGATGGAGTGAAGCTGGTGGACCTCGGCTCAGCACGAAGTGCAATATTTGATAATACTGAAGGTTTCACACCGCAATATATGGCTCCCGAGCAGGGCGGCAATTTTTCCACAGACGTGCGCACGGATTTATTCCTCGTTGGTAAACTGATGGCGGAACTGGTTCGGGGATCGGAGTTTGAGGATGAATGGAAAGATTTTGTGAGGGTAGCCACAGCCCCTGATCCCAATAACAGATTTGCTTCAGCTGAAGAGGCACTTAAGAGGATACCTGATAAGGATAGGCTACCTCCTCCGGTGCCTCCAAAAGAGGAAAAACTCCTTCCGAGCAGGGTATCCGATAGCGAGAAAAGAAAGAGAAAAATAGGGTGGATACTTCCGGTAATATTTGTATTTCTTATTGTTGGCGCGATAATTTGGGGAATTGCTAAGAAATCGTCGGGAGGGAGTGGATCCGGTGGTGTTATCGAAACACAGGATACCGGAATATCTAACAATTCAGATGAAGCTTCCCCTGAATTTAAGCAGGCAGCAGCTCTGCTGAAGGGCACAGGCGTGAAGCAAGATGAAGCGGAGGGAATGAGGCTTATGATGCTGGCGGCAGAAAAGGGAGATGCGATGGCACAATGTTATATAGGTCTTATGTATCGCGACGGATGCGCTACTTTGCGAGCGGATGCCGCCAAATCATTTATATGGATCAAGAAGGCGGCTGAGCAGGGGAATGAGGTGGCCATAGAGGAGATGGGATATAAATATTATGAAGGATTAGGAGTGGAGCAGAATTATGGGGAGGCAATGAAATGGCTTAAACTGGCCGCTGAAAAAGGTAAGACCTCGGCATATTCCAGCGTTGGAATAATGTATCGTGACGGGGAAGGTGTGGAGAAAGATTTTTCCAAGGCTGAAGAATATTTTCTTAAGGGTGCCATCGCGGGAAATTCATATTCAGCATATCTCCTTGGGCGTCTTTATGGACATTACATGAATCCTCCTCAGGTGGAAAAATCTTTGCAGTGGTATCAGAAAGCGAGCGACATGGGTTCCTATCGCGCTACGGAATTCCTTAAAACAGCTTATTCCGAAGGAGATAGCCGTCTGGGGATTTCGCCCGACAGTTTACTGGCCGTAAAATACTCCGTGCGACTTGAATCTTCGGAGGCTAATTAATTCAACAATAAGATATTAATGCGATGTATGCCCTCCCTAAAAATGATCCTGACTACAGTCGTTGGAGACTTGACCACATTCTGAGTAGAAGGCGATTGAAATTCAATCCATACACGGTTGCCGACACTCGATTGATGGAAATAGTTGGTATGACAGGATGGGGAAATGAATGGGATATAACGGAGATGGTGACTGTCGTTTTCACCCGCCTGCGGGAGGTGAACGACTATCGTAAATTTGATGGGATATACATGACAGTCGGTATGGATCTTGAAGAGATTTTCATTCCTGTAGGATCGCTCATTCACGCCATTACTGCCTGCGACACGATGCAGCCTGAGCGTAGCCGGGTTGGAAGCAAACCTATACGTAATACGGATGATATTCGTAAACTTGTGGGCAACAGATACTTTGTCAGTAGGGTGATACGTGGTGTCAATATCCGAAGAAATGGTAAATGTGCCTATCGGTTTCATCGTCTGACAGGCCGTTTGGAGAAAGATGCCGCCATGATAAGGAAGGCAATGTGTGAAGCAAAGATCGAGATGCTGGAGAGAATACTGAAATGCCCCCGTGCTTCCTGTCATCTGGATTGCTCTCCCGGTCTTTTTGATTATGAGAGCCGGATACGTTTGGTAATCGATTTGATTCGTCGTTTCCCGGAGGCTGGTGTCCCGGAAGGTGGGGATCAATAATCGGATGATTGGACGTATTACAATAACAATACCTCCTTCATTTACCCTCAGCGTAGCAGAATCTAAGTATAGTTGCAAGAGATTACAATGTTATTTTTTGAGTAATCCCTTCTATTCACCTTTAGCTATATCCACTATTCTTCTGACAAATTCTGATTTAGCTTGGGTATATTATCTCGTCGATAGATTTACCGCCGATGCCGAAATTCTCATCCGGAATCTCCTTGATGGTTACTGTAAAGAACTGCTCCGGGATATGGGTTATCTCGGAAGCTGTAGAGGTCAGTTGCTCAATCAATAGCTTTTTCTGTTCAGCAGTCAGTTTGCCGCTTTCGATGGATATGTAAGGCATAAAATTCTTAGTAAATAATTGTTTAAATTAATCAATATATGGATTTTGAATCTTGTCGAAAGTGTGTTTCCCCAATAGCAAATTTACAAAATATTCTTTGAATTAGCGTTGTGACTCATTAAAAGTTTATTGTAGATGAATAAGTCCATAAAAAGGGTGGAACTGATACTCCGCTATCCGTTTGCATAATAAAGCTATCCATTTGCATAATAAATATGTGTCTATCCCACAATTTGCTAAAGTCCAGATGATGCTTGTCAGCGGCCACAAGACCCAAAAGACCTTCATGGACTACATTAGGCTGTCCTCCGACGAATTGAAAATCGGTGAGTTTCTTTAATTATTTATAATGATGAGCCATATAGTCGACGAAATCGCCTCCATGTCAAAGAAAGAGAGCGATATGTGGTAATACAAATTTTGTACTCCAAAAATATGGTCATATGACCGTTTTTTTTGGAGTGCGAACTTGTGAGTTCAAAATTTTATTATTAATTTTGCACTCCAGAAAGTTGACCAATTGACCGCTTTTTGGGAGTAGGTAATGATTATAAAACGCGACTACTATCTAAATCAGCTCATTTCAAGTAAACACAATGGGCTAATCAAGATCATCACCGGATTAAGACGATCCGGCAAGTCATTTTTATTATTTCACCTGTTCTATGATTATTTGAAAAAACAGGGAATAACCGACGATCATATCATCAAAGTTGATTTAGAAGATCGACGTAATGCTCCCTTGCGCGATCCGGATGCGTTGCTTGCTCATATAGATTCCAAGATGGTGGACAACGAAATGTACTATATTCTTCTTGATGAAGTCCAACTTGTACCGGAATTTGAGGATGTACTGAACAGCTATCTCAAGATAGATAATGCCGATGTGTATGTGACAGGTGGCAACTCCCGTTTTTTATCAACTGACATAATAACAGAATTTAGAGGCCGAGGAGATCAAATTCATGTTTATCCTTTATCTTTTGCTGAGTTCATGTCGGTTGAAAACAGACATCCCATTGAGGCGTGGACTGATTATTATACTTACGGAGGTCTGCCTCATGTACTGACATTGGAAACACCGAAGAAGAAAATCGACTATCTAAAAAGACTTTATTCAACAGTATTTGTGCGCGATATTGTAGATAGGTACAAATTGAAAGGAGAACCGGAACTTAAGGAGTTGATTCAAACGATTGCGTCAGCTATAGGTTCTCCCACCAATCCCAATAAATTGGCTAATACATTTAAAAGTCTTAAGAAGGTATCTTTGTCAAACAAAACAATAGATAACTATTTGACCTATATATGTGAATCCTTTCTGACCGAGAAGGCTATTCGATATGATATAAAGGGTAAGAAATATATTAACACGCTGTCGAAGTATTATTTTTCGGATGTGGGCGTGCGCAATGCAATTCTTGATTTTAGACAGCAGGAAGAAAACCACATCATGGAGAATATTATCTATAATGAGCTTAAGATTCGAGGTTTTCAGGTTGATGTAGGCGTAGTGGAGTATCGAACCAACGATGATGATGGAAAGAGAGTCCGCAAGCAATATGAGGTGGATTTTGTGGCTAACCAAGGCAGTCAACGTTATTATATCCAATCTGCGTTCATGATGCCCACGGACGCTAAGGAACGTCAAGAATCAGCTTCGTTGCTCAATATAGATGATTCATTTAAGAAAATAATTATAGTCAAAGATTATATTAAACCCAAAAGAAACGAAGAAGGAATAGTGACTATCGGGCTGATTGATTTTCTACTAAAACCAGAGATGCTCAAATGGTAGACTAAGTTTATTTTGACCATGGGAGTAGTATTAACTATGTATCACAATTTGTAATTAGTCTCTTCAATATGAACGGATATTCCGATTCAGACTTTCCGGAGGATGAGCGTACATACGACATCACCGCACGTGTGGTAAACCACGCTGCCGACGGTAACGTTCGGTAATGCCCGACGGCGCCCCGCCGCCCTCAATTTTTTAGTCCCCGGCGTGTCTCTTTCATCAATGATGAGTATTTGAATCAAGAAGGTTTCTGCGCAGAATTGCGAGCCATACGTTGGAATTCTGAAGGACTCAGACCGGTAATTCGCTTGAAGGTCTTGGAAAATGTTGAACGAGATTTACATCCGAGATCACTTATAATCGACTCAACAGTATGGCTTCCATATGTCTCCACATCCATAAACCTTTTGCAGGCAACTTTTACACGTTCTGAATTGAGGAGTTGATAAAATGTAGTGCCCAAATCCTCATTTATTACTTGTGATACGTATCTGGAATTCGAGTTACAAAGATTTGAGAGCTCATTCAATGAGAATCCTTCACGACAAAAAATATCTTCGTCCTTAAATACATCTTCTATACATTTACGGATACTTAACCTTGAGGCATCTGTGATGTTTGAACTTCCATATTTCGCTGCGTCATCTTTTGATTCATTATAATCATTATAAGAGGAGTCGGGAGTTAATGAATCACATTTTGATTTCATGGTCTCGACATTCATTCTCTGGCGAACATCTATGTTTCCGTCATTTTCGATCTTTTTTACGTTTAATGAATTCTTTTCTTCCTCTTTGACATCTGACACATATTTTGCGAACAAGACTTTATTCTTTGCTTCAAGAACCCTGTTCTGTCTAATTACTATTATCAAAAAGATAATCACTACAATCAATGCGCCCCCCGCCGTCCAGAGCATTTTCTTTCTCATCTTATGCTGCACATTCAGGATCTCTATTCGGCGTTCAAATTTATTGGCCTCATAAAACATATTGATGTCGGATAGTTTTCCAAGTTCCTGTGGATGGTAGAGAAGATGGTTTATTTCCAGCATTTTCCGATGATAGGTATCGCCCATTATTGAATCTTGAAAATAATTGTAAATTTCCTCCGCATCGGAGTATGTCTTTGACAAGAGGTCTTTATAATCATTATTGCGAGCTATATCCTCTGCCAATTTTATATACCTAAGGGAAGAGTCCTTCATAGCGGCACATTTATACTGGTGAGCTATGATAAGGAAGAGAGCGTGGCGCGTCCTTTGCTTGATTGACTTGTCAAGTTCGGCTATAATCTTTTTAGTTTCATCTATGGCGCCAAGATGGTCATTTTCCAAGAATAACATCCATCCTTGAGCGAGGTGATGTGCAAGAGGATATGCTTTTTCTTTGCCCGCGGCCGGGGGAAGAGAGAGAAATTGCTTTATAACTGCGGTGATTGTGTCTCTTGGTATCCCGGCTTCAATAAAATTGTTGGAAAGAATGTTGGCTATACCAAGAGAGGCCTCATTGTAATGGTTATACTTAATGGCATTTCGGGTAAAATTTTTCAGGTGCTCGAAAGCCCGAATCTTATCACCGTAATGGAGATAGAAAGAAGCTAAACTAAGATATGTGGTGGAATATGGAGAATTATCAAGTTGAATTGATTCTAAGAAATGTGTATAAGCAACCAAATAATTAGCTTTGTTAAAATTTAACATTCCAAGGGCGTTTCGAGCTTTTGCCATCATTGCTCGGGAATTGTCGTCTATACCGACCGTATCTCTTTGGACCACCATTGTAAGAAGCAGAATGGCACTGTCCGTCTTTTCACTTTGGAAGAAGTTCATTCCCTTTTTGTATAGTTGTTCAAGAGTGTGTGATTCATATTTTACATAGGTTACGGGGGTGGGTTGGTGGCGGTTGCTGCAAAATGCCGAGAACCACCATCCGACTATAAATATTAAAAACCAAGTAAGGCGCATAAGTGATCGAAAAGAATAAAAGAACAAATTTTAGCTATAGTGCTGCTTAAAACACATCAAAAAACGCAAGTGAGATGATATAATACTTGCAAAGTTAAAACAAATTTGTGGAAATAGCAATATGCTGAGATATCCATTTTTTTGATTACATACGGTCATCGTTTCCTTAATGTTTAATGTAGCTTTGTAAAATTGGATGTGTCTATAGGTGTATGGGAGTGTGTCTATGGATAAATATTCAGTAAAGAATTGAAGGTTATAGTGTCATTGGCTGACTATTTTATGTCAGGGGATAAACAAACTCAATATGTTTAAGTAAAAATCAAGGCTAATGAAAACCTCATTATAATTTTATGGCCATAAATCTTTAACATTATTTAATTATGAGACCTAAGCACACCTTCATTTTGTCAGTAACTGCAGTCTCGACCATTATGCTTTCGACAATAATGGGAGCCACACGTGAGCCGGGACTCCAGTCTGATATTGCACCGCTAAAGCGGGTAGTTGCTGCTAAAGAGGCACCCGCACTTCCGGAAAAAGGACTACGACATGTCACTCATGATGGTTTCTTCTATGAGGATTTTGAGTCCATGAAACCGGGAGTCCTGGATAGCGGATGGACCACTTTGCCCACCCCTGGTCATCCCTCCGATACATGGAGCGTCGCTACATTGGGAACCGGAGATGAGAATATTGTACAGGGCATTTCAGGAATGCAGTATGCCTATATTTTAGGTAACCGAAATCCTGATGATCAGTACGGTCATGATGCGTGGCTTTTCAGTCCGAAGGTAAAACTGAAAGCGGGACAGGAGTATAAAATAGAGTTCTTCGCTCAGCAGCATCCGGGATATACTGTAGGAGAGATAGTGAATGTATATGTCATGAGGGAGGCATCTCCTGATCAGACCGTACAACAAATAGCACAAATTGAAGATAACACCGCTCAATGGGTTTATTATCCCATCAACTGGACACCGGAAGAGGATGGTGAATATTGCCTTGGCTTCCACAACGTTTCCCCTTATATGACGAGCGGCACCATTATTGATGATGTCAGGGTCAGCAGTGGACCCCTGCCCAGCTATCTCGGTGCCGGGGGTGTAAATATGGGTGAAACAGACCTTGTGGCCGGGACTTTCACTGCCTCATATGAAATTGAGAACCGTGGAAATAAGGAAATGGTTGTCGATCTCATATCCTCTTCCCCAGAGGTTAGGGTGATAGGGTTGCCAGTGACTGTAGAACCGATGACATCTGAATTCATTACCATAGAATTTACTCCTACTAAGGTAGGCCCATATGTAGGCAATTATGTGTTGTCAACCACAGACCCATCCCATCCCGAAGTGGAGCTTCTTGTAGTATCCAATGTTCGCGACGTGCCTGTCCGTAGTTTCCATGAAGAGGATTTCGAGGACGGTGGGCCCAAGGGATGGTCGTTATCAATGGGTGCGGTAAATACTGATGCAAAAGGTGGTCACAATGGTCCGCGTAGCTTTTACCTCCGTAGTTTCTATACTACCCTTGCCGAGGTAGAGGCTGGATTTACTACTCATTATTGTAATATGGGGGATAATCCGGAACTTTCTTTATGGTATAAATTGATCAGTTGCGACCTTCTTGGTCAGGAATTGGATGGTTTAATCAGTTCAGAAATCCCTATCCTTGATATATATGTTAGCGATGATATGGGTAAGAACTGGACACCTGTTTATTCTATGCAGCCTGGCACTGATACTGCTCATAAGCCCTCTGCTGATTTCCAAGAGATCAAGGTGCCACTTCCCGAATACGCGAATAAGTGTTGTCGTGTCAAGACAGTGCTCCGACACGCCGGAAGCCCGCTGAAAGATGACTTTATTCTCTTGATCGACGATGTGGCCATCGGTACGCGACCTGGCACGGACCTCAAGGCGTCGGGGCTTTATGGCAATTCCACCGTAACCATTAACGAACCTCAAGAGGTCTCTCTTACGGTAACGAATTTCGGTTCATCTGAATCCGGCAACTATACGGTTGAACTGTCGGATGAAAATGGCAATCAATATGCATCGCAACAATTCTCGCCACTGGCTTCGGGAGCTACTGCACAACAGATTATCAACTGGACTCCGACCAAAACCGGTACGCTCAATCTGAATGCAAAAATTATATCGGGAAATGACGAGATTGACAGTAACAATGTTTCAAACACATTGCATCTCAGCGTGGTCGATGATAATCATAGCGGAATAGAAATAGGCAAAGGTAAACGAGCTTTTTTTGTGACAAACCCCATTGATTTCAACAGTTATGAGTCATTGGTTCAGAATATGTACTATGCCAACGAACTTGGTATAGATGGAGGTGATATTCACTCAATTACATTCTGGTCTGAATTCTCCAACCCATATAAGAGCGAAAACTTTGAAGTATATGTGGCTGAAACCGATCGTCAGGACTTTTCAAATAGTGAAATTCTTACTCCGAGTGAGTTTGTGAAAGTATTCTCGGGAGATGTATATATGGCTGCCGGAGAATATAAATTTACAATTCCGTTTGATAAACCTTTCAAATATAATGGAGGTAACCTCGTAGTAATGACCTACAAATGCAGCAATGAGTTTATTGTGACAAAACCATTCCTTGTACATTTTGATGATGCATATCGCTCCATCTCAGGTAGTGCCACAGAACCCGGAACACTTCTCAATGGAAATCCCACTCATTGGTCGGCTGGGAAAACTTATGCTCATGCAGAGATTAATATAGTCAAGGCCCCTCATGGAGAGGTTGCAGGAGTTGTGAGAAACACTGCCGGAGAATTGCTTAATGATGTAAAAGTGGCGGTGGAAGGAACTCAGCTCTTCACTAACTCTGGTAAGGATGGTTCCTATTCCTTTGCAGAAGTAAGAGCAGGAAATCGCGCTCTCTCTGCGTCTAAATATGGATATTACCCCTCAAGCGGTAACTCCGTGAATGTAGCGGAGGGTTCTAAAATGAATCTTGACATTACTCTTACTCCATATCCACAGGTTTCACTTAGAGGAAAAGTGACAACTGAGGGTGGAGAACCCATTGAGGGCGCCAAAGTAATTCTTGAAGGATATGCCGGATATTCGGCCTTGACTGATGCTGAAGGTAATTATGAAATCAAGAATGTCTATGGTGACACTGGAGAAGAATACACACTTCGCATCGAAGCTCTTCATTTCAACACTCTTTGGAAATACGGATACCAAATTCCGAGCACCGACACGAATTTTGATGCAGTCCTTAAGGCTGATGTGCAACCTCCATTCAAAGTTGTCGCAGAATTAAACGACAATGCACTTAATCTTTCTTGGGAGCATCCCTTAGTAGAGTTCAAACATGATAACGGCATTCCTAACATTTACCTGGGATGGTATCACGGACATGCGAGGGCAGCTGTCTTCACCACTTATCGTCAGAAAATCCTTGTGAAGCAAATTAAATTTTATCTGTCAGACGCTAATGGACCTCATGACAATATTAATGTCTTTATAACGAAGTTGGATGCTAAGGGCCATCCAGATCCTTCGCAGATGCTTTATCTTGCCGAACGAGTACCGTTTGCGGATAACGCGTGGACTACAGTCATTCTCGATGAACCTATTGAAGTTGAGAATTTCGCCCTCGGCATCAGTGGTGCAGGTTATATCGGATTAGGAGCATCACAGGCTGATGAATCCACTCCTTTTGAAGATCTTATGCATTTCTGGGCAGCGGACGATATGTACAACCCGACAGATATGATAGATTTTAATAATTGGACCGATATCCATCCTATGCTGCGCGTTTATGGAGACTATCTTGGCAATCCCGCTACCGATCCTCTTCACGAGTCACTTAAAGCGCAGAGAATTAAACGTCCTGACACCGCATATGATGTGTATAGAATAGAGGTTGGTGCTAATGATATGAAAAACATTGGCTCAACAACAGGCACATTCCTTACCGATGATGGATTCGCTCAATGCGAAGATAAAAAGAAATATCAGTATGCTGTGGTGGCTAAATATGGTGACCTGCAATCTGAAGCCACTCTCTCAAATGTAGTCTTCAAATCATCTGCTTCTATAGGGTCAGCATATACGGATATCGTTGAATTCGGCCCGAATCCGCTGAGGGAGTATCTGAAAGTCAAGGGTCATGAACTGGTGAAGGAGATTAGGTTATATTCCGTAGATGGTCAATGTATGAAACTGATATCTAAGGTCGAGGAACTTAATGATGTAAGTAATCTTCAGCCCGGTATATACGTCACTGTACTGACATGCACTAACGGCTCATTAATATCTCAAAAGATGCATAAGAAATAATCTTTTTCGAATGTCATAATGAAGTCATTAGATTCTTCTAAAATTTCGTCCGATGTTTAAGAGTGTGTTTCCTTTTAAACCGAATTAACAAATGTAATTATAAAAACATTCTTGATTTCATCACAAAGAATCTTTTGGGTGCTTATCCAAAGTTTCATCAGTCGCATAGCCCGCTATGCTCCATCTTCAACTTTGAATAATCCCTCCAAAATCTCCTTTTGTGCTAAAATCATTTAAAAGTAAACACACTCTAAAATGACTTCATTATGACAATCCATTATTTAAGTTATAACCATACAAACATTTACATATACTTATGAAACAATTATTGACTACCCTTGCCACCGTAGCACTCCTTGCGCCAGTGGCAACACAAGCCGAATCAATCGATGTTTCCGCCGACAAAGTGGTTTATAACCTTCCTGCCGGTGCGGAATTGAAAAGTTATCTTCGAAGCGGGGAGGAATTCTATCAGTGGGGTTCTGACGACGTGAGACATGACATTATGACGGCTACTCTTTGCGATGTAGCTGAATATGATGGGAAGATTTACATTTCCAATTCAATAGCGGATGGTACTAAGGGATATCTTGTAGGCACCCGAAGCGGAAATACAGTGACTTTCACTTTCCCCCAGGTGCTTGAGTATAGCGGTGATTATGTAGCTGTAATGCGACTCGATGCCTATTCTTACATTGACGATACTTGGGGATATCCTTACACGATCAATACGTATGTACTCAGTGACAAAGAACAGAAAGTGGTTTTTAACTATGAAGATGGAAATTTAATTCAGGCCGATGATGTAGAGTTCGGTTTGGTTAAAGCCGATGGAACATGGGATGAACACGGAGAGACTGCTGTAAAATACACTTTGTTTACCGAAGAACTTGTAGTTGTTCCGGATGCTGCAGAAAGATTTGAAGTGGCTATTAAATATCAGGATAACTCCTACCGTAGTGGAAGCTCCGAATTATATAAAATAGTGAAAGGAGCCAAGTCAGGGAATGAAATCTTTCTTCAAGGTTTGAGCGCCATGTATCCAGAAAGTTGGGTGAAAGGAACAATTGATGGAGATAAAATAACTTTTAAGGGAGGCCAGTTCCTGGGAATAGAAAGTGATTACATCCAGTACTTCTGTACCGCCCTTGATGATCGCCAGTTCATGCCCGGTTATAACACATGGATGCACGATTTCACAATCATCCCCGAAATCATTATGAACTTTGATGCTCAGTCAAATGAGATGTGGGCCGATGATATTAATGAATCATTTATCATAAGCCCTTCGCCTACTGTATATGATTTTGCTTGGGAAGTATATTTCGACCTGACTCTGAAGCGTCAGCCGGCTAACATTGATCCTACTCCTCTCAAACCTCTCTTTACTAAAGGAGAAAATCAATGGACGCAGAAGTACTCCGATAAAACTCTGCTCTATCCTTTCCTGTCCTTCCAACTTCTTCCTTTAAATATATACGGAGACGTTCTGGATAAGGCAAATCTTGGATTTGAAATTGATGTAGATGGGGAACCTTATACCTTCACTGCTTCAAGATACAGAATTGGTGAAGACAAGGTTATCATTCCGTTCCGATTCTTCAGTGGATATATCAATATGCTGGATAACGGATGGACCACTGTTGAATTCAGTGGGGAAGATTCTATGAGCGGTGTGACTATTCGCGCAGTCTACAAGGTGGGAGACAAACTCTATTATTCTGAGCCTCAAAATCCCCTTGACCCGGAGAACCAGGAAATAATAACCGAAGTTGAAGAAATTATCTGCTCTCCGATAACTTCATCATCCTATTATGACTTGAAAGGTAATGTCGTTGTAAATCCGGAAAAGGGAATTTATATTCTTCGAAATCAACATGAGGATGGCTCGACAACATACTCAAAAGTTGCGCTCTAAAAAGAGATAATGAAATAAGTTAAATAGTAGTTTATAATTTTGGAAAGAACTGGTTATAGAAAGAACTGGTAATAATTTATGGATATCAGTAAGATCTTGAAAGATTAGACTTGAACCATCTTAATCTAATTGAGGACGGACACCCAGCCGCCCTCAATTTTTTGTTATTGTAAAAGTAGTTAGGGATATTCAGAAAATAACCAACTGATTATTTGCCAATATCTTAGATATTTTGTAACTTTACAAAGAACCCCCGATTGACCCATCACGGGCTG